>NZ_MUKA01000187.1 GCF_002150735.1 Streptomyces africanus
GCGGGTGCGGGCGCGTGGCAGGGGCGGGTCAGCGCAGGCCGTCGAGCCTGAAATGGAAGGCCGCGATGCGCATCTGGCGTGCGTGGTAGAAACGGTGGGCGGTGTGGTTGGTGACGCCCGAGTCGAGTTCGACGGCGACACAGCCTGCGGTACGGGCACGCTCGACGACCTCCTCCAGCAGCCTCGCCCCGATCCCGGTCGACCGGTGGCCGGGGTCGGTCACCAGGTCCTCGACCAGGAGGATCCGTCCCCGGCTGGTGGCCAGGGTGCGGTGGGTGGCCACGCCCGCGCAGGTGCCGTCCTCGAGGTAGGCGGCGGTGAACACCAGCCCCTGTCGGTGCGCTTCGGCGGCGAAGCAGTCGAAGGCCTCCGCGGTCAGCTCCGGTCGCAGGATGCGCACGAGCGGGCGCACGTCGTTCCGCATCCGCGGGGTGCCGGGTGTGACGTCGATGAGAAGCGGCCCGTCGACGTCGGGGTGCCGGGCGCCCGTCACGGCTTCGGCACCCGGGGAACGGTGTCCCGGAAGGCCAGTTGCCGGGACTCGGCCGTCACACTCGGGGGTGTGGTCACGCGTGGGGATCTCGTCCGTCCGCATGGTGTCTCCTCTTCTCGCTGCTGCTCGATGCCGGTGACGGGAAGCACGGGGCGCTGCCGCCGGCCCCCGGTACCGAGGGCCGGCGGCAGCGCCGTGCCGTGTTGGGTCAGCGGACCGCGGAGGCCACCGGCGTCGCGGTCAGCGCGGCGGCGACGCGGGCGACCCGCGCCCCGAGGTGGAAGGCGGTCTGGGCGTCGGCCTTGGACACCTCCTCCGGCCCCCGGTCGGTGTCCGTCTGGGCGCCGGTGCCGAGGGTGATGCCCAGGCGGTTCAGGTCGTGCTCGGAGGCGGTGCTGGCGCTCCAGCCGGGCAGCAGGTCGAGGTTGACCCAGTGCATCCCGTGCTGGGCGGCGAAGATCGAGAAGTACTGCAGGGTGTGCAGCTTGTCCCCGCTCATCGACCCGGAGACGGTGAACCCGGAGGCCACCTTCCCGGTCCAGGCGCGTTTGGCCCAGCGGCCCGACGTCGACTCGGCGAAGACGTGGAAGGCGGCCGACGCGCTGCCCAGGTAGGTGGGGGCGCCGAAGACGATGGCGTCGGCGGCGTCGAGGGCGGCCCACTGCTCGGGCGTGATGGTGTCGACGGGGACCGGCACGGTCCTGGCCCCCGCCTCGGCCACTCCGTCCCCCACGGCCTCGGCGAGCACCGCGGTGTGTCCATAGCCGGAGTGATAGGCGATGGCCACGGTCGTGTCGGTGGTCATGACTCTCCTTCCAGGGAGTGATGGTGTGCTGCGGGCCGGTCAGGTCCGGGGCAGCAGCACTTCGTCCAGTTCGGACTCCAGGCGGTCCAGGTCGCGTTCGTGTCCGTGGGCGGCGATGTGCCCGTCGGGCCGGACCAGGTGGTAGTGGGCCTCGGGGCAGGCACCGAACGACGCGAGTTCGCGGCGGCCCAGCGGCAGCACCCGCAGGCGCCGGCGCCGCGCCGCGATCCGCTCGATCTCCTCGAGCCACCTGGCGTGACACCCGGTGGGCGGCGTGACGACGACGAGTGTCCACCCGGAGGGGTCCGCCGACGGGCCGCTCATGGCGTGCGCCAGCGCGACCTGCCGGGGGAAGACCGAGCCGACGCGCAGGCCGCCGGGGAGCCGACCGCGCAGCGCGCACCGGTGCCGGCGGGAAGGGAGCTGGGTGGTGCGCACGACCTCGTAGGCGAGCCGCCGCCCGGCGAGGACGGGCGCGTAGAACCGGGTGACGGCGCCGGTGCGGTCGGCCAGACGGAACAGGGCGTCACGGGTGATCACTTTGGCCCGGCTCCCCGCCATCCAGGCGCGGGTCTGCATGTCGGTGTCGCGCACGATGCGCCGGGTGATGTGGATGCGCTCGGCGCCGTAGTCGCGTAGCAGCGAGGAAGGCGAGTCGCCGTGGATCACCGCGGCCAGCTTCCAGGCCAGGTTGTGCGCGTCCTGCAGGCCGTTGTTCATCCCCTGGCCGCCCGCGGGACTGTGCACGTGCGCCGCGTCGCCCATCAGGAAGATCCGGCCGCGCTGGAAGTCCGTGGCGCGCCGGGCGTGCACCCGGAAGACGCTCTGCCAGACGGGGTCGGTCAGCCTGATGCCGCGCGGGCCGCGCTCGTCGACCAGTTTCTGCATCATCGGGACGCCGACCTCCTGGGCCGCTCTCGGCAGCACGCACAGGAAGCGGAAGACACCGTCCGGCATCGGCACGATGACCAGGGTGCCCGAGGGGGCTTGGTAGTAGCGGATCTCGTTGGCCGGCAGGTGCCCCTCGATGTGGGTGTCGACCAGGGCGAACGCCATCTCGTACGTGCTGCCCTCGAACCCGGTGCCCAGCTGGCCGCGCACCGCGCTGCCCGCTCCGTCGGCTCCGATCAGGAAGGGGACGCGGACGCGTTCGACGCCACCGTCGTGGTGTTCGAGGACGGCGGTGACCCCGTCGGTGGCGTCGATGCGGCCGGAGTAGTCGACGTCGTCCACAGCGAGGAGCCGTACGCCGCGCTCGACCTTGCCGCCCAGCGCGTGGAAGCGTTCGGTCAGCAGCCGTTCGGTCTCGTACTGGGGCAGGCTGAGGGCGGCGTACTCGGCGGGGATGGGGAAGGAGGCCAGCGGGCGGCGGTCGGAGAAGTAACTCCAGGTGTCCACGCGGACCGACGCCGCGCGCAGGCCCTCCCCCACGCCCAGGTCGTCGAGCACGTCCACGGCCCGGGGCCACAGCGACAGCGCCTTGGGGACCGCCGTGGGCTCCAGGTCCCGGTCGACCACGCGGATCTTGACGCCGCGGCGCAGCAGTTCGCAGCCGGCGAGCAGTCCGGTGGGCCCGGCACCGACGACGAGGACGTCCACGTCGCCCGCCGGGCGGGCCCGGTCCTTCAACTCGGTCATGCGGCACGCTCCTTGCCTTCGCTGAGCCGGCGGGCGGGTCCGACGCGCTGCACCTTCGTCGTGGCGGTGCGCGGCGGTTCGCTCAGCGGCAGCTGGACGGGGTCGGCGAGCCGGGGCAGGTCCGCCACGGCGGTGCGCCGGCTGGGCTGCTGCAACGCGGAACCGAGGCCTATGTCGTCCAGGGTGTTGTCCACTGAAGATCTCCGAAGGGTGCGAGGCGAGTTCAGCCGCGAGATGTGCCGGGAAATGGGCCGGCGGGCGGTCATCGGACGGGGAAGCCGTCGACGCCGGCGCTGCCCTGCGTGGACGGTGCGAAGGTGTGTGCGGGAACGAGGGGTCCGTCCGCCCCGAGTTCCGACGGGCGGCCCAGGCCCTGCGGCGGGCCGAAGTCGCCGCCGTGCAGCCATTCGATTGCGTCGTACAGCTCGTCCACGGACATCGACGAGAGCATCGTGTTGCGCGCCACGGCCGCCTCGCCCGCGGGGTGGCAGAGGCGTCCCATGTCCCTGGCGGCGGTCTGGGCGCGGGCGGTGCGCTCGCACCGCGCTGCGTTGTACTCGGCCAGGCGCAGCGGGACGTCGTCGGAGGTCATGCCGGCCATCACCTCGCCGAGGACGACGGCGTCCTCCAGCGCCATGCAGGCGCCCTGGGCGGCGTACTGCAGCATCGGGTGCGCGGCGTCGCCGAGCAGGGTGACGCGACCGGTGCACCAGTCCGGGACCGGGTCCCGGTCGCACAGCACCCAGGACCGCCACTGCTCCCCGAGCCGCAGCAGGGCGAGGGCGGTGTCGCACACCTCCGGAAAACCGTCCAGGACCCGTTCCTTGCGGACCGGTTCGGCGACCAGGGCTTCGGTGGCGCCGTTGTCGCGGGTGGCGGCCAGGTTCAGGAACTCGCCGCCGCCGATGGGGTAGTGGACGAAGTGCCACTTGGGACCCGCCCACAGGGTCACCGTGTTCCACCGCAGTTCCTCGGGGACGCGCTCCATCGGGATCACGGAACGGTAGATGGTGTGGCCCGACACCCTGGGCGACCCGTCTCCGATCAGCCGGGCCCGGATGGCGGAGCGGATGCCGTCCGCGCCGATCAGGGCGACACCCGAGTACCGTTCACCGGTCCGGGTGACGGCCGTGGCCCGGCCTCCCGTCCACTCGTAGGCCCGCACGTCCTTGCCGGCGAGCAGTTCGATGCGGTCGGAGGCGCGGCAGGCGTCCAGCAGCGGCTGGTAGAGGTCGGCACGGTGCACCACGGCGTACGGGTTCGCGAACCGTTTGCGGTAGGAGTCGGTGAGCGGCATCCGGGCGACCGTCCGGCCGGTCGTGCCGTCCATGAAGCACAGCGCGTCGATGAACACGGCGCGGCTGCGCACCGCGTCGCCGACCCCGAGCCGGTCGAGCGCGCGGAAGCCGTTCGGCGCGATCTGGATCCCGGCCCCGTATTCGGCGAAGGTGTCCCTGCGTTCGAGGACGGTGACCTCGTGGCCGTGCGCGGCCAGGCTCACCGCCGCGGCCAGCCCGCCGATGCCGCCTCCGGCGACGACTATCTTCGACATCGCTCTTCGTCTCCTCGGTATCTGTCCAGGTGGGCACTTGAGCTGTGACGCCCTGTCACCCGTGGCCGCTCGGCGGAACCCGGCTGCTGCCGCACGGCTGGTGCGGCACGGCGGCCGGTGGCTGGTGGGGGGAGCGGACGGCCTGTCGTCCCTCGGAGAGGAAGGCCCTGGCGGGACGGCGGCTCGGGAACGTCGGTGAAGACGGTTCCATGCTGTGCATTCAAGACAGACGCGGCAACGCACCTGCGACCCACTTCGTCATGTCGGAACGGCGGTGCAGGTGGGCCCGCCCGGTGGCCGCGGAAGCGGCCGTGCCCCTCGGTCCGAGGGCCGAGGGGCACGGTCGTGGCGGGTGAGAAGGCGGTCGGCGGACGGTCGCGGGCGTGTCCGGATCAGGCCGGGCGCCGCTTCAGGAACTCGGCGTACGGATCGTCGCCGCGGCGAATCTTTTCCGCCAGGCCCTCGAGGACCATCAGTGTCGCCATGTGCAGCCCGGGGCCGAACGTGACGCGGACCACGCCGAGTTCGGCCAGGCGGGGAAGCGCGGGCGTCTGCGGCAGATACATGATGTTGACGGGCCCGGGGATGCGCTCCACGAGGGCGGCGATCGTCTCCTCCTCGGCCGCGAAGACGGGGAACACCGAGTCGGCTCCGGCTTCCAGATAGGCGCGAGCGCGCCGTACGGCCTCCTCGATCCGCTCCTGTTCGGGCGTCTCGGGCGGGAACGCGCCCGGCTCCCACACGTCCACCCGGGCGTTGACGTAGAGCGGGACGCCGGCCTCGTCGGCGGCGTGCCGGACCTCGGCCAGGAAGGCGGCCTGGGAGTCGACGTCGACCAGTTCGGTGCCCGGGTGGGCGGTGTCCTCGATGTTGCAGCCGGCCGCTCCGGCCGCCAGGAGCCGGGCCACGACGTCCTTGCCGGGCAGGCCGTAGCCCGCTTCGACGTCCACGGTCACCGGTACGTCGACGGCACGGGTGATGCGTGCGGCCGCGGCCAGCATCTCCTCGGCCGGGGCGCCCTGGTGGTCGGTGAAGCCGAGGCTCTCCGCGACGGCCTTGCTGCCCGTGGCGAGCGCCGGGAAGCCCGCATCGGCCAGCACCCGGGCGCTGGCGGCGTCCCACGCGTTGGGCAGGACCAACGGCCTGTCGCCGTGCAGCTCCCGCAGCTTCTCCGCCTTGGCGACGAGTACCGCCGCGTCAACCGTTGCCATGGGGTTCTCCTCGATGCTGTTCTTCGGCAGCCGTTCCCGCCGGCCCGTCCGTGCGCGTGGCTGCGCGGGCCGTCGCGGCGGGACCGCTCTCACGGGCGGACACCCCACCGGAAGAACCGGCCGGGGGCCACGGGCGGGGCCCGAGTCCGTCATGTCGGAGTGCCGGGCGAGTTGACAGATTCGGCCTTCCGCGAAGCGCCCGCCGGTGTCCCGCTGCCACACTTCTGCACCGTCCGAGTCGTTCGCGGCCGGCCGCGAACGCGCCCACGGGCCCGTTTCCGTCCCGTCCGGAACAGCAGATCTCCTCCCGTCAGGCCCGGGCCCTCCCCTTCCGTCCTGCCCGGGCCTTTCCTCTCGAAAGGGCAGTGCCGTTGACTATCACGAGCGTGGGCGACTCCGGCCCGGACACGATATGGGGCAGCGACCAGCTGGACCTGGACGCCTATCTGCGGCGCATCGGCCACGACGGGCCGCGCACCGCCACCTTCGACACCCTGCGGGCGGTGCACCGCGGCCATCTGGCGGCCATCGGCTTCCTGGCCGACGGCATCGACCGCGACCAGCTGCCGCTCGACATCAAGTCCCTTCAGGACAAGCTGGTGCACGGCGGTGAGGGCGGTTCGTGCTACGAGCACAACCTGCTGTTCACCGCCGTACTGACCCGCCTCGGCTTCCGCGTGACGTGCCATCTGGCACGCGTACGGCGCGGCAACACCACAGACATCCGCTTCCGTTCGCACACGACGCTGGTGGCCGAGGCCGGTGGCGAGCGGTGGCTCGTCGACGTGGGCTTCGGGGACGAGGGTCCCTTGGAGCCGATCCCGTTCCGGGACGGCGCCACACTGACGGTCGGCGGCTGGCAGTGGCGGCTGGACGACGACGGCGGGGAGTGGGTGCTCCGTTCCCTGCACCAGGACGGCTGGTTCGACGTGTACGCCTTCACCACCGAGGCGCAGTACCCGATCGATCTCGAGGTCGCCGCACACTTCTCGATGACGAGCCCCCGATCGGTGTTCCGCGGTCACGTCGTCGCCATGCGCGTCGGTCCCGAGGTCCGCCATGTGCTGCGCGACCGTGTCCTGGAGACGCGCTACCCGCACTTCGACGACGAACGCCGGATCATCCCCGCCGAGGACGTCGTGCCGACGCTGCGTGACGTGCTCGGTATGTCCATCCCCGACGACCAGGCGGCCAAGGTGACCGCTCACCTGGCCCGGAACCGCTCCGCGGCGCGGTAGCGACCTGCCCAGCGACAAGAGGAACTGACATGAGGATTCTGGTAGCCGGCGTCACCGGAGCCATCGGACAGCAGCTCGCGAGCCAGTTGCTCGCCGCGGGCCACGAGGTGGTGGGACTGGCCCGCTCCAAGGGCCGGGCCGCCGACCTGGAGAACTCCGGTGTGCAGATGGTCTACGGCGACGCCCTGGACCGCGACTGGGTCCGGACGACGACGCGCCGGACCGCGCCGGACGCGGTGGTGCACCTGCTCACCGCCATCCCGGCGAACCCCAACCCCAAGCGGGTGGACAAGGAGTTCGCGCTCACGAACCGGCTGCGCACCGAGGGGACCCGCAACCTCGTGGACGCCGCCGCGGAGGCCGGCGTCAAGCGCTTCATCGCCCAGAGCATCGCGTTCGTCAACGAGCCGGGCCAGGGGCCCGCCGACGAGGACGCGCCGTTCCTGAGCAACCCGCCGCAGGCCTACCGGCCCGTGCTGGAGGCGGTCCGGGAACTGGAGCGCGTCACCCGGGCGGCCGGGGGGCTGGTGCTGCGCTTCGGGCACCTCTACGGCCCGGGCACCGGCTTCGCCCCCGACGGCCCGTTCGTCGCGCAGGTGCGGGCCGGGAAGGTCCCGGTGGTCAGCGGCGGACACTCGGTCTTCTCCTTCACGCACACCACCGACGCCGCCTCCGCGATCGTCGCCGCACTGAGCGCCGACACGGACGTGTCCGTGCTCAACGTCGTCGACGACGAGCCGGCGCCCGTGCATGTGTGGCTCCCGGAACTCGCCCGGATTCTGGGTGCCCCGAAGCCCAAGTCGGCGCCCGCCTTCCTGGCCCGGTTCGCGGTCGGCGGCTGGGGCGTGCTGTACCTGACGGGTCTGCGCGGCGCCTCCAACGCCCGCGCCCGCCGCGTCCTGTCCTGGGAGCCGCGCTTCACCTCATGGCGCGACGGCTTCGCGGCGGACCTCGGCGCGACGGCGGACGCCTGACGGACGCGCGTACGACGGCGGTGAACTCCGGCCGGGCGACCAGCGGTCGCCCGGCCGACACGTCTGCCCCGGGGCCGCACGCGCCGCACGGCCGGTCGTCACCGTACGGACGGGACTCGTACGGACGATCCCGCCGGGTCAGTAGTCGAACGGGCGGGATCCGGCGCGGCCGACGGCAGCCGCCCACCGCCGGTCCGAGACTGCGGCGGCGCGCGCCGCCGCCCGCGCAGCGGTGCGCCACCGGAACCGGCACGCAGCTGGCGGTGATGCGACCCGGACTGCGGCGCCGACACGGGCCGCTTCGGCACCCGGCCTCCCAACGGGCCCGCGGCCTTCGTCCCGGCCCGTCCTCAGGACTCGTGCCCGCCCTCGTGCCGGCATTCCGGCACCGGGCGGGCGAGCCACGGTGCGTGGTAGTCGCGCAACCACCCCTCACCGCTGCGGCGCAGCCGGACGAGTGACGTTCCCGGCTCACGCAGCAGCCGGCCCTCGGAGACGGTGTTGCGCAGCCCGAGCACCCGGGCCGCCTGTGCGGCGACCTGGCGGTGGCCCGCCGGGGACAGACAGAGCTCGCCCGTTTCCCAGGCGCGCCGGTCCTGCAGCGCGCGCAGCGACCACAGGTCCACCACCGGGCAGCCGTACCGGTCGGCGATGGCCCGCACGTGCGCGGTGTACGTGGCGGTCCTGCCGCGCAGGTGGCGCAGTCCGGGGATCGGGCGCGGATCGAAGCCGGTGAACAGCAGCACGGTGCGGGCGTGGGCGGACAGTCGCGCCACCGCCTCCTCGGTGCGTTCCGCGAGCGCGTCGGGGTCGCCGTCGGCGAGCAGCAGGTCGGCGTTGCCCGCCCAGAAGCTGACCAGGTCGGGCGGGCACCTCCGGACGACTGCCAGTTGGTCGCTCCCGGTGCCGTTCAGGAACCGTCCGCGCGCCGGCTTCAGGTAGTGCAGCACACCGTCGGGCCGCTCCTCGGCGAGCAGCACGGCGAGCCGGTCGGCCCAGTCGGTCGGCGCGCCGTCGGTCGCGGGGACCTCACGGGCCGCGTCCAGAGCGTCGCCGACGGCCGTGTACGACTCGGTACGGCGCCTGTCACCCGTTCTGGATGGTGTGGTCACGTCGGGACTTCTCACCTCTCGGGCCCTGCGGGCCGTGTCCACCGCCTCGACGGCCGGGCGGAGTGAACCGCCGCCGAGACATCGGCGGCGGACAGAATGCCGTACTCCGCGAGACCGCCAGGCGATGGTCCGGCCGTTTGCCGACGAACGGTAGAGGCCCGGGCCGAATCCGTCACCTAGCGGCGCCCGTACAGGCGTTTTCCTGCCGTCTTCCGCTGTGGGGGTGATCCGGCCACACCCCTGACCGGCGGTCCGGCCCGCCGCCGTGGCCCGGTGCGGCGCCCGGCGGGCGCGCTGGTGGCCCGGGCACCGGCGGGCCCGGCGACTAGGTGTTCGGCGCACCTCGTGCCGGAACGGGCCCGGATACGACGGTGGTCGTGCAGCCGCAGGGTTGTCCGACCGGATGGAGAGCGTTGTGAACACGTCTGATGTCACGCGGGAGACTTTCGCCGAACTGGGCTTGAAGCGTCTTCGGGTCCACGAACTCACCGACAGTGCGATCTGCGACGACGTCCTCACCGAACTCCGCGACGCCCTCTCCGCCCGGTTCCGCAGGAAGGACCAGCGGCAGAAGGCCGACCAGTATCTGCAGGGGCTGCTGTTCGCCGAAGGCCGCAAGTCGATCCGCAACATCGCCGCGCATGTGGGCGGTGCGGGCGCCGAGCAGAGCCTGCACCATTTCATCTCCAGTTCGACGTGGGACTGGCGTCCGATACGGGCCGACCTCGCGGCATATGTGGAGCGGGCCGGGGCGCCGCGGGCCTGGGTGGTGCGCTCGCTGCACATCCCGAAGGCCGGGGAGCACACCGTGGGCGTGGACCGGTTGTTCGCCCCCCGGTTGGGCCACATGTTCCGTGGCCAGCAGGCGTTCGGCCTGTGGTTCGCCTCGCAGGAGATGAGCGTTCCGGTCAACTGGCGTCTGCTCCTGACCGAGCAGTGGGTAACGGATCACGAACGGCGTGCACGGGCCGAGGTTCCCCAGGAGGCCGGGCGGGAGACGCCGGAGGAGTGCGCCGTCGCCGTGGCCCTCGACACCGCGCGGAACTGGAACGTCACGCGCCGGCCGGTCCTGCTGGACCTGCGCGGCAGCGCCGTCCGCCCGACGCTGGCGCGGCTCGCCCGGGCCCGGGTGCCCGTCGTCGGCCGGATCGGGGCGTCCTGCCGCCTGACGGTGGCCGACCAGGCACTGCCCGGTTTCGGCGCGGGGCCGCTGCCCGCCCAGCAGATCATGGAGTCGACGAAGGGACTGCGCCGTCCGGTGCACTGGCTCGACCCGGCACGCCGCAACACCTCGCAGACCTCCCTCGCCTCGGTGGTACGGGTGTCGCTGCTGGACCCGCAGGCGGGCCGGCAGCGTCCGATGCTGCTCCTCGGGGAGTGGCGCGACCCGCAGCGCCCGCCGGCCCGGCTGTGGTTGACCGACCTGATGAACGCGCCGGTGGCCCCACTGCTCCGGCTGACGAAGCTGACCCGCCGGGTGCACCGGGACTTCACCGAGACCGGTGAGGAGGTCGGGCTGCGCGACTTCGTGGGACGGTCCTACCGGGGCTGGCACCGGCACATCACCCTCGCCTCGGCGGCCCACGCGGCGGTCGTGCTGTCCACCGACGGTCTCGGCCTGGAACACGTGGCCTAGGACGTGCGGACACGCCCTAGGTCGTGTCCGCACGTCCTAGGCCACGTGTTCCAGGCCGAGACCGTCGGTGGACAGCACGACCGCCGCGTGGGCCGCCGAGGCGAGGGTGATGTGCCGGTGCCAGCCCCGGTAGGACCGTCCCACGAAGTCGCGC
>NZ_MUKA01000188.1 GCF_002150735.1 Streptomyces africanus
CACCGCGGCCTCCTCGCCCGTGGCGTGCGGGTTGAGGATCAGCACACCCGGCCAGTCCCGCCGGATCAGCTTCGTGATGTCACGGCTGCCGAACTCCATCACGTGGACATAGGCCAGGTTGAGCGGCGCCAGGGCGCGGATCAGGGCCTCGTACAGCGCGGCGGAGTCGCTCTCCTCGATGCCGTTGGTCGTGTTGGCGGGGGACAGGCGGATGCCGACCCGCTCGGGGCCGATCGCGTCGCTGACCGCCTGGGCGACCTCGACGGCGAACCGGATGCGGTTGTCGACGCTGCCGCCGTAGGCGTCGGTGCGCAGGTTGGTGTTGTCGGCGAGGAACTGGTGGATCAGGTAGCCGTTGGCGCCGTGCAGTTCCACACCGTCGAACCCGGCGTCCATCGCGTACTTGGCGGCGGAGATGTGGTCCTCCACCGCCCGGGCGATGTCCTCCAGGTCCATGGCCTTGGGCGTGGGGTGGTCCAGCATGCCGTCCGGCGTGTACATCCGGCCGCCCGAGGCCACCGCCGACGGGGCCAGCGGCAGCGCGCCGTCGGGGTAGAGGCTCGGGTGCCCGATGCGGCCGGAGTGCATGATCTGCACGAAGATCCGGCCCTGCCTCTCGTGCACCGCGTCGGTCACCCGACGCCATGCCTCCACCTGCTCGGGCGTGTGCACACCCGGTGTGTCGATGTATCCCTGCCCGATCACGCAGGGCTGCGTGCCCTCGGTGATGATGAGACCCGCTCCGGCGCGCTGCGCGTAGTAGTCGGCCGCCAGCGGGGTCTGTACGCCGTCCCTGGCCCGGCTGCGCGTCATCGGCGCCATGACGAGCCGGTTGGGCAGCGTCAACTTGCCCAGGGGCAGCGGTTCGAAGAAGTGGCTCACGATCTCCTCCATCGGGGAACGGCTTGTTCCACACCGTAAGAAGGGGGGAGGTCAGGCCGAATCAGTAAGATTTCTGAAACCGGATACGTACGTCGGCACGGCTTGCCTACCGGTGGGCCGCATCACGGGGAGTGGGGGCACCTACGTGCTGTACGGCAGGTCCACCGAGCTTGCGGCGCTTGAGGAACTGACCGCCCGGGCCCGCGAGGGACGCAGCGGTGCCCTGGTCCTGCGGGGCGAGGCGGGCATCGGGAAGACGGCCCTGCTCGACCGGGCGGCGCAGTCGGCGTCGGCGTCGGGCATGCGGGTCCTGCGGGTCACCGGGGTCGAGCCGGAGGCGGACCTCGCCTTCGGCGGGCTGGTGCAGCTGCTGTGGCCGGTGCAGGACCGGCTGGACGGCTTACCCGAACCGCAGGCTGAAGCCCTGCGGGCGGTCCTCGGGACCGGGCGCACCCGGACGCAGGACAGGTTCCTGACCGGGCTGGCCGTGCTCACGCTCCTGGCGGACCTGGCCGAGCAGGGGCCGCTGCTGTGCCTGGTGGACGACGCCCAGTGGCTGGATCAGGCCACCGCCGACGCGCTGCTCTTCGCCGCCCGCCGGCTCTCCGCCGAGCAGGTGGCCATGGTGTTCGCGACCCGGGACGAGGGGTTCGCCGCACCCGGGCTCACCGAACTGCGCCCCTCCCGGCTCGACACCGGCGACGCCATGAGCATCCTCGCCGGCCTGGGGCTGGCCCCCGCCCTGCGGGACCAGGTCATCGCCGAGTCCGCCGGTAACCCGCTGGCGCTCATCGAGTTCGGCGCCGCCCGCCGCGACGACCCGGGCAGGTTCACGCCCCTGACCGTCGCCGACCGGGTGCTGTCGTCGTACCGCACCCAGATCGCCGCGCTCCCCGAGAAGACGCGGCTGGCGCTGCTGTTCGCCGCGGCCGAGGGGCGGGGCGACCTGCCGCTGCAGATGAAGGCCGCCCGGAGGCTCGGCGTGGGGCTGGAGGACCTGGAGGACGCGGAGCGGGCAGGGCTCATCCAGGTGACCGAGAGCACCGTGGTGTTCCGCCACCCGCTGATCGGGACCGCCGCCTACCAGGGAGCCGTACTGGCCCGGCGGATCGCCGTCCACCAGGCGCTGGCCGACGCCGCGGAGGATCCCGACTGCCGGGCCCGGCACCTGCCGCTGGCCACGACCTCGCCCGACGACGGAGTCGCCGCCGAACTGGTGGCCGCCGCCGAGCGGGCCGCCGACCGCAGCGCGTACGCCGCCGCCTCGCTCCTGCACCAGCAGGCCGCCCGGCTCACCCCCGACCGCCGCGACCAGGTGCACCGGCTCACCGACGCCGCGACCTGCGCCCTGAACGCCGGGCACGCCGGCCAGGCCCGGGACCTGGCCGAGCAGGCCGAGCGGTCGACCCCCGAACCGGAGGACCTGGCCCGGCTCGCCCCCGTGCGGGCCGCCGTGATGTTCGAGTCGGGGGACCAGCGGGAGGCCGCCCGGCTGCTGCTGCGGCGGACGCACGCGGCCGGCCCCGGCCTGGGCCCCGCCATGCTCCGCACCGGCGCCACGTACGGCTGGTTCGCCGGTGACGCCGACTCGGTGCGGGAGGCCGCCGAGCGGCTGGCGTCCCTCGGGGAGGCCGACCCGATGGTGGAGGGCATGGCGTACCTCGTCGACGACGACTACGGCCGCGGACTGCCCCTGCTGGAGCGCGCCGTCGCCGCCGGCCAGGACGGCACGGACGCGGCGCGCACCCGCGCCCTGCACAGCGCGATCCTGCTCGGGGACGACGCCACGGCCATGGAACTGGCCGCAGCCGAGGTGGCCCGCTGCCGCGCGCAGGGCCTCATCGGGGCCCTGCCCCAGGCTCTGCACCTGCTGGCGGAGCGCCAGGTGCTGGCCGGGGCGCACCGGGACGCCGAGGCGTCGGTGGCCGAGGCCGTGGAGATCGCCCGCGACACCGGGCTGCGCGAGCGCGTCGCCTGGCTCAACGGCGTTCCCGCCCGGATCGCGGCGATCGAGGGCGACGAGCAGCGCTGCCGCAGCCTCACGCGGGACGTGCCCGACGTCGGCCGGGTGGCCGGCGAGAGCGCCCTGAGCCTGCTGGAACTGGCGCGCGGCGACTACGAGGCGGCGCTCGGCCGGCTGGAGAGCGCCGTCGGCCCGGGGCCGCAGCGCCACACGGCGATGGCCATGGCCACCGTCGCCGATCAGGTGGAGGCCGCGGTACGGCTCGGGCAGTCCGAGCGGGCCGAGCGGCCGATGCTCGCCTTCGAGGCCTGGGCGCGGGCCGGCCGGCAGCCGTGGGCGCGGGCGGTGGCCCACCGGTGCCGGGCGCTGGTCGACGGGCGGGAGGAGGACTACCGCGAGGCGGTCCGGCTGCACGGACAGGTCCGGCGGCCCTTCGAGCGGGCCCGCACCGGGCTGCTGTACGGGGAGTGGCTGCGCAGGGCCCGGCGCCGCAGCGAGGCCCGTGACTCGCTCCGGTCGGCCCTGGAGGAATTCGAACGGCTCCGCGCCGTGCCCTGGGCGGAGCGTGCGCGTGCGGAGCTGCGGGCGGCGGGTGACGCCACGACGGGCGCCAAGGCCACCGCGGAGAACGTCCTCGACCGGCTGACCCCGCAGGAGCTGCAGGTGGTCCGGCTGGCGGCCGACGGCAACAGCAGCCGGGAGATCGCCGCGCAGCTGTTCCTCAGCCGCAGGACCGTCGAACACCACCTGTACAAGGCCTATCCCAAGCTGGGCGTCGGCTCCCGGCGGGAACTGGCCCGTCTCAACCTCGTCGGAACGGGGCGGATCTGACAGACCCGGTCCCGATCTGACAGATCCGCGACGGCGTCCGGGCCGCTCGCGGACGGGGCCGGGGCCTCTTTGCCAGAATCCCTGACCATGATGCGTGCTGCCTACATTGAACAGCTCGGATCTCCGGACGTCATCCGTTACGGTGATCAGCCCACGCCGGAACCGGGCCCGACCGACGTCCTGGTGGACGTCACGGCCGTCTCGGTCAACCACGTCGACACCTTCGTGCGCTCGGGCGCCTGGCGAACCCCGCTCACCTTCCCCTTCGTCATAGGCCGGGACCTCACCGGCACCGTCGCCGCGGTCGGCGCCGGAGTCCACCGGTTCCGGCCCGGCGACCGCGTGTGGTGCAACAGTCTCGGCCACGACGGCCGTCAAGGGGCCGCCGCCGAGCGGGTGGTGGTGCCCGTCGACCGGCTGTACCGCCTGCCCGAGGGCGCCGACCCGTACGAGACCGTCGCGCTGGCCCATCCGGCCGCGACCGCCTACCTCGGCCTGTTCACCCACGGGCGGCTCCGCTCCGGCGAGACCGTCGTCGTGGTCGGCGCGGGCGGGAACGTCGGGAGCGCCCTGGTGGTGATGGCCGCCGCCGCGGGCGCCCGGGTCGTGGCCGTCGCCTCCGCGCGGGACGCCGAGTACTGCCGCGGCCTCGGCGCCGACCACGTCGTCGACTACCGGGACCCCGACGTGCCCGGGCGCATCCGCGCCGCCGCCCCGGCGGGCGCCGACCTCTACCTCGACGCCTCCGGCACCAACGACCTGGAGACAGCGGTGGACCTGCTCGCCGGGCGGGGGCGGATCGTGCTGCTCGCCGGACTGCGCTCCCGGCCCGTGCTGCCGGTGGGCCCGCTGTACCTGAGGGACCGTTCGATCCACGGCTTCGCCATCTCGCACGCCACAGCCGGGGAGCTCGCCGAGGCCGCCAGCGCCATCAACCGGCTGGTCGCCGACGGAAGCCTCAGGCCCCGGGCCGTCGAGCGGCTGCACCTGAGCGACGCCGCCGAGGCCCACCGCCGGCTGGAGGAGGGCAAGGTGCACGGAAAACTCGTGCTGAGCGTCGCCGACGGGGCCTGAGGCGATCGGGGCGCACGGCGCCGGTGAAATGCGGGAATTCAGACCTGACAAATGAGAAAGCCGCTCTTTGACCGGCACCGGGCAGCCTCGACAGAATTCTGCACATGACTCAGTCAATCATCGACACCTCGCCGCTCTTCCAGCTCAAGGCCGACATTCACATTTCCGCGACCCCGCTCGAGGTCTACTCCGTCGTCAGTGATCTGCCGCGCAGTGCCGAATGGAGCCCCGAATGCCGGGGCGGCACGTGGGTCTCCGGCGAACCCTCCACCGTCGGCGCCGTCTTCCGCGGCGAGAACCTCCGCAGCGAGGACGTCGTCGCCTGGGCGCCCCTGGTGCGCGGCGTCTGGCACACCGAGTGCCGCATCACCGCCGCCGAGCCCGGCCGCACCTTCCAGTGGATGATGCTCACCCACGCCCGCGAGGACCAGGAGAGCATCTGGGGCTTCGACATGGCGCCCGCCGGCGACGGCTGCGTGCTCACCCACCACTTCCGCATGGGCCGGGCCACCGCCGGCATCCACAAGATCGTCGCCGACCTCGACGAGGACGACCGCAAGCGCTTCGTCGCCGACTGGACCGCCAAGCTCGAGCAGGACCTCGACGCCACGCTGAAGCGCATCAAGGACGTCATCGAAAAGCGGTGACATTTCCCGGTGATCCGTACGGGAGCCTGAATTCAAACGGCCCGCCGCACGGCTGAGGAACAGTCACGGCGGATGAGAGGGTGGGCAGATGTTTCTTCAGCGTATCGGAAACAAGGGAATTCGGCTGGGCACGCTCTTCGACCGGGCCGCGGCCCGGCACCCGGCGAATCCCGTTATTCTCGACCATGATCTCGACATCGCTCCGGAGCGCGGGCGCCGCATGACGCTCACGGAGGTCGCCGACCTCGTCGACGACCTGGCCTCCCGGCTGTGGGCGGCCGGCGTCCGGCCCGGGGAGCGCGTGGTCGTCCACAAGACCAACGGGTTCGACATCACGCTCCTGGCCTGTTCCACCGCCAGGATCGGCGCCGTCCCGGTCCTGCTGTCCCCGAAGCTCGACGGCGCCACCGTGTGCGAGCTGGTGCGCCGCGTGGACCAGCCCTACCTGGTGACCGACCAGGACAAGCTGGACCACCATCTGCCCGCCGAGGTCTTCGGCCTGACCCGGAAGGTGCTCCTGGCCTCCGGCAGCCACGACGAGGCCCTCACCTTCGCCTCGCTGGCAGGCTCGACCCGGGTCGCGCCGGTGACCATGCCCCCGGACCACCCGACGCTCGTCACCCACACCTCCGGTACCACCGGAACGCCCAAGCTGGCGGTGCACACCGGGCGCACCTTCGAGGCCCGTTACCGCCCGCAGGGCACGGTGGCGTCCCTGGTGGGCCGCAGCGAACCGGTGGCCATCCACGTGTCGTTCGTGCACTCGCGGATGTTCACCGCCATGCCCATCACGATCCTCCAGGGACACCCGATGATCATCCTCCGGGACGACGACCCGGAGGTCGTGGCCGAGGTGTTCCGCCAGGCCCCGCCGGGCCTGATCGAGGCGCACCCCAACACGTTCCTGCGCTGGGAGGTGCTGGTCGATGACCCGCGCCGGCCGCTGGCGAACGTGAAGTACTTCAGCAGCACCTTCGACGCCATCCACCCGCGCACCGTGCACCTGATGCTGACCGCGTCACGGCGCGAGTCGCCGCAGTTCGTCCAGATGTACGGGCAGAGCGAGGTCGGCCCGATCGCCGGGCGCACCTACTCCAAGAAGCGCGGCGCGGACGCCGACGGCCGCTGCGTGGGCTCCCCGTTCCCCGGCATGACGGGCGTCCGCGTCGTCAGCCGGGACGGCAAGCGGCCCACCAAGTCCAACCCCGGCTACATCGAGGTGCGTTCCGACGGACGGATCGTCACCTACCTCGGTGAGCACGCGCGCTGGGAGAAGCAGGCCGACGGCGAGTGGTGGCGCATGGGCGACCTGGGCTACCGCACCAAGTGGGGCTGCCTGCACCTGCTCGACCGGGAGGTCGACGAGATCGAGGGCATCGACAGCACCCTGGAGATCGAGGACACCCTCTTCGCCCGGATACCGGAGCTCGTCGAGGTCATCATCGTCCCCGACGAGGACGGCAAACCCCTGCCCGTGGTGTGCACCCGCGACGACAAGCCCCTCGACCTCGCCGCCTGGAAGTCGGCGGTGGCCGGTCTGCCCGCGATGGCGGAGCCCGTGCAGTGGAAGCTCGACGACCTGCCGCAGACCGCCACCACCAAGATCAAGCGGCTGGAACTGGCCCGGCTGCTGAAGGCGGAGCGGGGGCCGGGGCTTACGCTTCCGCCCGCTCCGCCTTCAGCAGCCGGGCCA
>NZ_MUKA01000726.1 GCF_002150735.1 Streptomyces africanus
GCATTCCGCTCAGGGCGGGCGCCCCATTCCCGGTCTGAGCCTGGGGGAGACACTCAGCGGGCTGTCCGCGGTCCGGCGCAACCAGATAGCGTTCCTCAGCAAGGCCGTCCAGACTCACGGCGACGTATTCCGGATGCGGTTGCTGGGCAACCCGCTGGTGATGCTGAACCATCCCGACCACGTGCACCGGGTCCTGGTCGAGAACAGGGAGAACTACGACAAGGAAAACTTCCTGTACCGGACGGTCCGGCCGGTCCTGCGGAACGGTCTGATCGGCGCGATAGGCGGGGAGTCCTGGCACCGGCAGCGCCGGTTGATGCAGCCGTCCTTCCACCGCCCGAAGATCTCCGCCTTCGCGGACACCATGACCGAGGAAACCGCTGCCATGCTCCGCCGGTGGGAGCAGCGCTACCAGGACGGCGACGTGGCGGCGGTGGTGCCGGACGTCGGCCATGTCGCGCTGCGCATCGTGACCAGGAACCTGTTCGGCGCGGACGTCGGCCCCACCACCGA
>NZ_MUKA01000189.1 GCF_002150735.1 Streptomyces africanus
CCCGGGGATGTCGACGCGCTGCCCCAGCGCGTCGACATCCCCGGGCTCGGGGTGCAGGCGCCCGTGGTGGCGCGGGGTCTGGACGCACGCGGTGCGCTCGATCCGCCGCCGTACGACCAGCCGGGCGTGGTCGGCTGGTACGCGGGCGGCGTGGCACCCGGGGCGCCGGGCACCGCGCTGATGGTCGGTCACGTCGACACCGAGACCCGGCCCGCTGTCTTCTACAAGGTCAGTGCCATGCGGCCGGGCCAGACGATCCGGGTGGTCCGGGCCGACGCCAAGGTCGCGGAGTTCACCGTCGAGTCCGTCCAGGTCCTCACCCGCGACCACTTCGACGCCCATCAGGCCTACGGGCCCCGCGAGTCGGGCCGTGCCGAACTGCGGCTGGTCACCTGCGGCGGCAGCTTCGACCGTACGACCCGCAGCTACACGGCGAACGTGGTGGTGTCGGCGTACCTGACGGGAACCGGCCTCTAGCGGCCTCGGGCGCCCACCCAGCCCGGTCGACGACCCGCTCCCCCTGAAGTCGCCGGCCGGGCTGGTCCTCGACCGCGCGCGCACGGGCTGCGGGAGTAACCCGGCGAGCCGCGCGGGAGGGCGCGGGAGCCACGGTGGGTGAAACTCTGGCCGGAGGCCGGGTGCTGCTGAGAAGACTCTAGAACCAACGGCCCGCCCGGGCCTAGAGGTTGAATAACGCCAAGTCCCGATACGGTGGCTCTGCGTCACCCGCACGCCTGGGTTCGACCTCCTGGGCGTCGCGGGACGTATGTCAGGATTGAGACTTGGAACGCCGCACCCAAGGGGGAGTTGGATGTACGGCAGCAGGGGGGCAGGGCCGTCCGCCGGGAGGCGGATGTCCGCGGTGGTGCTGGGGGCGGCACTGCTGATCACGGGGTGTTCGTCCGACGGGGGAGACGGATCGGACAAGGGCGCCGACGCGGGCGCCGGGATCACACAGCAGCCCAAGGAGACCGCCCCGTTCTGGGTCAATCCGGACGGCACCGCGGCCCGGCAGGTCGCCGCCCTGGAGAAGGCCGGCAAGAAGCAGGACGCCGAGCACATCCGCAAGATCGCCGAGCAGCCGGTCGCCGAGTGGATCGGCCCGGACAACCCCGAGGAGCAGACCCGGGGCTTCACCGAGGCCGCCGACAAGGCCGGCCGTACGGCACTGCTCGTCCTCTACAACATCCCGCACCGCGACTGCGGCCAGTACTCCCAGGGCGGCGCCGCCGACGGCAACGCCTACCGCGCGTGGCTCGACGGCGTGGCGACGGGCATCGGCGACCGCTCCGCCACGGTCATCCTCGAACCGGACGCGCTGCTGCACCTGGTGGACGGCTGCACCCCGGAACAGTTCCACGAGGAGCGCTACGACCTCCTCAAGGGCGCCGTCGTCAAGCTGAAGTCCCTGAAGAACACCAAGGTGTACCTGGACGCGGGCAACGCCGGCTGGCAGCACCCCGACCAGATCTTCGAGCCGCTGCAGCGGGCCGGTATCGACCAGGCCGACGGCTTCTCCGTCAACGTCTCCAACTTCTACTCCACCGACGACTCCATCGCCTACGGCAAGCAGCTCTCCGCCAAGGTCGCGGGCAAGCACTTCGTCATCGACACCAGCCGCAACGGCAAGGGCCCCTACACCCAGGGCAGCCCGGACGAACGCTGGTGCAACCCGCCGGGCCGCGCCCTGGGCGAGACGCCGACGACCAAGACGGCGGACCCGCTGGTCGACGCGTACCTGTGGGTGAAACGGCCGGGCGAGTCGGACGGCGAGTGCAAGGGCGGGCCGAAGGCGGGCCAGTGGTGGGCGGACTACGCACTGAAGCTGGCCAGGGCGAGTTCCTGACTAGAAGGCCGGGCACACGTCGTCGACCAGGTCGGGATCGACGGCCAGTTTCTTTTCCGCATTGTTCAACTCCCGCCCTGCGAGGGTGCACAGCCGGTCCATCCACCTCTCGGGTTCGAGCGGGATCACGGAGGTGCGGGAGCCGTCGACCATCGTGAGGGACTTGCCGTCGGTGCTCGGTGAGAGGACCGAGCCGTAGCCCACGTAGTAGCGGTAGGTGTCCTGGCGCTTGTCGATGTCCCAGACGACCTGTTCGCCGGCGGCGGTGGTCGTGTGGAGCAGGCGGTCGCCGAGGAAGCGGCCGAGGTAGTAGACGCCGTTGGTGGTGAGGTCCTGCCTCCAGTCCTTCTTCTGCACGTCCCACAGGCGTACCCGGCCGCCGGCGTACTGCACGGCGAGGATCCTGCCGTCGGGGGAGAGGGCGAACGACCGGACCGACCGGTCCCCGCCGTCCTTCTTGATCCACCTCTTGAACTCACCGGTGGTGAAGTCCCAGACGCCGATCTCGGCCACCGTCCGCACCACCGCCTGCGGTTTGCCGGGTACGGCGGTGGCGAAGGTGCCGGCGGCCTCGTTGGTGAGCTGCGCACGATCCTGGACGGGAGGCCGGTAGATCTCACCGACCGGCTTGCCCGTGTCGAGATTCCAGCGGGAGACGTACGACAGCCCCGAGATCACGGCGTGGTCGTCGTCGGAGAAGCTCAGGTTGATCCAGGACGGGACGAGCCCCGTCTGCGGGTCCGCTCCGGAAGCCGTGATGTCGGGAGGGGCGGGCAGTTCGAGGACGTGCTCCTCCTTGAGGGAGCCGCCGTCGATCCGCCAGACGAGGACCGTCCGCTCGTCCTGGGCGATGGTCAGCATCCGTCGCCCGTCCGGGCTGAAGGCGGCGTACAGCCGGGCCAGCGGCCGGGACGCGCGCGCGGTCGCCAGCAGCCTGTGGTCGGCCAGGTTCCACAGCTGCAGTCCGCTGCCGCTGGTGTCGACGACCGCCATTTTGCCGCTGGGTCCGTCCGGTGTGCGGATGCGGTTGACCAGGGAGTTGGAGTCGAAGGACGTGGGCGGCTTGACGCGTACGGTGACGATGCTTCCGCCGACGGAGACGGCGGCGCGCAGGTTGTCCGGAGGTCCGGCGAGCGCGACCGCCGGAGCGAACGAACGGCCGGTGATGTTCTCGTCCTCGGGGGCCGCGGCGGGGGTGTCGAAGGTGGCCGGCCAGCCCTTCTCCAGGTCGATGACGAGGAACCGCATCCGGCCCAGGTCGCTGCCGATGCGCCCGGTGGGATTGACCAGGTAGCGGCCCGTGGCGTCGAGCCGGGGCGTGTAGAGCGGGCACAACCCCTGGAAGCCGGCGTTGCTCCAGCTCTGGAAGCGCCGGGGCGTGGTGCCCAGCCGCCACGCTTCGAGTGCGCCCTGCTCGGTGCAGGTGACCAGGACGCGGCCGTTGCCGCTGACGGTCGCGGAGGCGGTGGCGCGCTCGTCCCAGGGGCGGCGCAGCGAGCCCCCGTCGAGGTCCCAGGAGACCAGCCGGCCCCGTGGGTCGTCCGCGTCCGCGCCGGAGGGCACGATCCGCGCCACGACCGTGTCGTCCGCGGCGAACCAGGCCTGGGCCGCGTCCCAGCCGCGCGGCGGGGTCAGGGTGCGGCCCGTGGGGCGGCCGTCGTCCGCGTTCCACATGCGCACGCCCTCGCGGGGGATCGCGGCGAGGATCCGCTTCCTGTCCCCCTCGAACCGCAGGTCGTTGGGGGTGCGCGGGTTCTTCTTCACGGCCTCGCCCTCGCGCAGGGGAATGACCCGGAACTTG
Organism: Streptomyces africanus; assembly: GCF_002150735.1. GTDB lineage: Bacteria > Actinomycetota > Actinomycetes > Streptomycetales > Streptomycetaceae > Streptomyces > Streptomyces africanus. Next base: position 3,648 of record NZ_MUKA01000189.1, read on the forward strand.
TCCGGGTCGGAGGAGAGCGGCACGCCGAGGGAGATCAGACCCCAGTCGCTCGCCCGGGCCACCCTCCGCCCGTCGGCCGACACGGCGATCCGTTCGGTGTCGTGCCGTGTCGAGACCTGGAAGGGCTTGGGCCGTTTCTTCCCGCGCAGGTCCAGCCGCACGAAGTCGCCGTTGCCCAGCACGGTGTAGGCGACCGAGCCGTCGTCCGTGAGGGCGATGTCCTCGACCTCGTTGCGCCCCTCCATCACCACCCGCTCCACGTCCTGCGACCGCAGATAGTGTGCGAGCAGCGCGGAACGGGCTTCCGGCCGGGCCTCGGCTCGATACGCCCCGACCGCGTACAGCGAGGAGGCCGTCAACGACGTGCTGTCGAGGCTCGCGGCCTGCTGCGCCAACCGGTCCGAAGCCAGCCGCCGCTGCTCCGTCAGCAGGTTCAGATACAGCACGGACACCACCGCCGCCGCCACCACGGCCAGCACCGTGACCACCGCCCACAGCACCCGCAGATACCGCTTCCGGCGCTCGGACCTCGCGCTCTCCTGCTGCTTACGCGCCCGCAGCCCGGCACTCGCCTCAATGAACTCCCGGTCCTCCGCCGTCAGTTCGGCACGCCGCTGCGCGAGCCACCCTTCCGCCACCGACAGCGCCGGATCCTCCAGCAACAGCCCGTCCGGCCGTCCTGCCCGCCACCAGCGGGCGCGGTCGTAGCGCAGTTCGCCGCGCCAGGTGAGGAACGTACGGTCTTTTTCCAGCTGCGTCGCGAGCGGCTGCCAGTGTTCGATGAGGGCCTCGTGGGCCAGCTCGACCGTCTCGCCCCGCTCGGGGTCCGCGCCCAGGACCAGGACCCGGGCCTCGGCGAGTGCGCGGGCGATGGCCCACTGCTCCTCGCCCACGTCGCGGCGCGCGAGCCGGGCGCGCAGGGCCGTGCCGCTGCCGGGCGGGATCTGGACCAGCGCGCGGAGCAGCCCGGTCGCGGCCTCCTCCGACGCGCCCCGCAGCGCCCGCTGCCACGCGGAGTCCGCCCTGCTGCTCAGCACCCCGCCGAGGCCGCCGAGTTCGCGGTAGGTGTCGAGGCGGAGCCGGCCGCCGACCTGCCGTTCCCACAGGGTGGTGAGGACGAACCCGAGCAGGGGCAGGGCTCCGGGCCGGCCCGCCGCGTCCTCGATGAGCCGGTCGGCCAGTCCGCTGTCGTACTCCACGCCGGGGAAGGCCCGCAGCGGCAGCCGGACCACCTCGGTGAGCTGCTCGCGGGTCATCAGACCCAGCTGGTGGGCGGGCGCACCGCCGACCAGCCGGCTCAGCTCCGGGTGGCGCAGGGCCGCGTCCTGGAAGTCGGTGCGCAGCGCCACCAGGACCGCCACTCCGGGGTGCCGGCAGGCGTCGAGGAGGGCGTCGGACAGGGTGCGCAGTTCCTCCTCGGGGCGCAGCAGCAGCGCCTCCGCCTGGTCGAGGGCCAGCACGAGTCCGCGTGCCGAGCGGTGGGTCCGCAGCACCTCTCGTATCGCTTCGGCGTCCGGCTGCCGGCCCTCCGCGCGCAGGGTGACGACCTCCACCTCCTGTTCCTTCAGGCGGGGCAGCACGCCCGCCATGAGGAGGGAGGACTTGCCGGAGCCGGAGGGGCCGGTCAGTGTCACGCAGCCCTCGGGCGCCCCGTGCGGGCAGAGCAGGTCGACGACCGCGGTGACGTCCTCGTCCCGGCCGTAGAAGTGCGCGCTGTGCTCCTCGGTGTACGGGCGCAGGCCCGGGAACGGGGAGTCGGGCGCGAGCAGTTCGGCCAGCTCCGGGAGTTCGTCGAGGACCGTGCGGGTCGGGATGCAGAAGGCCTGCCCCCGGTGTGCCGGTGAGATCGAGGCGACGATGCCGACCACGGCACCGAGGTCGTCGTCCCACACGGCGGAGCCGCTGAAGCCGGGCTGGATCGGGTCCGACTGCCCGTCGAGCGGCGACATCTGAAGCCGGCCGGTGCCGGTGCGGGCGCGCAGCCGGGCGGTGTGCCAGCCGCCGCCGGTGTCGTCCCTCGGCAGTCCGAAAACGATGGCTCTGTGGTCCCAGACGTCCCGGGGCGCCACCATGAGGACCGGCCGGGCCTCGGTAAGCGGGCGGGACAGGGACAGGACTGTCACGTCCCCGGTGCCGTTCGCGCGTACGGGCACCCAGTCCTGGACGACGGCGTCCACCGGCTCGCCGTCGCGCAGGACCAGACGGACACCGAGGGGGCCGTCGGGGCGCTCCTCCTGGTGGGCCGGCCGCCCCGAGGCCTCCAGGACGACATGGGCGCAGGTCAGCACCAGGGTGGGCGCGATGAGCACCCCGAGGCCCCCGATGTGCCCGTCAGTGCCCGTGACCTGGACGGTCGCGGCGGCCAGGACGTCCTCGGCCACCGCGTCCGACGTGGTCGGCTCGGTCATCTCCCGTTTCCCCCGCCACCGTTGACCACACGTGTCGATCTGGTACTGAGGGCACACCACCTACGTGCACAGGTCAAGCATGTTTCCCGTCAGCCGTCAGCCGTCAGCCGTCGGACTCCGGCGACGGGAGGTAGGCGCCCGGCACGTCCTTCGGCGCGTACACCTTCTTGTCACCGGGGTACGGCTTGCTGAAGTCGTGCGTCTGGTACCAGGTGTAACGGTTCATCTGCTCGGGGTTGGCGTAGTCGGGCACGGCGTTCGGGCCGGTCAGCCGCTGGTGCGACGCCCAGGCCTTCCACTGCGCCGCCACCGTCCGCGCCGCCTCGGGCACCGCCGTGGACGTCGGCGCGGCCGCTGCCTTCGCGTCCTGCGGCGCCGGGGTGTCCGCACCGCAGGACGGCTGGGGGCTGACACCGAGGGTCAGCGAGGTCCGGTTGGGCACCGCGGTGAACCGGGTGTCGTCAGGCTTCTGGGTGAACGCCCCGTACATCGGGGTGGCCACGCTGTCGAGCTGGTTCATCGGGTGGGTGCCGAGGATCTGCTCGATGGTGCGGACCATCGTGATCTGCGAGTAGTAGTGGTGGTCGACGGTGCCGTGCTTGGCGTACGGGCTGATGATCTGCACCGGCGCACGGTGGCCGTCGACGTGGTCGAGACCGTTCTGGGAGTCGTCCTCGACGACGAAGATCGCCGAGTCCTTCCAGTACGTGCTGTGCGAGATCTCGTCGACCATGCGGCCGACCGCGAGGTCGTTGTCGGCGACCTCGGCGGAGGCGTTCGCCGGGCCACCGGTGTGGTCGTTGGAGAACCAGAACATGTTCAGGTTCGCCGGACCGTTCTTCTCGAAGTCCTGCTTCCAGATCTGTTCCTTGTAGATGTCCGGGACATCGAGGTCGAACATCGGGAAGCCCTGCACCGAGACCTTGTTGAGCGAGGGAATCGCCGAACCGGTCTTGATGGGGTACTGGGTCCGCGCCCCGGTCGCGGCCATGGTCTTGCTGTCGCAGTACAGGTTCTGCCAGGTCGCGCCGGCCGGCTTGGACTCGATCGACTGGAACTCGCCGAAGTCCTTGACGGACTTCCCGGCCGCCTGTGCGCCGGTCCAGAGGAAGCCGGTCTTCTGGTGGCCGAGAACGTCGTCCTCGGTGTCGTAACTGCGCGTGTACTCCCCGGCGGAGGACTCGGTGTACTCCGGGTTGTCCGACTGCATCAGCCAGTTGTGGCCCTCGGCGGAGTTCGTGCCGACGTCGTAGAAGTTGTCGTACAGCCCGAACTGCCGGGCCAGCGCGTGCTGGTTGGGCGTCACGTTCTCGCCGAACGTCGTCAGCGAGGAGTTGCCCTCGCCCTGCGGCATGTCGCCGAAGACCTGGTCGTAGGTCCGGTTCTCCTTGACCAGCAGGAAGACGTGCTTGATGGTCGAGGGGTCGCCGAGGCGCGCCGGGACCGGCAGCGGCTTGGCGTGGCTGTTGCCCTGGGCGGTGAGGACCGAGCCGGCCGTCCAGCCGTTCTGCTGGAAGACCTTGGCCGTCTGGGAGCGGACGACGCTGTCGTCGGGCAGGGTGAACCGCGTCAGGCTGGACGTCGTGTCATGGGTGCCGTGGCCGCCGCCGGCGGTGGGACGGCGGGCGTCGATGCCACGGGTGTTGGAGACGACGACCTGCTTGCCGACGGTGGTGATCTCGGAGGGGAAGTAGTCCGTGGGGAGCAGGCCGACGTAACGGGCCGGCTGCTGCGCCGAGGTGAAGCGGTAGACGGCCACGGCGTTGGCGCGGCCGAGCGTCACCAGGAGGCGGCCGTCGTCGGTGAGTGTCACGGCGTTGGGCTCGTAACCGACCGATGCCTCCGGCCACGGCTGGGTGGCGATGGTCTGGACGACCTTGTCCTTGGCCGTGTCGATGACCGAGACGCTGTTGTCGGCGGTGTTGGTGACGAACACCGTGCCCTTCTCGGCGTACACGGCGGTCGGGTGCAGACCGACGTCGATGCTGCCGACGGCGGCGGAGGGGTCGGCCGTGTCGATGACGCTGACCGTGCCGGTCGTGGCGGCACCGGTGTCGGGGTCGGCGGGCACCTGGGTGCCGTAGGAGTTCATGGTGGTGTCGCCGGCCTTGGCCGGACGGCCGCCCTCGTTGCTGACGTAGAGCTTGCCGCCGGCCAGGGCGAGACCGCGCGGGGCGTTGCCGACGGCCCAGCTCTGCTTGATGGTTCCGTCGGCCGCGTCGATGGCGACCACCCGGTTCTGGCCGTTGACCGCCGCGTACACGGTGGAACCGTCGGCCGAGAACACCGCAGCTCCCACCAGCGCGTGCTTGGTGCCGTCGGCCGGTATGGAGACGGCCACCGGGTCGGCGAGGGTGCCGTCCGCGTCGACGGTGAACTTGGTGTAGCCGTCGGCCTGGCCCAGCCACAGGTGCTTGCCGTCGGGCGAGTACGTCGGGCCCTCCTGGCCGACGGAGCCGGTCTTGATGCGCAGGTCGTCCGCCGCGTTGGTGCCGACCTTCTGCTTCACCTGCCCGGTCGCGAGGTCGAGGACGACGAGCGAGGCGTCGCCGTCCGCGACCGCGGCCGCCAGATGGGTACCGTCCGGGCTGACCGTGGACGACATGATCTTGCCGTCGTCGATGACGGTGCGGCTGCCGTACGGCTTGATGTACTGGTCGCTGGAGATGACCTGGCCGTCGCGGGTGGTCTGGGCGACCCGCTGGGTGCCGAACTGCCACGTCGAGGCGACGGCGGTGCCCGTGACGCCGAGGGCGACGGCGATGCCCGCCGTCACCAGGACGGTGCGGCGGCCGACGCGTCTGCCGAAGAGGCTGACCTGCGCTTTCTCGTTAACCCGGCGCTGCCGTGTTACCTGCATGGGGTTATCCCTTCGAGGTGGTGTCGAGCAGCTCGACGTTGCCGTCGAACTGCCAAAGGGGGTTCGGGGCGTCCCCGGTGGGGGTACGGACGAGGAAGTAACCGTTGACTTCCTTCGGTCCGTCGCCGTCGGCCACGAACCGCCCGTCTGAGGCGACGTCGAGCTGGTAGACGGCCGTGCCGGCTACCGCGACGTCGGGGAGATGCCAGGTCACGACGCAACGCCAGTCGTTGCCCGCGCCCTCTTGAGCGCCCTGGCCGTCGCTCTTGGTGCACGCCGCGCCGGCCCGCAGCCGCGCCTCGGTGACGGCGGGGCGGTGCAACTGCCGGGTCTGCAGGCGGTAGAGGTGCGCGAAGGCCGTGGCCACCGACCGCTCGACCTTGTCCTGCCGGATGCCCGAGCCCAGGGACGGGGTCGCCACGGCGATCACCGCGACGGTGAGGGCGGTCAGTGCGGCCAGGGGCAGCAGGCCGAGCGTGAACGCGCGGCGCCCGGCACCGTCGTAGGCCGGGTTGGTGAAGTCCCGCCGCAGGAACAGCAGACAGGCCAGCGTCGTCGCCAGCACGGCCCACACCAGGCTGACCACGATGCCGGTCAGGAGCGGGCCGACCTGCGCCGGGCTGGTGAACAGACCGTTCCAGGAGGTGAAGGCGTAGCCGGGAAGGGCCAGGCGCACGGCGACGGGCAACGGCAGCAGCTGGGCGACCTGCATCGCGAGCGCGACGAGCGCGGGCAGCAACAGCCCCATCGGGGACCGCCCCAGCGCGACCGACCCGAGCAGTCCGATCGCGGCGAGGGCCAGGGTCGGTGCGAGGACGCAGGCCCAGGCGAGCACCACCCTGCCGGCGGCGTCCCCGGGCGCCAGCAGCCGGCCGTCGAGGCCGACCAGCGGCTGGTTGCCGACCGCCACGACCCCGCCGACCACGCTGGAACAGGCCAGCCCCGCCACGAGCAGCAAGATGACGGTGAGGCCGGCCAGTGCCTTCGCCGCGAAGATCCGTCCGGGTGAACGGACCGCCACGAGCAGATGGCGCCAGGTGCCGAGCCGGTCCTCGGAGGCGAACACGTCACCCGCGACCACCGAGGTCAGCAGCGGGAGCGCCCAGGTGCCCGCGAAACCGAGCATCACCAGCGGCCCGGCCCACCCCGTGGCGTGCATCCAGCGACCGAAGAGGGTGTCGGAGGGGAGCGTGCTCTGCAGACTCACCCCGGCGACGAAGAACGCCGGAGCGATCCAGCAGGCCGGCACCAGCAAGCGGATCCGCCACTGCGACACCAGCTTGACCAGCTCGAAGCGGTAGCCACGGGGAACCGGGACCGGGCGGGCCCTGACAGCGTTGTGGGCGATGGTCGCGGTCATCGGCCGGCCTCCTGCCGCTCGGTGAGGGCGAGGAACGCGGCTTCGAGCGGCGACACCAGGGGTGCGAGTTCGCGCACCGCGACACCCGCGTGCACGAGCCCCGCCACCAGTTCGTCGAGGGCGGGCACCGGCGCGCGTACGACGAGCACCTCGGGGTCGTGCCGGGTCCCGGCGTCGTCGACGACGCTGATTCCGGCCGTGTCGACAGCCAGCCGGCGGGCAGCGTCAGGGTCGGAGGTCCGCAGCCGGTAGTCGAGTTCACGGCTCTCGGCGGCGAGCTTGCTCAGCGGGCCGGAGAAAACGACCCGTCCGGTGGCGAGGATGGTGACCTCGGAGCACAGTGCCTCGAGGTCGTCCATGCGGTGGCTCGAGAGCACGACGGCGGTTCCGTCCGATGCGAGCCGCGCGAGGACACCGTGTACGTGTTTCTTGCCGACCGGGTCGAGGCCGTTGGCAGGTTCGTCGAGCACGAGAAGCCGGGGCTCGGTGAGCAGGGCGGCGGCGAGCCCCAGCCGCTGGCGCATGCCGAGGGAGAAGCTGCGGACCCGGTCGTCGGCGACATCGGTGAGCCCGACCTGGTCGAGCGCGTCGCCGACTCCCGCTGTCCGCGCGTCGCGCCCGCGGAGAGCGGCCAGCGCTGCGAGGTTCTGCCGGGCGGTGAGCGAGGGGTAGAGACCGGGACCGTCCACGAAGCCGGCGACACCGTCGGGAGCGGCGAGCGCCCGGCCGGCCGGCGTTCCCAGGATCTCGAGCCGGCCGCTGTCCGCGACGGCCAGGCCCAGCAGGAGACCGAGCAGTGTCGTCTTACCGGCGCCGTTCGGTCCGGCCAAGCCGTGGATCTGCCCCTGCGCCACATCCAGATCGACGCCGTCGAGCGCGACGACATCCCCGAACCCCTTGGTGATCCCACGCGCCCGGACGGCGAGGAGTGTGTCCATGAGTGCCTTCCTTCAAAGCCCTCAGGGACCTTAGGGACGACACACAGGCAGACGCGGACGGGGGACTGAACGGGCACGGAACGGGTCGTCAAGTCATCGGCAAGTATTGGTCATGAACGGCCGATATCGAGCGCTGGCCCGTCACCACGGGGAAAGGTGACGGGCCAGGCGGTTTCACGGTGCCGGCTACGGCACCTTGACCCACTGCGCCTTGCTCGGGGTGCCCCGGTCGTCCGTCACGAACAGCATGTACCAGCCCGCCTGGACCAGGTTGCGGTTCTCCGGCACGGTCACCGTCAGCTTGTCGCCGGACGCCTTGAAGTCCAGCGCGATCGACCGCTGGTCGACGTCCGTGACATGCGTGGAGGCGCTCGGGCGGATCAGCCGGACCTTCTTGATCCTGGACGCGTCCGACGAGGTGAACGTGCCCGTCTCGCCGCGCTCGATGGTCTGCGGCCCGCCCGACAGCGAGGGCTGGTCCCCGTCGCCGTACAGGTACGGCGGTGTGTAGATCTCGATGCGCTGCTCGAACACGCCCGGCTTGGTGTTGGCCTTGTCGGCGTACAGCGAGTCCGAGCCGAAGAACATCACGCGACCGTCGGGCAGCAGGATCGACCCGGAGTGGTAGTTGCGGCCCACCAGCGGGTCGGCGACCCGCCGGAGCTCGTTCTTCTCCGTGTCGTAGAGCCGTGCCTGAAGGATGTTGGAGTCGCCGCGCCCGCGGTAGTCCTCCGAACCGCCGGAGATCAGCACGCTGTCGTCGGGCAGGACCGAGGCCTGCGGGTAGCGCGTGCCCTTCTCCAGGGACGGGCCGTCCACGAAGCGCGGGTTGCCGGCCTTCAGGTCGACGATCCGGGTCTTCTCGCTGGACTCCTTGGACTCGCCGACGCCACCGCCGCCGATCACCATGTACTTCTCGTCCTGCGCGGGCGGCAGCAGCACCGTGCCCGACGTCTCCATCAGCGTGGGGTCGCTCAGGCCGGGGATCTTCGTGAACTTGTTGGTGTCCACGTCCCACACGCCCGGGTCACGGCCCACGTTGTCCGGCCCGTAGCCCGCGTTGGAACCCGAGTAGAAGACCTTGCCGTTCTGCATGAGGAACAGCGCCGGGTAGGTCGGGAACTGCCGGATCTTGCCCGTGTAGCTCCACTTCCTGGTCTTCGGGTCGAAGACCTCGTTCTTGCCGGGGACGAGCTGGCCGATGTCGTCGAGGCCGGAGACGCTGAGGATCTTCCCGTTGCTCAGGGTGGTGAGCGTCGGGTACCAGCGGGCCTCCTTCATCGGGTCGACCTTGATGTACTTCTCGGCCACGGGGTCGAACTCGAAGGCGTCCCGGATCCCCTGGAAGTCCTTCTTGTCGAGGGCGAGTTTCTGCGCGATGCCGTAGGTGTTCTTGGCGTCGGCGCCCTTGAGGCCCTGCACGCGGTAGTTGTCCTGCGTGCCCGTCTCGTACTTCCGGCCCCGCTTCTGGGCCTCGACGTAGATCCGGCCGAGGCCGGGGTCGTTGCGCAGGAACCTGCCGGTCGCCTTGTCGAAGACCTTCTTCGCGCGCGGCACGAGCACCGGGTCCTTCGAGACGAAGGTCTTGCCGTTCTGCTTGCCTGTGAACTTCGTGCCCGCGGGCAGCGTGATCGGCTTGTCCGGGTTCTCGTTGTGGACGATCATCAGGCCGCCGGCCTTGGTGACGTCACCCTTGAGCTTCTCGTACCGCTTGGTACCGCCCGCGATGAGCAGGTTGCCGTTGGCGAGCTGGGTGTGGCCCGTGCAGAACAGGTCGCTGGGCGTCGGGACCTTCTTGATGGTGCCCTTGACCGGGTCCCAGATCCGGGTGTCGAACTTCTTCGCGTCGAAGTTGTCCTGGTTGTTGCCCGACCCCGCGACGAGCAGCACCTTGCCGGTGCGCAGCAGCGCCGCGTGGATCGTGTTCTGCCGGTACTCCTCGGGAAACTCGATGATCTCCCACTTGCCGTTCGCGGCCTTGTACTCCGGCTTGTTGATTGTGTACTGGTGGTATTTCTCGGTGCTGAAGCGGTAGAGCCACGGCCCGTTCATCCCGGCCAGCGCGAGTACCACCGCCGTGCCGATCGCGAGTCGACGGGCCCGGCGGCGGCCTGCACGGTCGTTCATTCGTTACGTCCCCCAAGTCCACCAAGGGCGATCTGCATGGTCTGGTCGGTCCCCCCGACCTCCCCGTTTGCGCCAGGGGTGGCGGCCCAACCGGGCTTGTGCTGCGGGGGATGCGCCGCCGACGGCTGCTGCGGGATGGGCAGCGGCCGCGTCCGGTGCGGCCCCGCAGGGTCCTGGGGCTGCTCCACGGCGGGAGCGGCGGGCTTCTTGGCGTCCTGCCGCAGCTGCCAGCGCCAGGCGAAGACCGGCGAGGCGGTGATCAGCAGCGCGAACGTCGCCCAGATGATCATCGCGGGGTGCGAGTGGCCGAAGACGAAGCCGGCCGTGATCGACGCGCCGAAGATCGCGACGAAGTACCAGTGGTAGCGGAACGTCCCGAACCAGCGGTCCGGGCTCGCCGAGTCGCCCTTGGGCGTGACCACGAACTTGCTCTTGCGCCGCAGCACGGAGTCGATCAGCGCCTTCGCGTACAGCGGCGCCGACAGCGCGGACATCACCATGCCGGCCACACCGCCGGAGCCCTCCGGCTCGTGCGGCGAGACGTTGTGCCGGCGGTTCCAGACGTACAGACCGATCTGGAGCGCGGAGGCGTTGCCGTAGAGCATCAGCCAGACCGCCGGGTCGATGTTCACACCCGAGGCGCCCATGCCGAGGAACAGCGCGCAACTGAGCGCCGCGAGGATCCAGTTCAGGGCCGACATCGGGTAGAAGATGATCATCATCGTGTAGTTGAAGAGCTTGCTCGGCGGCAGCGAGTACCAGCCCTTCCAGTACTGCTTGAGGATCGTCTCGTACGTCCCTCGCGACCAGCGCATCTGCTGGGTGAAGAAGTCCGTCCAGGCGCTCGGGCCCTCACCGACCGCGAGCACGTCCGGCGTGTACACCGAGCGCCACTTGTTGCCCGTCGCCGGGTTCTTGTGGCGGTGCATCTCGAAGCCGGTCGCCATGTCCTCGGTGATCGAGTCGTACAGACCGCCGATCTGCTTCAGCGCCTTGATGCGCACGGCGTTGGAGGTGCCGACGAACATCGGGGAGCCGTAGCGGTTGCCCGCGCGCTGGATCAGCGCGTGGAACAGGAACTGCTGCGACTCGGCGGCCTTGGTGATGGGGTTGTCGTAGTTGCCGTACACCTGCGGGCCGATGACGAAGCCGACGTCCGGGTCGCGGAAGAAGCCGAGCATCCGCTCCAGGTAGTTGGGCAGCGGCACGTGGTCGGTGTCGACCGAGGCGAAGAAGTCGTAGTCGTCGCCGTGCGCTTCGAGCCAGGCGTTGTAGTTGCCGTGCTTGGTCTTGGCGCGGTGCGGGCCCTTGGCCTGGTTCCACTTGGCGACGCCCTTGCGGGAGAAGTGGTGCACGCCGAGGCGCTCGCAGACCGCCTTCACCTCGGGGTCGTCGCCCTCGTCGAGCAGCCACACGTGCATCAGGCCCCGGTGGCGGATCCTGACCGCCGCCTCCAGGGTCTTCGTCACCATCTCCAGCGGTTCCTTGCCGGGCACGAAGGAGGTGAGGAAGGCCACTCTGGTGCCGGTCTCGGGCACCACCGGGATCGGGTCGCGGGCGACCAGGGTGGCGTGCGCGTTCGACACCACGTTCATGCAGCGGAACAGCTCGATCAGACCGATCGAGACCAGCATCACGATGTCGAGCGCGGGCAGCCAGTCGAAGGCCGGGTAGTCGCGCTCGGTCCAGTGCTCGGGCTGGAGCAGCCACACCAGCAGCACCACGGACAGCACCGGGGCCGCGGCCAGCATCAGCGCGACTCTCATCCGGTGCGGTTCCTGCGATATCAGCGACCGGTACTGCACCTTGTACGGCTTGGTCGGATCAGGCTGGGTGAGGGGACCCGCGAGCCGGCTGTAGTGCTCGTAGTCGTATCTCGGCAGCGTCTTCTTGATCCGCCGGAACGTCCCCGTGGTGCTCATCCGATGCGCCGGAACCCTGAGCTGGGTGGTCTGGGACGGGTCGTGGTCCTGCTGTCGGGCGCCCGTCGGCCTCGACGTCATGAGTCATTCCCCCCACACGCGGACACCGCGTGTTTCGTCGCTTCCTTCCGTCTGCGGCAGGTCCCCCTCGACCTCCACAGACGTATCAGTGGTGGGTCGCTGTCACCACGTCATCCACACCTTATAGACACGGCAACGCGACCTTCCGGTTGCATGATGCCCCCCTCGGCATCGCCTCATGAACGGGGCCCCTACCCCCGCCCGGCCCGCAACCGGCTGCGAATCCCCCCAACTGCCGCGAATCCGCGGCATCTTGAAAAACCAGATAACCAGGGTTCTACGGCGTTCATCATGATCGCAAGATGCGAAACGCGGTGTTTACCGGTCATACGCGTTCATTGTGGTGGGTGTGGGGACCATGTGGAGCGGTTGTGGACAAGCGGGCGCGGATGTTCCCGAAGTGCTCTCTTATGGCCTTCTCCGCTCGCATCGAGTCGCCGGACCGGACCGCGTCGAGGATCTCCCGGTGCTGCCGGCAGGTCACCTTCGGGTCCTGCGGCTCGCCCCCGAGGTCGGTGCGGACCCGGTGGAAGGCGTCCCAGAACGCCTCCAGGACCTCACTCAGCAGCACGTTGTCCAGCCCCCGGTAGAGGGTGGCGTGGAAGGCCCGGTCGGTCTCGGCGAGCCCGGCCCCGCGCGCGGCCTGCTCTTCCATACGGCCGACGAGCCCGTCCAGTTCAACGAGGTCCGCTTCCGGTATCCGCCCCGCGAGCCGGGAGACCAGCCCGGTCTCCACCGCCTCCCGCAGTTCCAGCAGCTGGAGCAGCGAGTCCTCGCCCCGGTAGTGCCCGGCGACCGTGCGGAAGGCGAGGCCCTCGATCATCGGGGCTAGGGACATCGGGCCGACGTAGGTGCCGAAGCCGTGCCGGATCTCCACGATGCCCATGGCCTGGAGTGCCTTCAGCGCCTCCCGTACCGAGTTCCGGCTCGCGCCGAGGTACTCCATCAGCTCGGGCTCGGTCGGCAGCGGTGCCCCGGAGGCCAGCCGGCGGTCGATGATGAGCTTCTTGATCCGCTCCTGGAGATCACGCGCTGCCATGGCGAGAGGGTATCCGGCCAATCGTGCGGGGGGCCGGGTTCCGGCCAGAGTGCACCAGGGCTGCGAACGGGCATGCGAAAAGCCCCCCGCTGTCGCGAGGGGCTTTGCCGTCTGTGCGCCGCCAGGGACTCGAACCCCGGACCCGCTGATTAAGAGTCAGCTGCTCTAACCAACTGAGCTAGCGGCGCGCGCTGACGACGTAACTCTACAGGACGCCGGGCAGTGCTCCCGACCACCTGCTCCCGCCCCGAGAGGGGCCCCATGGGGCGCCGGCGTACATCATTCGGACCGTCAGCATGCGCGTGCGGATGACAGTTGAGAAACTGGCGACGCGCGCCCGGACGGTTACAGGCGCGGCCTTTTCCGTCGGAAGTGTGAGGGGTGTCGCATGAGGTCTCCGGTATTCGAGGAATTCGATCCCGCGAGCGACTGCGACTGCCCAGGATGCGTCCACTGGCGCCGCGTCCTGCCGCATTCCCGGGCCGGCCGGACCACCGCCCACCCGGCCGCACGCCGTGCCCTCGCCCTGGCCGCCATGGCCTCGGCGGCGCTCGGCGCGGGCCATGCCGTACCGGCCGCAGCCGCCCCGCACGCACCTCACCGACCTGGCGTTTCCGCAGGTGACGGGCATGACACCCCCCAGGGTGGCAAGGCCCCGCTGTACGGCCCCGGCGGCCTTCCCGCGGAGCCCTCCGACACCCTCAAGCCCACCGCCCTCACCCGTACGGAGATCATCGACCGGGCCAAGATCTGGGTCGCCGCGAAGGTCCCGTACAGCATGAACGCGTACTGGTCCGACGGTTACCGGCAGGACTGCTCGGGCTATGTATCGATGGCCTGGAAGCTGCCCGGAAACGAATGGACGGGCAGCCTCGCCCAATACGGTGAGCGGATTTCCAAGGAGGAACTCCAGCCGGGCGACATCCTGCTGTTCCACAATACGGCCGACCCGGAAAGCGGCTCGCACGTCGTCATTTTCGGCGGCTGGACGGACCACGCGCACACCCACTACACCGCCTACGAGCAGACCCGCCCGCACACCCGCCGGCGGTCCACCCCGTACGCCTACTGGAGCGACTCCGACAAGTACGTCCCCTACCGGTACAAGGGCGTCACCTCGGCGGAGGAGACGGACCCGGGGACCGTGCCGGGCAAGGAACCGGTCAGCGGGACATCGGGCGCGGCGGCCGTCACGCCCCGCCCCGGAGCGGCGTATTTCGGCCCCGGCGCGTACTACGCACACGTCACGCCGCACGGCCGGATGTTCGCCGGGGACATGGGCGTGACGGCCGGGGAGGCCGGGCCCTCGCCCTCCTCCCATGGCGTCCCCCGCTACCCGGGTCGGGCGATGTTCCGGCCCGGCGCCGCCAACCCCTACGTCACCCAGCTGGGGAGGCAACTGGTGCGCAAGGGGTTCGGCGGGTTCTACCCGGCCGGGCCGGGGCCGCTCTGGGGTGAGGCGGACCGGCGCGCCGTCGAGGCCTTCCAGCGCACCCAGGGCTGGCGGGGCGGCGCGGCGGACGGCTACCCGGGCCCGGAGACCTGGCGGCGGCTCTTCTCGTAGGCCCCGGCGCGCACCGGGGATCACCGTTGTGACGCAGCTGGCGCGGAGGCTGGAGGCACCCATGAGTACGACCACGTCCCACACGTCCGAGCCCGACGGGCCGGCAGGCGGTCCGGCCAGACCCGCCCGGCTCATCCAGAACGAGGCCACCACCGAGATCCCCGTCCACCTGCTGTTCCGCGACGAGCCGGACCCGGCGCCGGTACCGCTGAAGCCGGCGGTCGTCGCCCGTAGGCAGGGCACGGGGGAGCAGCCACGCCTCACACGCCCGGCGGCCGCGGCGTCGCGCCCGGTGCCGCAGGCCGATCCCGACCTGGTGGAGCGGCCCGCCCGGGTGCTGCCCGGGGCGGCGGGTGTGCTGGCCGGGGTGTGCGGTGCGGCCGGGTGTGCGGCCACCTCCTGGTGGGCCGGGCTGCTCCCGCCGCAAGTGCTGGAGGCGCTGCGGCTGCCCGCGTACGCCGGGGCCGGGCTCGGTCCCGCGCAGTGGGCGGCGTACGCGGGAGCCGGGGCGCTCGGGCTGTTCGGGTTCGGCGGGCTGGCCCGGGGCCGGACCGGGCGGGCCTGGGTGCTGGATCTGTTCGGCCGCTACCGGGGGACCGTCCGGCGCTCGGGTCTGCTGTGGGTCAACCCGCTGCTGCTGCGCCGCCGGGTGGACGTACGGCTGCGGCACTGGCGCAGCGAGCCGGTGCCGGCCGCCGACGCGAGCGGGGTCGCGCTGCGGGTCGTCGTCCAGGTGGTGTGGCGGGTGCGGGACACCGCGCGGGCCACGCTGGGCGTCGAGGACCACGAGGCCTATCTGCGCGAGTGCGTCGAGGCGGCCCTGGCCCGGGTGCCGGTGGAGATGCCCGGCGGGGCCAAGGGTGCCACGGACGCGGCGGCCGAGGCGCTGACCCGGCTGGCGGCGGCCGACGCGGCGCCGGTCGGCCTGGAGGTGTTCTCGGTGCAGCCGCTCCGGGTGGAGTACGCCCCCGAGGTCGCCGCGGCGATGCACCGCCGCCACATCGCCGCGCTGGACGCCCGGCACCGGGCGAGCGTGCTCACCTCTGTCGTGGACTCGGTGGAGGACACGGTGACCCGGCTGACCATGCGGGGGCTGGTCGAACTGGACGACTACGAGCGCAAGGTGCTGGTGCGGGACCTGACGGTGGCGTTCTGCGCGGGCCGGGGAGAAACCGCCCCGTGATTGGTATGGACATGTTCAATCAGCGTCCTTACCCTCGGACTTGGTCTAGACCTACCTGCACAGCTCACTGAACCTCCCCCACGTTCTCCAGGAGCGGCAGCATGCGCAGAAGGACCAAGTTGTCCGCCGTCGCGGTGGGACTGGCCACGACCGGAGCCCTCGTACTCTCCTCCGGCGGCGCCAGCGGCCACGGCTACACCGACCTCCCCGTCAGCCGGCAGAAGCTCTGCCAGAACGGCACCGTGACCAACTGCGGTCCGATCCAATGGGAACCGCAGAGCGTCGAGGGCCCGAAGGGCTTCCCGGCCTCCGGCCCGGCCGACGGGCAGCTATGCAACGCCGGACTCGGCCAGTTCAGCCAGCTCAGCGCACCGCGCACGCCGTCCGGCGGCGCCTGGCCCACCACCAGGGTGACGGGCGGCCAGACCTACACGTTCCGCTGGCAGTTCACGGCCATGCACGCCACGACCGACTTCAAGTACTACATCACCAAGCCGGGCTGGAACCAGAACCACAACCTGGCCCGGTCCGACCTCAACCTCACGCCGTTCTTCACGGTGCCGTACAACGGCCAGCGGCCGCCGTCGACGCTCTCCCACAGCGGCAGGCTGCCGTCCGGGCTGAGCGGCCATCACGTCATCCTGGCGGTGTGGACGATCGCCGACACGGGCAACGCGTTCTACGCCTGCTCGGACGTGACCTTTTCAACTGCCCGTCGCTAAGGCGACGGGCTTGCACAACGGGCATCACTGGCGGTGACACTGCGTTTGCGTCCAGCCCCGCCCCGCTGACGCGGTGGCGGGGCAGGGGCCGTTGACGGGGCCCCGCGTCGCCACAACTCCCATGCGCGGGCACGGATGTTGCGGGAGCTGTTCCGGTCCGCGTGATCAACGAATCCGCAGGACCGGCACGCGAACCAGGCCTGGGAGACCCGGTTCGCCCTGTCAATGTGCCCGCACTCGGCGCAAGTACGGGAGGTGTACGCCGGATCGACGTACACCACCGGCACTCCCGCCTTGCGGGCCTTGTACGCGATGAACTGCCCCAGCTGGGCGAACGACCAGCTGGAGTGGGTGGCCCGTTGGGGCTTTCGAAGCCGTACCCGTTCGCGGATGCCTGTCAGGTGCTCCAGGGCGATCCCGCGACCGGTGCGTTCTGCCTCGGCCACCATGTGTTTCGCGATCTTGTGGTTGATGTCCTTCGCCCGCCGCGCTTCCTTGTGCCTGCGCTTCTTCAGCCGGCGTTTCGCGGACGGGGTGTTTTTCTTCTGCAGCTTGGTACGCAGCGCGCGCTCCCGTACCCGGCTCCGGTTGATCTGTCGCCCCGCCATGATCTCGCCGTCGGAGCTGGTGGCGATGTTCACGATGCCCAGGTCGACGCCGAGGAAGTCCACCGGATCGGTGTTGAGCGGAGTTTCGGGCACTTCACAGGTGGCGTTCAGAAACCACATGCCGTCGCGGTACACCAAGTCGGACTCGCCTTTGCGGTGCAAGGCCAGGGTGGTCAGCTGCTCCCGGGACCCGGTGAACGCCACGTCCTTGATCCGCCCGGCAGTCGTCCAGATCGAGAGCCGCCGCTCGGCGATCTGCCAGGACAGCATCCGGTCGTCGTACGGCTGCGCGCTCTGCGGTCGGAAGACGACCGGCTTCTGCGTAGCCCTGCGGTAGCGCTTCGAGCCTGGCTTGCCCAGATTTCCGGCCCGCAGGTTCGCCTTCAGCGTGGCGTACGCGTCACAGGTCTTCTTGATCACGTGCTGTGCGGCCTGCGCCCCCAGACCCCACCGCGCCTTGATCTGTCCGTAGGTGTGCTCGCGCAGCGCGAAGTTCCGCTGCGCACCCTTCTCGAACGCGACCTCGCTGACCCAGGTCGCCGCTTCGTTGCAGGCACGCAGAGTCGCCTCAAGTGCCGCCGCCTGCACGGGCGTCGGCAGCAGCTTCACCTGCACCACCAGCTTCATAAAATCGAACCTACACAGACGTACGAGCGCCCACTGCACGTTCTCGATGCGTCACTCGACCGGGTGGCACCGCAGAAGCCCCGAGACCCCTCACAAGAAGCCTGAACCTTCTGAGGTTCTCTTGAGTCACCGGTGCGGCCGGCGTGGGTAGGTTCCTCCCACGCCGGCCGATCGGGGCCGGCGCATCGACCTCGGGGGATGCGCGATGGACGTGATCTTCTACATCGTGCCGGGCCTGATCATGGCCGGGGCGGTCTTCATGGCCTACCGGATCGTGCGGCGCTGGCTCCAGATCCGGGGCGCCTGGAACAGCGGGCTGACGGCCGAGGGCCGGTGCCTGCGCGCATACGCGACGGTCAGCGGCGGGCACGGCGACACCTCCGTGCACACCGCGCTCCACCACGTGTACGAGTTCATCACGCGCGACGGCCGGGTCATCCGGTTCGAGGAGGAGGGCGGCCCAGGGACGATCGTCGAGGGCGACTACGTCACGGTCTACTACAGCGAGGGCCGGCAGGTCGTCGCCACGGCACAGCCGCCGAGCCGGGTGCGGCACGCGGTGGCCACCTTCGGCATCCTGGCGTTCCTCGGCGTGATCGTCCTGTTCTGCGCCGGCTTCGTCGTCACGTACGTCCAGGTCTTCGGCCCGTACAGCGACTTCCTCTTCAGCGGCGGCAGCGGGACGTCCGTGGTGCCGTGACCCTCCACATCTGACGGTATGTCAACTACCGTGCGCGGCCATGGACTCCAGGGCGAGCACGGTGGCGGAACTGGTCGCCGCCCGGTGGGGCGACCACCGGCCGGGACTGCGGTGCGAGGACCGGGCGCTGACCCACCACGAGGCGGCCGCCGGAGCCGCGGCCCGGGCGGCCCTGCTCGCCGACCTGCTGCCGCCCGACGCCGAGCCCCACCTCGGGGTGCTCCTCGACAACACCCCCGAGTTCCTTCTGTGGCTGGGCGCGGCGGCCCTGGCCGGAGCGGCGGTCGCCGGCGTCAATTCCACCCGGCGGGGCGCCGAACTCGCCCGCGACATCCTGCACACCGAGTGCCGGATCCTGGTCACCGAGCGGACCCACCTGCCGCTGCTCAGGGGCCTGGACCTGCCCGGCGTCCGCGTGCTCGTGACGGACGCGGAGGAGTACGCCGACCTCCTGGCCCCCTACGCCGACGCACACCCGGACGCCTCCCGCGCCACCCCGCGCGACCGCTTCCTCCTCTACTTCACCTCCGGCTCGACCGGAGCGCCCAAGGCCGCCCTCTGTTCCCAGGGCCGCCTGGCAGCCGCCGGCCGCTCCCTGGCCGGACAGTTCGAACTGGGCCGGCGGGACGTGCACTACCTCTGCATGCCGCTCTTCCACGGCAACGCGGTGATCGCCGGCTGGGCCCCCGCCCTGGTGACGGGGGCGGGCGTGGCACTGCGCCGGCGCTTCTCGGCGTCCCGCTTCCTGCCGGACGTCCGCCGTCACGGGGCGACCTACTTCACCTACGTCGGCCGGGCGATCCAGTACGTCCTGGCCACCGAGCCCGGCCCCGACGACCGGGACAACCCGCTGCGCCTGGGCTTCGGCACGGAGGCCGGTGCGGTGGACGCGGCGGCCTTCGAGCGGCGGTTCGGGGTGCGGCTGGTGGAGGGATACGGCTCCTCGGAGGGCGGGGCGGCGGTGCAGTGGTCGCCGGGAACACCGCCGGGCGCGGTCGGCCGGGCGGCACCCGGGCTCGTCGTCCTCGACCCGGAGAGCCGCGAGGAGTGCCCACCGGCCCGCTTCGACGCGGCCGGGCGGCTGCTCAACGGGGACGAGGCGATCGGCGAACTGGTCAACCAGGGACCCAGCCCCTTCGAGGGCTACTGGCGCAACCCGGCGGCGGAGGCGGAGCGGCGCAGGGGAGGCTGGTACTGGACGGGTGACCTCTTCTACCGGGACGCCGACGGCTACCTCCACTTCGCCGGCCGCACCGACGACCGTCTCCGTGTCGACGGCGAGAACCTGGCCGCCGCGATGATCGAGAACATCCTCGCCCGGTACGAGGGGGCCGCCGCCGTCGCCGTGTACGCCGTGCCGGACCCGGTGACCGGGGACCAGGTGATGGCGACGATCGCCGGGACCTTCGACCCGGAGGGGTTCGCGCGGTTCCTGCTCGCGCAGCCCGACCTGGGGACGAAGATGGCGCCCCGGTTCGTGCGGGTGGTGGCGCGCATGCCGGTGACGGCCACGAACAAGATCCATCGGGCGGCGTTACGGAAGGAGGGTCCGCGGTGCGCCGACCCGGTGTGGTGGCGGCCGCCGGGGGAGGGCGCGTACCGCCTGCTGACCAGGGAGGATCTCGAACACGCCGAAGGGCCTCCCGCTCCCACGAGAGGCCCTTCACCGGTGCGCCGCCAGGGACTCGAACCCCGGACCCGCTGATTAAGAGTCAGCTGCTCTAACCAACTGAGCTAGCGGCGCATGACTCCCGCCGACCGCGTTCGCATCGCGTTCTCGCGGCTGGCGACAGAAAAATAGTACCTGGTCCCGGGGGGTGCTTCGGACCACCCCGAGCGGGACCCGGGGCCACCTAGATCGCCATGGACAGCAGGACCGGTGCCGCGTTGCGGTTGAGGGCGTCCGCGGCCTGGCGGAGCCGGTGGGCGTGCTCGACCGGGAGGGACAGGGCCAGGCAGCCGACGGAGGAGCCGGCCGTGACGGGGACGGCCGCGCAGACCGTGCCGACCGCGTACTCCTGGAGGTCCAGGACCGGCACGGTGGGCGGCTGGGACTCCAGCCGGGAGAGCAGCAGCCGGTCGCTGGTGATGGTGCGCGAGGTGAGGCGGGCCATCTTGTGCCGGGCGAGGTGGTCGCGGCGGCCGGCGTGGTCGAGCTGGGTGAGCAGGCTCTTGCCGATGGCGGTGGCGTGGGCCGAGGAGCGGAAGTCGACCCACTCGTTGACCTTGGGCGTGGCCGGGCTGTCGGCGTACTGGGTGACGCTGATCTCGCCGTCGACGTACCGGCTCATGTAGACGGCGGCGCCGACCGAGTCGCGCAGCCGGTCGAGGGTGTGCTGGAGCTTGTCGCGCAGGGTCTGCTCGCGGTGCTGGGCGGAGCCGAGGCGGGCCAGCGTCTCGCCCGTGACGTACGCGCCGTCGGCGATCTGCTCGACGTAGCCCTCACGGCGCAGCATGCGCAGCAGCGCGGTCAGCCGCTCCCGTCCGATGCCGGTGTGCCGGGCGAGCTCGGTATCGGTGACTCCGGTGGAACTCCCCGCCACGGTCTCCAGGACGCGCAGGGCTTCCTGGGCCGCGTGGTACGGGGTGGTCGGCGGCTCGTGCTTCAGCGCCACGGTGGTCTCCCCCTGCGCTTGCTGTTAGGGCCGTAATCCGGTCAGTGAACCTCAACCAGGTTAACCGGCAAACACCCTGCGGAGAGCGGGGGTTGACAAGATTCCCGGGCCCCCGGACTGGGACATCGACCCTCTGGCATATGCCAGAAGCATGCCCCAGGCCGGGGGCCCGGACGTCCTGCCTGGTCACGCGGTGTAGTCAGAGCACCGCGCTGAGGAACTCCCGCGTGCGGTCGTGCTCCGGCTCGCTGAAGATCTTCTCCGGCGGGCCCGACTCGATGACCCGACCCGAGTCGAACATCAGTACCTGGTCGGAGATGTCCCGGGCGAAGTTCATCTCGTGGGTCACGCAGAGCATCGTGATGTCCGTGGAACGGGCGATGTCCCGCAGCACGTCGAGGACGCCCGCGACCAGCTCCGGGTCGAGCGCGGAGGTCACCTCGTCCAGGAGCAGCACCTGCGGCCGCATCGCCAGCGCCCGGGCGATCGCCACCCGCTGCTGCTGACCGCCGGACAGCTGCGCCGGGTGCTTGTCGAGGTGGTCGGTCAGCCCGACCAGCTCCAGCAGCTCGCGCGCCCGCTCCTCGGCGGCGTCCTTCGACATGCCGAGGACCGTGACCGGGGCCTCGGTGATGTTGCGCAGGACCGTCATGTTCGGGAACAGGTTGAACTGCTGGAACACCATCCCGATCTTCTTGCGGACCTCGCGCACCTGCTTGTCGGGCGCCGGGAACAACTGCTCCCCGTCCACGGTGATGGTGCCCTCGTCGGGCTTGAGCAGCGTCATCAGCAGACGGAGGATCGTGGTCTTGCCGGACCCGGAGGGGCCGATCAGGGTCACGTGCTTGCCGGCGTCCACGGAGAAGTCCAGGTGGTCCAGGACCGTGTGGTCGCCGAACCGCTTGGTGACCTGCTCCAGCCGGATCAGCTCGCCGGTGCTCCTGGCGGGGTTCTTCTCGGGGTTGGGGAGAGTGTCAGTGGGCAAGGCGTCGCTCCAGGGCTCGCAGGAGAAGGGAGGCCAGATAGGAAATGACGATGAAGGCCACGCCGATCACCGTCAGCGGCTCGGTGAACTGGAAGTGCTCCTGCGAGAACAGGCGCGCGTGGCCGAGCATCTCCAGCACGGAGATCGCCATCAGCATCGGCGTGTCCTTGAGCATCGCGATGACGTAGTTGCCGAGCGCGGGGACGACCCGGCGCACCGCCTGCGGCAGGATCACCGCGGTCCACGTCCGGCGCAGCGGCAGGTTCAGCGCCGTCGCCGCCTCCCACTGGCCGACCGGCACGGCCTCGATACCGGCGCGGTAGACCTGCATCGTGTACGTCGAGTAGTGCAGGCCGATCGCGAAGACGCCCGTGGCGAGCGCCGAGAAGGTCAGGCCCCACTCGGGCAGCACGTAGTAGAGGAAGAACAACTGCACCAGCAGCGGGGTGTTGCGGACGAACTCCGTGACGGCGCCGACCGGCCAGGTCACCCAGCGCGTCGGCAGCCGCATCAGCAGCGCCCACACCAGGCCCAGCACGAACGAGACCAGCGAACCGATCACCAGGATCTGCAGGGTGACCAGCAGACCCTTCCAGAAGTCCGGCATGAAGTCGGAGACCGCGCTCCAGTCCCAGTTCATCGGACCGCCTCCACCACGACCGGCTCAGGCGCCCGGGTCTTGCTGTCGGGCTTCTTCCCGACACCCGCCTTGAGCCTCTTCTCCAGCCCGCGCATGACCCGGGTGAGCAGGAAGGCGATCACGAAGTAGATGAGCAGGATGTACGTGTAGATCTCCGCGCTCTCCTGGAGCGCCAGACGCACCAGGTTGCCGCTGAACGCCAGGTCGCCCATGCCCATGATCGACACCAGGGCGGTGCCCTTGAGCAGCTCGATGAGCAGGTTGGAGAACGGCGGGATCATCTCCGGCACCGCCTGCGGCAGCAGGATCAGCCGCATCCGCTGCCAGGGCGTGAAGCTGAGCGCGATCCCGCCCTCCCGCTGCGCCGGGTCGACCGCGTTCAGCGCGCCGCGCACGATCTCGGAGCCGTACGCCCCGTAGGTCAGGCCGAGCGCCAGCGTGCCCGCCCACAGCGGCACCAGCTGCCAGCCGAAGGCCGGGGGCAGCACGAAGAACACCCAGAAGATCATCACCAGGGCTGAGGTCCCGCGGAACACCTCGGTGTAGAAGCCCGCCAGGAAGCGGACGATCCACAGCCGGTGGGTGCGCGCGACGCCGACCACGAAGGACACAGCGGCCGCCAGCAGCGCGCTGCACACGAGCAGCTGGATCGTGACCCAGACGCCCTTGAGTACGAGTTCCCAGAGTCCCGAGGTCATCCGCCGCAGAGCTCCTTCGCGGTCAGGTCCGTCATCTCCGCCTCGGTGAAACCGAAGGGCTTGAGGATGCGGAACAGTTCGCCGCTCTTCTTGAGCTTGCGCAGCTCGACGTTGAAGGCGTCCCGCAGCTTGGTCTCGGTCGGCCGGAACGCGAACGCGCCCCCGTCGACGTGCGGCTTGCCGCCCACAATCGGCTTGAAGGGCTCGGTGGCCTCCGCCTTGGCGGACTTCTTCGCCACCTCGCGCACGGTGAGCGCCGTACCCGCGAACACGTCCACGCGGCCCGCCTCGACGGCGTTCAGCCCCGCCACCTGGTCCGGGACGATCAGGATGTCGCTCTCCTTGTACCCCGCCTCGACGGCGTACTGGATCTCGGCGTACCCGGTGCCGGTGGCGAACTTCGCCTTCTTCGCGACGACGTCCTTGTAGTCGCGCAGCCCCTTGGGGTTGCCCTTGCGGACGATGAACGCGTCGAGCATCTGGTAGTCGGGGTCGGAGAAGATGACCTGCTCGCAGCGCTCGGGGTTGACGTACATCCCGGCGGCGACGACGTCGAACTGCTGGGAGTTCAGGCCCGGGATGAGCGAGCCGAACTCGGTCGGCACCGGCTGGACCCGGTCGACGCCGAGGCGCTTGAAGATCACCTTGGCCAGTTCCGGTGCCTCGCCGGTCAGCTCGCCGTTCTTGTCGATGAAGCCGAACGGGATCTCACCGGCGATGCCGAGTCGGACGACGCCCGCCGCCCGGAGCCGGCCGAGCAGGTCACCGCCCTCGGTGCTCGACGCCGTGGCCACCCGGCTGCATCCGGCGGCGCCCAGCGCGCCGAGCGCCGCGACCCCCGCGAGCAGCGACCGGCGTGTGGGCGTGGATGCGGCCTGGGATATGGATTCCGGACTTCTCAGTGGGCTTCTCTGTGGTGGAGCCATGGGCGCGCGGCTACCCGACCCGATCCGAGTTATGCCGATCTTTTCAAGCCCCGCACGTCTCCCGGTGCGCCCTTGACCGCCGGGGCGGCGGGCACTCCCATGGAGGCATGGCTGATCGCTATATCGAAGTCTCGCTGGTCAAGCGCGACGTGACCTGCAGGGCCAGGCTCCTGGACGACCGCGCGCCGATCACCTGCGCGGCCGTCTGGGACTCCCTTCCGCTGGCCGGCGACGTCTACCACGCGAAGTACGCGCGCAACGAGATCTACGCCCTTTTCCCGCCCTTCGCCGAAACCGAGCCACCTCTGGAAAACCCGACCATCACTCCGATTCCCGGCGATCTGTGTTATTTCACCTTCGCCGGGGCGGAGTTGGGGACCAAGGCCTACGGCTACGACCGCGAGGTCCGCGCCGGGACCACGCTCGTCGACCTGGCCCTGTTCTACGAACGCAACAACCTGCTGCTGAACGGCGATGTCGGCTGGGTCCCCGGCATCGTGTGGGGCCAGATCGTCGAGGGCCTGGACGCCATGGCCGAGGCGTGCAACGACCTGTGGAGGTCGGGAGCGGCGGGGGAGACGCTCAGCTTCCGGAGGGCCTGAGCCGGCCGGCGGACGCCACGCCGGCCTCGTAGAGCGCGTGGGCCGCCCGCAGCACCAGATCGTCCCGGTGCCGGGCGGCCACGAGATGGAGCCCGATCGGCAGGCCGTCCCCGTCGGAGCCGACCGGCACGCTCGCCGCGGGCTGCTGCGTCATGTTGAACGGGTACGTGAACGGCGTCCAGCCCGTCCAGCGCCGATGGCCGGATCCTTTCGGTACCTCGACGCCCGCCTCGAACGCCGTGATCGGCAGGGTCGGCGTGACGAGCAGGTCGTGGGTGTCGTGGAAGCGGCCCATCCGGCGCCCCAGGTCCATCCGGACGTCCACCGCGGCCAGATAGTCCAGCGCCGAGTAGCGGGCACCCTGTGTGCAGATCTCGCGCAGACCCGGGTCCAGCAGGTCCCGCTGGTGCGGGCCAAGGTGCTCGGTCACCCGGGCCGCCCCGCTGAACCACAGGGTGTGGAAGGCCTCCACGGGTTCGGTGAGGTCCGGGTCGGTCTCCGTGACGTAGGCGCCGAGCTCCGCCAGCCGCTCCACGGCGTGCCGCACCGCCCTCGCGACCTCCGGGCGCACCGCCACCTGGCCGCCCAGAGTCGGCGAGTACGCCACGCGCAGCCCGCGCACCCCGCCCGTCAGGCCGTCCGTGTACGCACCGGGCGGCGGGGCGAGCGCCGACCAGTCCCGCGAGTCGGGGTGGCCGATGACGTCCATCAGCAGCGCCGCGTCCGCCGCGTCCCGGGTCATCGGCCCGACGTGCGCCAGCGTGCCGAACGCGCTCGCCGGGTAGAGCGGCACCCGCCCGTACGTCGGCTTCAGCGCGAAGATCCCGCAGAACGACGCCGGGATCCGGACACTGCCGCCGCCGTCCGTGCCCAGCGACAGCGGCCCCGCGCCGAGCGCCACGGCCGCGGCGCTGCCCCCGCTCGATCCGCCGGCGGTGCGCGAGGGGTCGTACGGGTTGCGCGTCACCCCGCTCAGCGGGGAGTCCGTCACGCCCTTCCAGCCGTACTCGGGGGTCGTCGTCTTGCCGATGAAGACCGCCCCGTGCTCCCGCAGCCGGGCCACGGACGGGGCGTCCTCGTCCCAGCGCCCCGCCGGATCCACGGCCTTCGAACCGCGCAGGGTCGGCGCGCCGCGCAGCAGCAGGATGTCCTTCACCGTGACCGGTACGCCGTCCAGCAGCCCCTGGGGCTCACCGCGCCGCCATCGCTCCTCCGACTCCCGGGCCCGGGCCAGCGCGTCCTCGGCGGTCAGCCGGACGAAGGCGTTCACCTCCGGCTGGATCGCCTGGGCCCGCTCCAGCGCCGCGCGGGTCGCCTCCACAGGGCTCCACTCGCCCTTGCGGTAGCCGTCGAGGAGCCGTACGGCGGTCAGCTCGGTGAGCTCGGTCATCCACCCTCCAAGGAACGTCAGTGTCCGGGTACATACCCGCGCTGCTTGTCGACCACGTTCTCCAGCGGCTTTCCCGCCGCCCAGAGCTCGTACAGCTCGACGAACTGGGCGCCGAGCTCGTCCCGCCAGCCGACGATGTCGCCGCTCATGTGCGGGGACACGATCAGGCCCGGGACCTGCCACAACGGGCTGTCGAGGGTCAGCGGCTCGGACTCGAACACGTCCAGGGCGGCGCCCGCGATCCAGTGCTTGGCCAGGGCCTCGGCGAGCGCGTCCTCGACGACGAGCTGGCCGCGGCCGATGTTGACGAACCGGGCGGACGGCTGCATCACGCCGAAGCGGCGGGCGTCGAACATGCCGTGCGTCTGCTCGGTGAGCGGCGCCGCCGCGATCACCCAGTCGGCGCGCGCCAGCAGCCGGTCCAGGTCCTCCGGGCCGTGCACGCCGGTGCGCGCGGCGCGGCCCACGAGCGCCGTCGTGATGTCCAGCGCTTCCAGCGTGCGGGCGATCGCCCGGCCGATCGGCCCGGTGCCGACCACGACGGCCCGGCTCCCGGCGACCTTCTGCGACTCGCGGTGCCGCCAGGTCCGCTCCCGTTGCAGCTGAAGCGTGCGCGGCAGGTCCTTGGCCATCGCCAGCACGAGCGCGGCGACGTACTCGGCGATCGGCTGGTCGAAGATGCCGCGTGCGTTCGTCACCACCGTGTCCGAGGCGGCGAGTTCCGGGCACATCAGATGGTCCACACCGGCGCTCGCCGTGTGCACCCAGCGTGGCCGTGGGCCCTCGCCGGGCCAGGCGTCCCGCACGGCGCGCGAGGTGAAGTCCCACACGAGCAGTACGTCCGCACGCGGGAGGCGTGCGGCGAGACCCTCCGCGTCGGTGTGTTCGATACGGGCGTGGCCGGTGAGACGCCCGAGGCGAGGAAGGGGTTCGGCGTCCAGGACGAGCAGGGTGGGGGTGGGCATGAGCAGCCGTTTCTCCAGCCGTGCGGCGGGGGCGGCCGGCCTTCGGGAGGCGGCCGGTGACGACGAGTTAACACGGTGTTGACCAGGGAATGATCCGGGCGGATTGACCACGCTCGCACCCGAACCTACCGTCGTCAACACGGGCGTTCCCACGATCCGTTGCACACTCGTTGCCCAGTGTGAGGCCGGTGCCCTGCATGGACGTCTCATTTCTCGGCGGGCCCAGCCCGCAGCGCGGGGTCGGCGTCGTCGCCCCCTTCGACTTCGCTCTCGACCGCGAACTGTGGCGCTGGGTGCCGGACGAGGTCTCCCTGCACATGACACGAACACCGTTCGTGCCGGTCGAGGTCAGCCTCGATCTCGCCCGCATGGTCAGCGAACACGAGACGCTGAGCGAGGCGGTCCGCACGCTCAACGCGATCGCCCCCGAGGTCATCGCCTACGCCTGTACGTCGGGCAGTTTCGTCGGCGGCGTCATGGGCGAGCGCGCGATGTGCGAGGCGATGAGCCGGGCGGGCGCCGTCCCGGCGATCACCACCTCCGGCGGGCTGCTGGAGGCCCTGGTGGAGCTGGACGTACGGCGGGTGGCGCTGGTGACGCCGTACACGGTGTCGGTGACGCAGTCACTGGAGGCGTACGTCGCCCAGGCGGGCGTCACGATCTCCGGCTGTGCCTTCATGGGCCTGACCCGGCACATCTGGAAGGTCCCCTACCGGGAGGTGGTGGACATGGCGCGGCAGGCCGTGCGCGGCGACGCCGACGCGCTGTTCATCAGCTGTACCAACCTGCCGACCTACGACGTCATCCCGCAGCTGGAGGCCGAACTGCGCATCCCGGTGATCTCGGCCAACCAAGTGACGATGTGGGCGGCGCTGCGCCGACTGGGTACCCGTGCGGTGGGACCGTATCAAGCGCTGATCAATCCGGAGGCGCGCGCCGGTCTCGGATCGCCGGGGGCGGACCCCGGTCCCGTCGTGCCGGAAGAAGAGCAGCAGCAGGAAGGCTGGACATGACAGCACTGGGATTTCTCTACCCGGGCCACTCCGCCGAGGACGACTATCCGCGTATCGAGCAGTTGCTCGGCAGCGACATCCGGGTGGACCTGGTGCACACCGACATCGGCGAGGACGCGCACCGGGTGGACGCCCTGCTGGAGATGGGCTCGGCCGGACGGCTCGCGGCGGGCGTCCAGGAACTGCGGCACGCCGGAGCGGAGGCCGTGGTGTGGGCCTGCACCAGCGGCAGCTTCGTCTACGGCTGGGACGGCGCCCAGGACCAGGTGCGCGCCCTGGCGCAGACGGCCGGCATGCCGGCCTCCTCGACGTCCTTCGCCTTCGTGCACGCGGTACGGGAGCTGGGGGCGCGCCGGGTCGCGATCGGCGCGACCTACCCGGACGACGTGGCGCAGTTGTTCGCCGAGTTTCTGCGGGCGGACGGCGTCGAGGTCGTCTCCACCAAGAGCTCCGGCATCATCACGGCCGCCGAGGTCGGCACCTGGGGCGAGGCGGAACTCCTCGCCCTGGCCCGGCACTCCGACCACCCCGAGGCCGACGCCCTCCTCCTGCCCGACACGGCCCTGCACACGGCGGCGCACATCCCGGCCCTGGAGAAGGAGCTCGGCAAGCCGGTCCTCACCGCCAACCAGGTCACGGTCTGGGAAGGCCTGCGCCTGGCGGACCGCCGCGTGAACGCGCCGGAACTGGGCGCCCTGTTCACCAGGGAGCCGCTCGTCCAGGCCTGAACACGGGTGCCGATCTCGCCGCCTGCGCCCGGAATCGGTCCCACCTCTTCGGCGGGGCAGATCCGGGCATAGGGGGTGAACGGTCCGTACAGAGCTGAGGAACCCTCAACTCCGCCGTCCCACAGGGCGCTTGACTTGACCGAAAGCGCGTTCCCCTTCTGCTGTCCACCCCGTGCACACTGGCCACGTCCGCAGCCAGTCGTGCCGTGAAGGACTCCCCGATGGCCGAAACGGGCCCGTTCAGATCCCCTGTAAGCGCTGTCCAGATGTCCGGGCGCCTGCTGTGCTGGAGCCTGGCCGCCGCGATGATCACCGCCGCCGTGGACGCCGTCCTCGGACCGCGGGCGGACTGGTGGGGTGCCGTGTGGTCCCTGCCCTGGTGGCTCGCCGGTGGAGCCGCCCTCGCGTGGATCGTGCTCCGCGTCCGCGAGAAGGCCGCCCGGCGGCCCCCGTACGGCGGAACGCAGAGCGACTGGGAGCGCGCGGCCTGACCCCGCGGGCACCGTGCGGGAATAACCGGAGACAGTCCCCTGTTAAAGCCGGAACGACAGCACACGGCCCACAGCAGGAGGCACCCCACCGTGGCGGCAGACGAGATACGCGGCGCAGCGCAGGGCAGCGCCCCCGTCCCCCTCTCCGTACTGGACCTGGTCACCGTAGGGGCCGGCCGCACCGCCTCCGACGCGCTGCGCACCAGCGTCGACCTGGCCCGCCTCGCCGAGTCCCGCGGCTTCCACCGCTACTGGGTCGCCGAGCACCACTCCATGCCCGGTGTGGCCTCGTCGTCCCCGGCCGTGATCCTCGCCCACCTCGCCGCCCACACCGGCCGCATCCGCCTCGGCTCGGGCGGCGTCATGCTGCCCAACCACGCCCCGCTCGTCATCGCCGAGCAGTTCGGGACGCTGGAGGCCATGGCCCCGGGCCGTGTCGACCTCGGGCTCGGCCGCGCCCCCGGCACGGACGGCGCCACGGCAGCGGCCCTGCGCCGCACCGAACGCCTGGGCGAGGGCGCCGACGACTTCCCCGAGCAGCTCGCCGAGCTGACCCGGTTCCTCGACGACGACTTCCCCGACGGGCATCCCTACCGCCGTATCCACGCCGTACCCGGGCCGATCCAGGCGACCAGCCCCGGCGGCGTGCAGTCCCCGCACCGCCCGCCGATCTGGCTGCTGGGCTCGTCCGGCTTCAGCGCCCGCCTCGCCGGTGTCCTCGGGCTGCCCTTCGCCTTCGCGCACCACTTCTCGGCGCAGAACACCGTCCCGGCCCTGGACCTGTACCGGGAGTCCTTCCAGCCGTCCGCCGTGCTCGACGAGCCCTACGCCCTCATCGGCGTCTCCGCGCTCGCCGCCGACGAGGAGAAGGAGGCCCGCCGGCAGGTCCTGGCCGCCGCCCTCAGCATGGTCCGGCTGCGCACCGGCCGCCCCGGCCTCGTGCCCAGCCCCGAGGAGGCGGAGGCCTACGCGTTCAGCCCGATGGAGCGCGACTTCGTCGACTCCTGGAACGCCAACGTCATCCACGGCACCCCGGACGAGGTCCGCTCCGGCCTGGACGATCTGCAGAAGCGCACCGGCGCCGACGAGCTGATGATCACGGCCAACGCCCATGGCGGCGACGTACGCGTGCGCTCCTACGAACTCATCGCCGACGCCTACGGGTTGCCGACACCCGCCTGAACGCCCGGCGTGCCCAGCAGCTCGGAGATACGATCCGGCGGCACCGGACGGGAGTAGAGCCAGCCCTGTCCGGTGTCGCAGCCGATGCGCCGCAGCCGGGTCGCCTGGTCCGAGGTCTCCACGCATTCGGCCGTGACGGTCAGACCCAGCCGGTGCGCGAGCTGGATCATCGCCTCGACCACGACCTCGTCGGCCGGGTTCGGGCGGGTGGCCGTGCTGTCCCGGTCGTCGTACTGGAAGCCGCGGACGAAGGTGCCGTCCAGTTTCAGTACGGACACCGGCAGGCGGCTGAGGTAGGCCAGGTTCGAGTAGCCGGTGCCGAAGTCGTCGATGGCGATGCGCACGCCCATGTCGCTGAGGGCCTTCAGGGTCTGGAGCGGCCGGCCGGCCGAGCCCATCACCGCCGACTCGGTGAGCTCCAGCTGGAGCAGGTGCGGCGCGAGGCCCGTCTCGGCCAGGGTCTCCGCGACGTCCGCCACCAGGTCGGAGTCCCAGACCTGACGCACCGCCACGTTCACGCTGACGAAGATCGGCGGCTCGTCGGGGTGGTCCAGCTGCCAGCGGCGGGCCTGCCCACACGCTGTCCGCAGCACCCAGCGGCCCAGCGGAACGATCGAACCGTCCTCCTCCGCGAGTCCGATGAACCGATTCGGCGTCAGTACGCCGAACTGGGGATGGTTCCAGCGGATGAGCGCCTCGACCCCGTGCAGCCGGTCGTCCTCCATGCCGACCAGCGGCTGGTACTCCAGTTGGAACTCGCCCCGGTCGATGGCAGGCCGCAGCGTGGAGGCGAGGGCCTGGCGGGTCATGCGGTGGGCGTTGCGCTCCGGGTCGAACAGCGTCCAGCGGGACTTGCCGTCGGCCTTCGCCCAGTACAGCGTGGTGTCCGCCGCCTGCATCAGGGCGGTCGGGGTCGTCCCGGCCGCGTGCCGCTCCACCACGCCGATCGACGCCGAGACCGACAGCCGCTGCCCCAGGACGTCGAACGGGTCCTGGATCGCCTCCAGCACCGACTCGGCGAGCTCGGCCAGTTGCTCGGTGCCCGTGGAGTCCTCGACGAGCAGCGCGAACTCGTCCCCGCCGAGCCGGGCCACCAGCGGGACGCTGGGCCGGGACCGCCCGGCCTCGTCCGCGCAGCGCGTGAGGCGCTCGGCGACGGCGGCCAGCAGCCGGTCGCCCACGCGGTGGCCCAGGGTGTCGTTGATGGCCTTGAAGCCGTCCAGATCCAGGTAGCACAGCCCGATCCGGCCCGTGCCGCTCTGCTCGTACGACTCCGCCTCCAGCGCGGCCGACAGGCGTTCGAAGAACAGCGTGCGGTTGGGCAGCCGGGTCACCGGGTCGTGCATCTGCAAGTGCCGCAGCCGGGCCTGGAGTTGGCGGCGTGAGCTGATGTCGGCGACGGACAGCAGGACGGCCCGGTCCTCGGCGGGCAGCGGGGCGACCGTCACCTGCACCCACAGCGCATGTCCGTCCGGGTGCTTGAGCCGGCGTGTGCAGCGCAGCCGGGACTGCCGGCCGCGCAGCACCTCGCGGTACGCGTGCCAGGTGCGGGCGTCACCGGTGAGGTCGACCAGGTCGGCGGCGACGGTCCCGGCCAGATCGTCAGGCGGGGCGCCGAGCAGCGCGGCCAGCGAGTCGTTGGCGCTGACGACCATCCCCTCGCGGTCGACGACGGCCATGGCGAGCGGGGCGGCCGTGAAGACGGAGCGGTAGGGCGCGGGCGCCGCAGGCTCGGTACGGGCAGGCGTATCGATCTCACTCTCTGTGACGACCGGCCGGTCCAGGTCTGCCGCGGGCGCCGGCCCTTCGGAGGTTCCGCTCACCGCTCGCTCCCGCATGTATTCGATCTCTGTCCGTGCAGGAAAGGTCAGGAAAGTGTGCCGATCATAGAGGCTGGCCCCAGGGCCTTCCAGCCGGTGTCCAGTGTTCCGGACCAGTCCGCCCTTCTGCCAGATCGTTTCTGCTCACGACTGGACGGCTTCTTCAGGCCCCCGACCAGTTGTGACGTTCTGTGAGTGGTTCGCGGGTGTCGACGTTCGCGATGTTTCGGCTTCTTCACCCGACTGGTGCAAGCAAACAGGACGCAGTACGACAAATCATCACAGGCTGGGTGCGGTGTCCCGCGAACCGTACCCGGAGGTCCCCGTGCCGCGTCAGTTCTCGCGCGCCCGACTGCGCAGCACCGCGGCCGTGTTCACCACCATGTCGGCGCTCGCCGCGACCTCCCTCGGCACCGGCCCGTCGGCCGCCGAGCCCGACTCGGCCGCGCCCTGCGCCCTGACCCGCACCGACGCCCACCACTCCGAGGGCCTGGACACCTGGAACGCCGCCTATCCGCGCCCGGCCCGGGCCCTGGACGCGGTCATGGTCTTCCTGTCCTTCCCGGACGCCCATCCGCTGACCACACCGCAGGAGCTGACCGCCGACCACTTCCCGGCCACCACCCGCTTCTTCGAACGCGCGTCCTACGGCCGCTTCACCCTGCGCCCGCACCCGCTCGGGCACTGGATCCAGATGCCGCGGCCGTCCACCGCGTACGACATACAGCGCGACTGGAGCACCGCGGCGCGGTCCGCGTATCTGCGGGACGCGCTCTCCGTGGCCGACCCCCAGGTCGACTTCTCCCGCTACGACGTCGTGTACTTCGTCGCCGACCCGGACGCGCCCGGTGTGGACTCCGACGCGACCAAGGTGGTCAACCTCACGAGTCCGATGCGGGCCGACGGCACCGATCTGCGCCGGGTCGTCACGGTGTTCGAGCAGCATCCGCCGGACCGGCTCGTCCTCGCCCATGAGACCGGGCACGTGTTCGACCTTCCCGACCTCTACCACCGGCCCGCGGACGGCAAGGGCGACTGGGACACGCACGTCGGCGACTGGGACCTGATGGGCAGCCAGTTCGGACTGGCGCCCGACCTGTTCGGCTGGCACAAGTGGAAGCTGGGCTGGCTGGGGCAGCGGCAGGTGCGGTGCGTGCAGGACGCCGGGCCCGCCCGGCTGACCCTGGAGCCGCTGGCGGCCGGGCCCGGGGTGCCGGTGGCGGGCGCCGCGGGGGCGCCGGCCTTCGGTCTCGGGCGGGGCACCAAGCTCGCCGTGTTGCGCACCGGCCGCGACAGCGTGCTCGCGTTCGAGGCGCGCGGGCCGGTGGGCAACGACGGCGA
>NZ_MUKA01000190.1 GCF_002150735.1 Streptomyces africanus
CCCTCGGCGACCAGGTCGGCGTAGGCGTCGGCGACCGTGTTGCGGGCGATGCCCAGGTCGGCGGCGAGCGCGCGGGAGGAGGGCAGCCGGGTGCCGGGGGCCAGCCGGCCGGAGCGCACCGCCTCGCGCAGGGCGTCGGTCAGCCCCCGGCGCAGGCCCGGGCCGGTCGGCTCCAGGTGCAGGTCGATGCCCAGAGTGGCCCACTGATCCGCCATGGAAATGGACCATACCCCTGGGCTGCTTTCCTCCTAGGGTCGAGGGCATGACGACGACGCACAGCGATGATTCGACCGGCACGACGACCGTGGAGTACGCCGCCGAGCAGCCCGCCCGCCTGGAGTGGGCCAAGCACGCGCCGGAGGTCTACAAGGCCATGATCCGGCTCGACACGGCCGCCCGGCAGGGCCTCGACCACAAGCTGTACGAGCTGGTGAAGATCCGCGCCTCGCAGATCAACCACTGCGCCTTCTGCATCGACATGCACACCAAGGACGCCCTCGCGTCGGGCGAGAGCGTCGAGCGGATCGTGCAGCTCAGCGCCTGGGACGAGTCGCGGCACTTCTACACCGCGAAGGAGCTCGCTGCCCTGGAGCTGACGGAGGCCGTGACGGTCCTGACGGACGGTTTCGTTCCGGACGAGGTGTACGAGAACGCCGCGCGGCACTTCGGGGAGGCCGAGCTGGCGCAGCTGATCGCCGCGATCACGGTGATCAACGCCTGGAACCGGTTCGGGGTGACCTGCCGGATGACGCCGGGGCACTACCAGCCGGGGCAGTACAAGTGACGGCCCGGACACGGCTGTTGGACCCTGCGGTCGGCCGGGCCATGTCCGCGCTCAGCAAGGCCGCCAAGCAGGGCCTCGGCGACCCGGCCCTGGCCGAACTCGTCGTGATCCGCGCCTCGCAGCTCAACCACTGCGCGTTCTGCCTCGACATGCACCTCGCGCTCGCCCGCGAGCACGGCGTGAGCGAGAAGCAGCTCGATCTGCTGGCGGCCTGGGAGGAGGCCGAGGACGTCTTCGACGAGCGGGAGCGGGCCGCGCTCGCGCTGACGGAGGCGGTGACCGTGCTGACGGAAGGTTTTGTGCCGGACGAGGTCTACGAGCAGGCCGCGAAGCACTTCGACGAGGTCCGGCTGGCCCATCTGATCGGCCTGGTCGTCGCCATCAACAACTGGAACCGGGTGATGGTCGCTCGCCGGATTCCGCCAGGGGGTTACACGCCATGAGCAAGGCCGACGCGTTCCGCGCCCTCCACCGGCACCGGGCGCCGGGGGATCCGCTCGTGCTGCCCGGGCCGTGGGACGCGGCCAGCGCCCGGGTGTTCGCCGAGGCCGGGTTCCCGGCGCTCGCCACGCCCAGTGCCGGGGTCGCCGCCTCCCTCGGCTACGAGGACGGGCAGGTCCCCGCCGACGAGATGTTCGCGGCGGTCGCCCGGATCGTCCGGGCCGTCGACGTGCCGGTGTCGGCGGACGTGGAGGGCGGCTACGGGCTCGCGCCGAAGGAGCTCGTGGAGCGGCTGCTGGAGGTCGGGGCGGTGGGCTGCAACCTGGAGGACTCCGTGGACGGGGTGCTCAAGGATCCGCGGGCGCACGCCGACTGGCTGGCGGAGGTGCGGGAGGCGGCCGGCGGCCGGCTCTTCGTCAACGCCCGCGTGGACACCTTCGCCTGCGGGGTCACCGATCCCGGGCAGGCCATCGAGCGGGCCGCGTCGTACGTGGCCGCGGGCGCCGACTGCGTCTACCCGATCGAGGCGCCACCGGAGGTGCTGCCGCTGCTGCGGGCCGGTATCCAGGGGCCGATCAACATCTTTGCCGTGCCGGGCGAGGGCCCCTCGCCCGCCGAACTCGGCGCGCGAGGGGCCACCCGGATCACCTTCGGGCCGGGGCTCCAGCGGCGGGCCGCCCGCGCACTGCGGGAGATCGCCGCCGGCCTGCGGCCGTAGCGACGGTCAGGACAGCCACTTCTTCCACGTGGACTTGTGGCTGTCCACCCACTTCTTCGCCGCGTCCTCCGGCGTCATCTTCTTGTCGGCGATCATCAGGGAGACCTCGTTCTGGTCCTCGGTCGTCCACTTGAACTTCTTCAGGAAGGCCGCCGCCTTGCCGCCGTTCTTCGCGAAGCCCGAGTTCAGGTACTTCTGCAGCGGCGTGTGCGGATAGGCGCAGGCGACCTTCTCCGGGTCGGCGTCGCAGCCCTCCTTGTACGGCGGCAGCTTCACCTCGGTCATCGGGACCTTCTTGAAGAGCCACTGGGGCGCGTACCAGTAGGTGAGGAAGGGCTTCTTCTCCTTGGCGAACTGCCGCATCTGCGTGATCTGCGCGGCCTCGGACCCGGCGAACACCACCTGGTAGTCCAGCTTCAGATTCTTCACCAGCGCCTTGTCGTTGGTGACGTAGGACGGCGAACCGTCCATCAGCTGGCCCTTGTCGCCGCTCTCCGGGGTGCGGAACAGGTGGGAGTACTTGTTGAGGTTCTTCCAGTTGGTGATGTCCGGGTGCTGCTTGGCGAGGTACGTCGGGACGAACCAGCCGATGTGGCCGGTGACGCCGAGTCCACCGCCGGCGGTGATCGTCTTCTTGTCCTTGACGTACCGCTGCTCCTGCTCGGGGTGGCCCCAGTCCTCCAGGATCGCGTCGACGCGGCCCTGGCTGAGGGCGTCCCAGGCGGGCACCTCGTCGACCTGGACGGTGTCGACGCGGTAGCCGAGCTCGTGCTCCAGGATGTACTGGGCGACGGCCACGTTGGCCTGGGCGCCCACCCAGGACTGCACGGACATGGTCACGGTCTTGGCGCCCTGCGCGTTGGCGAAGGGCGAGGCCTGCTTGGTCATGTCGGCGGCACCGCAGCCGGTGAGCAGCGCCAGGGAGCTCACCGCGGCGACCGCGGCGGAGGTACGGAATCGCATGTCACGCTCCCTTCTTGACGCGGCGTTCGGTGGGCTGGGTCACCCGGTCGAGCATCAGGCCGAGGCAGACGATCGCCGCGCCGGCCACCAGACCGGTCGCCAGATCGCCCTGGGCGAGCCCGAAGACGACGTCGTAGCCGAGCGCGCCACCGCCGACCAGGCCGCCGATGACGACGACGGCGAGGACCAGGACGAGGCCCTGGTTGACGGCGAGCAGCAGGGCCGGGCGGGCCAGCGGGAGCTGGACCTGCCGCAGTTGCTGCCAGCTGGTCGCGCCGAGCGAGCCGGAGGCCTCCAGCGCGGCCGGGTCGACCTGGCGCAGGCCCTGGGTGGTGATCCGGACGACGGCCGGGAGCGCGTACACGATCGCGGCCGCGACGGCCGGGGCGCGGCCGACGCCGAACAGGGCGACGACCGGGATCAGGTACACGAACTGCGGCATCGTCTGGAAGACGTCCAGGACCGGGCGCAGCAGCCGTTCCAGACGGTCGCTGCGGGCCGCCGCGATGCCGGTGGCGAAGCCGACGACGAGGGTGACGACGACGGCCGCCAGGACCTGCGACAGGGTGTCGAGGGACGGCTTCCAGACGCCGAGCGCGCCGATCGCGGCCATCGCGAGGACGGCGGTCAGCGCGGTGCGCCAGGTGCCGATCACCCAGGCCAGGGCGGCGACGATCAGCAGGACCGACCACCAGGGCAGCCCCTGCAGGCCGTCGCGCATCGGGTCGAGGACCCAGGTGGTGAAGTGGCCGGCCCAGTCGGCGGTGCCGCCGATCACGGGGACACCCGAGTAGAGGTGCGCGGTCATCCAGTCGACGACGCGGTTGACGGGCTCGGCGATGCCGACGACCCAGGAGTCGGGCCAGTCGAGCCGGCCCGCGAGACGCCCGGCGACCGCCACGGCGACGACACCGGCCAGGGCGAGGAGCCAGCCGAGCCCGCGCCGGGGCTCCGGTTCGGCGCCGATCCGCTCCCCCGCCGCGCCCGTGACGCGGTCCAGGACCACGGCCAGCAGCACGATCGGGATACCGGCGGCGAGCGCGGCGCCCACGTCGACCGAGGCCAGCGCCTGGTAGACGCGGTCACCGAGACCGCCCGCGCCGATGACGGCCGCGATGACGGCCATGGACAGGGCCATCATGATCGTCTGGTTGACGCCGAGGAGGAGTTCCTTGCGGGCCAGCGGAAGACGGGCGGTCAGCAGCCGCTGGCGCGCGGTGGATCCGAGTGACTGGACCGCCTCCAGCACCTCCTTGTCGGCGCCGCGCAGCCCGAGCGAGGTGAGCCGGGCCATGGGCGGGGCGGCGTAGATGACGGTGGCCAGGACGGCCGCCGGGACGCCGATACCGAAGATCAGCACGACCGGCAGCAGGTAGGCGAAGGCCGGGAGTACCTGCATGGTGTCCAGGACGGGGCGCAGGACGCGGTCCATCCGGTCGGACAGCCCGGCGGCGAGCCCGAGCAGCAGGCCCACCACGACCGACGCGACGACGGCGACGACCATCAGGGCGAGCGTCTGCATGGTCGGCACCCACATGCCGAGCAGGCCGCAGGCCAGGAACGCGGTGCCCGTGCCGAGGGCGAGCCGTACGCCCGCGACGCGCCAGGCGACCAGCGCGCCCAGGGCCGTGACGCCCGCCCAGCCGATGGCGAGGAGGGTGAGGTAGACGGCCCGTACGGCGATGACGACGACGTTGCTGACGTGGCCGAGGAAGTACAGGAACAGCGGGTGGCTGTCGCGGTTGTCGATGATCCAGTCGCTGGCCTTGGCGAGCGGTTCGGAGAAGTCGACGGTCAGGGCGCTCGGCCAGGTGCCGCTCGCCCAGCGGGCGTTCGCCAGCGGGACGAGGATCGCCGCCGCGAGGGCCAGGAAGAGAAGCTTGCGGACAGCGGGGCGCTTGAGGAGACCGGGCAGGCCGACACGGGGCGGGGATGCGGTGATCGTCGCCATCAGACCGCCTCCTTGGGCTGTTCCGTACCGGGCGGAGCGGGCTGCTCCGTACCGGCGACGACACCGAGCAGCGTGTCGGAGTCGACCACGCCCACGCAGCGGCCCTTGTCCATGACACGGGCCGGTGCGCCGGCGCGGGCGACCGCCTCGATGGCCTCGGAGACCGTCGCCTCGGGCCGGACCGCCGGTCCGCTGCCGTCCTGGTCCGCAGTCGGGCGGCGCATGGCCGTACGGACGGTCATGACCTGCTCGCGCGGGACGTCCCGGACGAACTCGCGGACGTAGTCGTCGGCGGGCGAGCCGACGATCTCCTCGGGCGTGCCGAGCTGCACGACCCGGCCGTCGCGCATCAGGGCGATGCGGTCGCCCAGCTTGAGGGCCTCCTGGAGGTCATGGGTGATGAAGACCATGGTGCGGCCCTCCTCGTGGTGCAGCCGGACCACCTCGTCCTGCATCTCACGCCGGATGAGGGGGTCGAGCGCGCTGAACGGCTCGTCGAACAGCAGGACCTCGGGGTCGACGGCGAGCGCGCGGGCGAGGCCGACGCGCTGCCGCTGGCCGCCGGAGAGCTGGCCGGGGCGGCGGTGCTCCATGCCTTCCAGGC
Source organism: Streptomyces africanus (assembly GCF_002150735.1). Lineage (GTDB taxonomy): Bacteria > Actinomycetota > Actinomycetes > Streptomycetales > Streptomycetaceae > Streptomyces > Streptomyces africanus. The sequence goes on from NZ_MUKA01000190.1 coordinate 5,462, forward strand.
CGACCTTGGCGACGACCTCGGCGGCCCGCTCACGCCGCTCGGCCTTGCCCATGCCCTGGATCTCCAGGCCATAGGCGACGTTGTCGATGACCGTGCGGTGCGGCAGCAGGCCGAAGTGCTGGAAGACCATGGCGGCGCGGTGGCGGCGCAGTTCGCGCAGCCGGGAGCGGTCCATGGCGCGGACGTCCTCACCGTCGATGGCGATGGTGCCGGCCGTCGGCTCGATCAGCCGGGTCAGACAGCGCACCAGCGTGGACTTGCCGGAGCCGGACAGGCCCATGACGACGAAGACCTCGCCCTTGCGCACGTCGAAGCTGACGTCCCGGACGGCGGCCGTGCAGCCGGTGCGCTCGCGCAGCTCGGCGGGGTCGAGGGCGGTGAGCTCGGGGTCGCCCGGAACGCGGTCGGCCTTGGGGCCGAACACCTTCCACAGGCCCTCCACCGAGAAGACGGGGGTCGTGTCCATGGTCTGCTCCGTGGGGGGTTCGAGGGTCGCGGTCACTTCGCACCACCACCGATCAGCTCGGCGGCACGCTCCCCGACCATGAGCACGCCGATCATCGGGTTCACGGTGGTCATGGTGGGGAACACGGAGGCATCGGCGATGCGGATGCCCTCCAGGCCGCGGATGCGCAGCTCGGGGTCGACGACGGCCAGCCGGTCGTCGGCGTCGCCCATCTTGCAGGTGCCGGCGGGGTGGTAGACGGTGTGGGCGACCTTGCGGGCGTACTCGCCGAGCTCCTCGTCGCCGGTGACGTCCGGGCCGGGGGCGACCTCGCGCTTGAGCCAGCCGGCCAGCGGTTCGGTCTTGGCGATCTCGCGGGCGATCTTGATGCCGTCGACGAGGGTGCGGCCGTCGTAGTCGTCCTCGTCGGTGAAGTAGCGGAAGTCCAGGGCGGGCTTGACCTCGGGGTCGGCGCTCGTCAGGTAGAGCCGGCCGCGGCTCTTCGGCTTGGGGATGTTCGGGGTCATCGAGACGCCGAACTCCGGCCGCTGGTAGCCCAGTCGCTCCGGGTTGTCCGTGAACGGGATCTGGTAGAAGTGGAACATCAGGTCGGGGTGCGGCAGTTCGGGGTCGCGGCGCACGAACAGGCCCGCGTCCGAGTCCATCGCGGAGTTCTCCGGGATGGGGCCGTTGGTCTCCCACACGATGACCGACTCGGGGTGGTCGAGCAGGTTCTCGCCGACGCCCGGCAGGTCGTGCGTGACGGGGATGCCGAGCTTCTCCAGATCCGCCTTCGGGCCGATGCCGGAGTGCATCAGCAGCCGGGGCGAGTCGACGGCGCCGGCGCACAGCAGGACCTCGCCCCGGGCCCTGACGAGGATCTCCTCGCCGTCCTTGGTGCGCACGTGCACGCCCGTGGCGCGGTTGCCGTCCAGCTCCAGCTGGTACGCCCAGGTCTCCAGCAGGATCGTGAGGTTGGGGCGCTCGTCCATCACCGGGTGCAGATACGCCACCGACGCCGAGGACCGCTTGTTGTTCTCGGGGTGGTAGGCGAGGTCGAAGAAGCCGACGCCCTCGGTGAACGGCTTCTGGTTGAAGCCCTCCACGCGCGGCACGCCGAGCGCCTCCTGCGCCGCGTCGACGAAGTCGCGGGCGATGGCGTTCCGGTCCTGCTCGTCGACCGGGACGATGTTGTTGAGCAGCCGCGCGAAGTACGCCTCCATCTGCACCGCGCCCCAGCCCTTGGCGCCGGCGGCCTCCCACTCGTCCCAGTCGGCGGGCAGCGGTTTGAACGCGATCAGCGTGTTGTGCGAGGAACAGCCGCCCAGCACGCGGGCCCGGCTGTGCCGGATATGCGAGTTTCCGCGTGGCTGCTCGGTGGTGGGGTAGTCGTAGTCGAGCTCGCCGCCCAGCAGGCCCATCCAGCGGCGCAGGGTCAGCACGTCGTCGCGGCCGACGTCGCTGGGGCCGCCCTCGATGACGGCGACGGAGACGTCGGGGTTCTCGGTCAGGCGGGAGGCAATGACGGAACCGGCTGTTCCGCCGCCTATCACGACATAGTCGTACTCATGGTTGTGGGACATAACGTGCTTGCTCCAGAGGGGATGGACCAGAGGGGACGAAGGGACCGGGCTCGGAGGGTGGGGGCGCGGGGAGGTCAGCCCGCGAACCAGCGCACCGGCTTCGGCGCGAGGTTCTGGTAGACGTGCTTGGTCTCGCGGTACTCGGCGAGTCCGGCCGGGCCGAGTTCGCGGCCCACTCCGCTCTTGCCGAAACCGCCCCATTCCGCCTGCGGCAGGTAGGGGTGGAAGTCGTTGATCCAGATCGTGCCGTGCCGCAGCCGGCCTGCCACGCGCCGGGCGCGGCCCGCGTCCGTGGTCCAGACACCGCCCGCGAGGCCGTACTCGGTGTCGTTGGCGAGGGCGACGGCCTCGTCCTCGGTGCGGAAGGTCTCGACGGTGACGACCGGCCCGAAGACCTCCTCCCGTACGACGCGCATCTCGCGGTGGCAGTGGTCGAGGACGGTCGGCTCGTAGAAGTAGCCGTTCTCCGGTCGCTGCGGGGAGGGCGCCGGGCGCTTGCCGCCGGAGCGCAGCACCGCGCCCTCCTTCAGGGCGGACTCGACGTACATCTCGACCTTGTCGCGCTGCTGCTCGGAGACCAGCGGGCCGCACTCGACGCCGTTCTCGGTGCCGCGGCCGAGGCGGATCTTCTCGGCCCTGCGGGCGAGTTCGGCGACGAAACGGTCGCGCACGGACTCCTCGATGATGAGGCGGGCGCCGGCCGAGCAGACCTGGCCGCTGTGGATGAAGGCGGCGTTGAGGGCCTGGTCGACGGCGGTGTCGAAGCCCTCGTCGGTGGCGCAGGCGTCGGCGAAGACCACATTGGGGTTCTTGCCGCCGAGTTCGAGGGCGACCTTCTTCACGGTCGGCGCGGCGGCCTGGGCCACCTTGGTGCCGCTGATCAGGCCGCCGGTGAAGGAGACCAGGTCGACGTCGGGGTGCTCGGAGAGGCGGGCGCCGACCGAATGGCCCGGCCCGGTGACGATGTTGGCGACCCCGGCGGGCAGTCCGGCCTCGACGAGCAGCTCGATCAGCGCGATGGTCGTCATCGGGGTGATCTCGCTCGGCTTGATGACGAAGGTGTTGCCGGCGGCCAGGGCCGGGGCGATCTTCCAGCTGGCCTGGAGCAGCGGGTAGTTCCAGGGCGTGATCATCGAGCAGACGCCGATGGGCTCGTGCACGACGACGCTGTGGATGTCGGGCGAGCCGGCGTCCACGACCCGGCCGGGCGACTCGCCGGCGACCAGGTCGGCGAAGTACCGGAAGGCGTCGGCGACGCAGTCGATGTCGACGCGCCCCTCCTCGACGGTCTTGCCGGCGTCCCGGCTCTCCAGCAGCCCGAGCTGCTCGCGGTCGCGCACGAGCAGGTCGGCGACGCGCCGCAGCAGCGCGGCCCGCTCCCCGACGGGCGTTCGCGGCCACTCCCCCTCGTCGAAGGCGCGCCGGGCGGCGGCGATCGCCAGATCGGTGTCCTTCTCGTCACCCTCCGCGACCACGGCGAACGGCAGGGCGTCCGCGGGGTCGAGGATCTCGCGCGTGGCGCCGGAGACGGCCGCACGCCATTCCCCTCCCGCGTGGATGGTGCTGCGCGCCTGCAGTTCGTTGCTTTCCGCCATGATCGCTTTCGCCTTCCGTTCCTGATCAGCGCCCCTGTGTCACACATGTGTCACTAAGAGACCGAGTGCGCCTGCCCCTCTCCCCTCGATGCATGCACGATCCGTGGCCGAAAGTGCGCTGTGTCACGGGAGATGCGGTCAATCAGGGGCAAAGGGGACGCGAAACGGGATGGATGACGCGGCTAGAGGGCGTCCGACCACGCGGCGAGAATCTCCCGCACCGCCCCGCGAAGCCAGCCGTGCGCGGGGTCGGCGTCGTGGCGCGGGTGCCACGCCAGGCCGAGCCGGACCGGCGGGAGCCGGAGGGGCACGTCGAAGGTGGCCAGGCCCAGGGCCCGCGCCAGCGGCACGCTCCAGGAGTTGATCAGACCCGTCAGGTCGGTGGCCCGCAGGACGAAGAGGGAGGCGGGGAAGGTGCCCACCGACCCCACCACCCGCCGGGCCAGCCCGAGTTCGGCGAGCGCCTCGTCCACGGGCCCGTGCAGCTTCCCCCGCCGGGAGACGGTCAGGTGATCGGCCTCCAGGGCGAACCGCTCGGGCGTCAACTCACCCTCCAGCAGCGGGTGTCCGGCCCGGACGACCCCCACCATGCGGTCCTCGTACAGCGACTCCACCCGCACCTCCGGCGCCACCGTGTCGATCACGCCGACCTCCAGATCGGCGGTGCCCTCGCGCAGGAAGGGCCCGTCCACATGGCTCTCGGTGAGGAAGCGGAGGCGGATCCCGGGGGCGTCGCGGGCCGCCCGGGTGAAGAGGTCCGGGCCGCAGGCGGCGGCGACGGCGTCATGACAGAGGACGGTGAACGTACGGGTCACCGTCCTCAGGTCGGTGTCGGCGGGCGCGAACAGCGCCCGGGCCCGCTCCACCACCGCGCTCACCTCGGCCCGGACGGCCAGCGCACGCGGTGTCGGCACCATCCGCCGCCCGGCCCGCACCAGCACCGGGTCACCGAGCGCCTTGCGGATCCGGCCCAGGGTGCGGCTCATCGCGGGCTCGGACAGATGCAGCCGCCGCGCCGCACCGCCGACGCTCTGCTCCTCCAGCAGCACGTCCAGGGCGACCAGCAAATTCAGGTCCAGGCCGCTTGATTGCGTCACACGCATCGATCCCTTGCAAAGGTTGCACTGGAGTACGGGTACGACCCGAGCCTACGGTGACGAGGCGATCCCCCCTTCACCGAGCTCCCGGGAGGAGCCTTGCCCTCGCACGCCCTGAAACGGCGGACCCTGCTCGCGCTGTGCGCCTGCGTCCTGGTCGCCCAGAGCATGGTCGCCGCCATCAACCTGCTGATCCCGCAGCTGAGTTCGTCGTCCCTGCACCCCTCGTCCAGCGAGATCCTGTGGACGGTCGACGCGTACGTCATCGTCTTCGCCGGGCTCCTCATCCCGGCCGGCGCCCTCGGCGACCGGTACGGCCGCAAAGGCGCCCTGCTCAGCGGGCTCGCCCTGTTCGCGGCCGGTGCCGCCCTCAGCGCCCTCGCCCGGGACCCTGCGCTGCTCATCGCCGGGCGCGGTGTCTCGGGAGCCGGGGCCGCGCTGATCACACCGGCGACGATGTCGATCCTGATGCACCTGGCCGGACCGCACGGACGCGCCCGGGCCATGGCCTCCTGGACGCTGGCGATCGGCCTCGGCGGGCTGGCCGGCAATCTCGGCGGCGGTCTGGCCGGCCAGTTCCTGTCCTGGCGCGCCCTGTTCGCCGTGATGGTCCCGCTGGCCGCGCTGCTCGCCCTCGCCGTGGCCGTCACCACCCCGCGCACCGACCGTTCCCCGCACAGCCACCTCGCCCCGGCCGGCACCCTGCTCCTCACCGCCGGGCTGGTCACCGTCCTCTTCGGCATCATCGAGGGCCCGGAGTACGGCTGGAGCGCGCCGCGGATCCTGCTCGCGTTCGCGGCGGGCGCCCTGCTCATCGCCCTGTTCACGGTCCAGGCCCTGCGCTCGCGCACCCCGCTGTTCGACCCGCCGGTCTTCGCGGCGCCCCGGCTGCGCGCGGCCACCCTCGGCATGGCGACCGGCTTCTTCGGCCTGTTCGCCCTCTTCTACCTCAACTCGCAGTACCTCCAGGGCGTCAAGGGCTACGGCCCCGCCCGCACCGGTGTCGCCATCGTGCCGCTCATCGTCGGCCTGGCGCTCGTGCCGAGGCTGGCGGCACGCTGGGCCGCGCACCCCCGGCCGGTCATCGGCGGCGGCCTGGCCCTCATCGGCCTCGGCCTGCTCGGCGTGTCGACGGCCGGCGCGGGCACGCCCTACGCGATCTACGCCTGTTGGCTGCTGGTCATCTCGGCGGGTACCGGGCTGTGCATGCCGACGCTGACCCTGGGCGTCGTCACGTCCCTGCCGCCCCACCAGGCGGGCCTCGGTTCCGGCCTCGGCACGGCCGCCCGGGAGATCGGCGCGGCGCTCGGCGTCGCGGTCACCGGCACGGTCCTGGCCTCCCATGGCGACCTCCACACGGGCATGGCACCGGCCCTGCGCACGGTCGCCCTGCTGGTCCTGGCGGCCACGGCGGCGGTGGTAGCCGGGTACGGGGGCTCGCGGAAGGGCGCCGGACAGCCCGCAGGCCCCGCACCGGACGGAACCGGTACGGGGCCTGCGCGCGAACGCGGAGAGACTCCGGTCAGATGAGGCCGAGGCCGCGGACCGCCTCGCGCTCCTCCTCGAGCTCCTTGACGGAGGCGTCGATCCGGGCGCGGGAGAACTCGTTGATCTCCAGGCCCTGGACGATCTCGTACGTGCCGTCCTTGGTGGTGACCGGGAAGGAGGAGATCAGGCCCTCCGGGACGCCGTACGAACCGTCCGACGGAATACCCATCGAAACCCAGTCGCCGTCGGCGGTGCCGTTGACCCAGCTGTACACGTGGTCGATGGCGGCGTTCGCGGCCGACGCGGCCGAGGACGCGCCGCGGGCCTCGATGATCGCGGCACCGCGCTTGGCGACGGTCGGGATGAAGTCCTCGGCCAGCCACTTCTCGTCGTTCACGACCTCGGCGGCGTTCTTGCCGGCGACCGTGGCGTGGAAGATGTCCGGGTACTGGGTGGCGGAGTGGTTGCCCCAGATGGTGAGCCGCTTGATGTCGGCGACCGTGGAGCCGGTCTTCTTCGCGAGCTGGGTCAGGGCGCGGTTGTGGTCCAGGCGGGTCATGGCCGTGAACCGCTCGGCGGGTACGTCCGGCGCGGCGGCCTGGGCGATGAGGGCGTTGGTGTTGGCCGGGTTGCCGACGACGAGGACCTTGACGTCGTCCGCGGCGTGGTCGTTGATGGCCTTGCCCTGCGGCTTGAAGATGCCGCCGTTGGCCTCCAGCAGGTCGCCGCGCTCCATGCCCTTGGTGCGGGGGCGGGCGCCGACGAGCAGGCCCACGTTCGTGCCGTCGAAGGCGACGTTCGGGTCGTCCGTGATGTCGATGCCCTGCAGGAGCGGGAACGCGCAGTCGTCCAGTTCCATGGCCGTGCCCTCCGCCGCCTTCAGCGCGGGCGTGATCTCCAGCAGGCGCAGCTTCACCGGCACGTCCGCGCCGAGCAGCTGACCGGAGGCGATGCGGAAGAGCAGGGCGTAACCGATCTGGCCGGCCGCGCCGGTGACGGTGACGTTCACGGGAGTGCGGGTCATGGCGTTCTCCGTATGACAGCTGGCGGTGGGGCGTCCCTGCCCCGGACGTTTGATCGATCTCTTGGCGTCAAGAGATCCATCCAGCGGTCAGGCTATCGCGCATCCGGGATCCCGCACGGCCGGGTCGGTGTGGCCCACCCCACAACCCACCCGACACCCGTACGAAAAGGCGGCCGCCCGTCCGGGAGAGGAGGACGAAGGCGGCCGCCGGGGGGAACCGACCAGGCCGGACTCCCGTGGGGGTACGGTTCGCGTGCCCCGGATCGCACCGCCCATGCCTCCTTCGCCGAAATTCCTCCGCGACCTTTTCCCTGCCGGGACCTCGGGCCGGAACCCGGCCCCTGCGACCAGGCCCGATGGCCCCGACCCGGCGCGAGGCAACCCACGTTTCGCCGGCCCCGCCGGCCCCGGCCGTGAGCCGGACGCCCGCCGGTCACAGGGCAGCCCAACGCGCGCAAGCACCACCGGATCCCGGCGGGGGCCAGAAGCCACACACGCCGCCGGGGACAAGGCGGACCGCTGATTGCCGGGCGCCCACCGGGCCCAGCCCCACCCGGCCGGACCCAGCCCCTCCGACCGGGTCGCCCGGCTGGAGGACAAGCGCACCCCTTGAAGCCACGCGCGCCGCCGGGTGCCAGGCGGCGTCCCCCTACTCCGTGCAGCCCTGTTCGCCGGAGGCCAGCGTTGCGCAGGCCTTCGCGTCGGTGGCGTTCTTGACGGCGACCATCGGGGTGTACGCGATCGTGTCGCCCGTGGCCGTGATGCTCCCGGTCTGCTTCGCCTTGCCCGCGCTGAGCTGGACCTCGTCGCCCTGGGCCGCCTGGGTGATACGGCCCCAGGCCGCCTTGCAGGTCTCGCTGTAGCGGACCTCGACGACGGTCGTGCCGACGGTCGCCGTCTGGGCCGTGGTCACCAGGTCACCACTGCACCCCATGTTCTCCGCGTCCTTGCCCGTGCAACTGGCGCCGCTGCACTTCACGCCGGGCGGCAGCTCCTGGTTCGTGGTGGTGCTCGGGGCCGGCGACGTGCCGCCGCCCTTGGCCTCGTCGTCGCCACCGCCACCGGTGAGGTAGAACGCGCCGGCTATCACCACGAGCACGCCCACGACACCCGCGACGAACGTCGCCGTCCGCCGTTTGGCGGCAGCGCTGCCGGAGCCCCCGGGCCCACCGGAGCCGCCCGTGCCGCCGGATGCACCCGCGCCCGCCGGGACGGCGTCCCGCGGTGGTGTGCCGTACGCGTCCGCCCCGACGCCCGGCATCCGGGTGGTACCGGGACCGGAACCGGGCGTGGTGCCGGTCCCTGTGCCGGCGGTGCGTCCGCGGCCGTGGGACGGGCCCTGGTATCCGGCCACCCCCCACGAGTTGACCCCGGTCCCGCCACTGCCGGTGGAGTCCTGCACCTCGGGCGCCGTCGGCTGCGGCGGCACGGTCGGGGCGACGCCCGCCGGCCCCGCGATCCCCGGCGTCACCGTGGCACTGCCGCTTCTGCGGGCCGTCCCGCCACCGCCCGCGGAGGCCGTCTTGCCGTCGCCCTGGGAACCGGCCGAGGCACTCCCGAAGTCCTGCCCGCCGAACTCACCCAGCGCGGCGCGCGCCTGGGAGATCCGGATGGCCTCCATCGTCATGTCGTGCCGCATCTCCGAGCGGCTCCAGGCCCGCTCGGCGAGCTCCCACATGGTGGTGAGGTGCATCGGGTTGGTCCCGGTGACCTCGGCCAGCGCCACGATCGCGCCCTTGGGCGCGAGCAGCCGCCCGTTCAGATAGCGCTCCCACGACGTCTTGCTGTAGCCCGTGCGGTCCGCCACCGACGCGATGCTCAGACCACTGCGGTCCACGAGCCTGCGCAGCTGGCTGGTGAACTCCCTGATCTGCGGATCGAGCTCATCCGGCAAGGCCCTCCAACGAGGCATTGCTTCCCCCTCTTCCCCCCGGTCGTGCTGTTATGTCCCGCGCTGTTCGCCCCGCGCGCCCGCGGCCTCGGCCGAGTCCCCGTTCTGGCTACCCACAGGGATGCGCCCATCCAGGATCTCAGTTCCCTGACGGGGGGCGCACAGGAGCACAGGACCCGCGCGCGATACACCCCGGACCGTCCCGATTGTCCACGCCGCCCCCGTGCTTGCACCACTTCATACCGAATCTCCCGGCGGACGTACCGGAACCGTCACTTCCGTGCCACAGCGCACGGACAGCCGTTGAACAGGCCGTTCGCCGTGCAGGAAGGTGGGCCGTGGCGGCGGCCCGTCCTTCCTCGGGGGAGAGGACGGACCGCCGTCGCGTCACTCGCTGGTGACCGTGAAGTGCAGCGTGTCCTTCAGGAACGGGATCTGCAGCCAGGGTTCCGGCTGCGCCATCATCGCCAGCAGGGCGATCGCCAGGCCCATGACGCCGTACGTGACGATGTCCGTGAACCGGGAGCGGACGGCGAGCATGCCGACGTCCGGCAGCAGCCAGCGCAGCGCGCCACCGCCCAGCAGGGCGATGCCGATCAGCAGCGTCCCGAGCCGGAACTGCCCGAACGAGGTCACCAGCAGCCCGAGCCCGACCAGCCCCAGCACGGCGAGGACGGGCCACTGCCGCGCCGGCGCGAACGCGTCCCCGGGCGCGGCCCGGCCACCGCCCTCAGGCCGCGCGGTGTCCTTGGTGAACAACGGGAACCGCCGGGTGGCCCGCCGCGGCCGCCCCTCGGCATCGGGGGCACTGACGGGATCCCGGACGGTGAGATCGCCGTCCTCGTCGCGCACCACGGCATCGGCGTCACCATCGAACGCACCGGGCGCGTCCGGCTCACCCCGCACGGCCTGCGCGCTCTCCGCGCTCCCGGCCTCCGAGGCGCTGCCCGCGCTCCCCGCGTTCCGTTCAGCCGGCACTGCGCTCCGCCGCCTCGACCACGTTGACGAGCAGCTGGGCACGGGTCATCGGGCCGACTCCGCCGGGGTTCGGGGAGATGAAGCCGGCGACCTCGGCCACGTCGGGGTGGACGTCGCCCACGATCTTGCCCTCGGCGCTGCGGGAGACGCCGACGTCGAGGACGGCCGCGCCCGGCTTGACGTCCTCGGCGCGGATCAGATGGGCGGAACCGGCCGCGGCGACGATGATGTCCGCGCGCTTGAGGTGCGCCGACAGGTCACGCGTGCCGGTGTGGCACTGGGTCACGGTCGCGTTCTCGCTGCGGCGGGTCAGCAGCAGCGGCATCGGCCGGCCGATGGTCACGCCCCGGCCGACCACCACGACCTCCGCGCCCTTGATCTCCACGCCGTAGCGGCGGAGCAGGGTGAGGACGCCGTTGGGGGTGCAGGGCAGCGGGGCCGGCTCGTTCAGGACCAGGCGGCCGAGGTTCATCGGGTGCAGGCCGTCGGCGTCCTTGTCCGGGTCCATCAGTTCCAGGATGCGGTTCTCGTCGATGCCCTTGGGCAGCGGCAGTTGCACGATGTAACCCGTGCAGGCCGGGTCCTCGTTCAGCTCGCGGACGGCCGCCTCGATCTCCTCCTGCGTCGCCGTGGCCGGCAGCTCGCGCTGGATGGAGGCGATGCCGACCTGCGCACAGTCACGGTGCTTGCCGGCGACGTACTTCTGGCTGCCGGGGTCGTCCCCGACCAGGATCGTGCCGAGGCCGGGCGTGACGCCCTTCTCCTTCAGCGCCGCCACGCGGGCGGTCAGATCGGACTTGATCGCGGCTGCGGTGGCCTTGCCATCGAGAATCTGGGCGGTCATGACCCCATCCTCGCGGATGACCCGCCCACGGTTCCAATCCGGCCGCAATACGGGCACCGCGGTGCCCCTCCTCCCGTATCCGCCCATGATCAGTGATGTTGCACTTGCACAACACATCGGGAATGCGGCTGGACAAGCCCGTCAGTGGTGAAGAACGATGACCTGACAAGTGCCGCGGGCAGCTCAACGGGGGGACGGTCGCTGTCTGAAGAACTCTCCTCCGTAGCGGTGCCACGCGTCGTCCCCGCACTCGGAACCAACGGAGGAAAGCCCCCATGAGCTACGGCGACCCGAACAATCCCTACGGCGCTCCCCAGGGGCAGCCGCAGCAGCCGCAGCAGGGCTACGGCTACCCGCAGCAGCAGGGGCAGGCGCCGGGGTACGGCTACCCGCAGGCCCCTCCGGTGTCCCCCTACGGCGGTCCCGCCGCGCCGACGACGATGCCGGGTTCCGTGGGCGCGGCCCGCGTGATGATGTGGGTCATCGTCGGCCTCCAGGTCGTCGGCGTGGCGTTCTTCGCCTTCGCCGCCGCGGCCCTCAACGCCGCGAAGGACGACGAGTCCCTCAGGGACAACACCGCTTTCCAGGACCTGGTCGGCCAGTCGACCGGCGTGATCTGGGGCTACGTGGTGTTCGGCCTGGCCTGGCTGGTGTTCGCGGCCGTCCTGGCGACCAAGTTCAAGAACGGCGGCAACGGCGCCCGCGTCACGATCCTGGTCTTCGCCATCATCACCGCCGTCCTCGGCATCTACCCGTTCATCCTCGTGGGCCTGGTGCACACCGTCCTGGCCATCCTGGTCGCGGTGTTCGTCGGCAACGCGAACGGCAAGGCCTGGTTCAACCGCCCCCGTTACTGAACGGACCCCGGCGGGCGGACCAGTTCGCGCCCATCACATCCAAGGGCCGTGTCTCACCCGTTCGAGGGGGGCACGGCCCTGGTGCGTCGCCCTAGTCTGACGTCCATAGCTGTCAGGCACGGGAGAGCACCTTGTACAGCATCATCGTGGTACCTCCGCCGACCACGGAGGACGAGCGAAACCTCGGCCAGATCAGACTCGCGCCCGGCGAACGCCTCACGTTCGGCCGCTCCGCGCACGGCAACGACCTGTGCATCAGCCACGACGGAGTCTCCCGCCGGGCCGGTGAGATCACCGCGCAGGGCGCCTTCTGGATCCTCAGCAACCTCAGCCGCGAACAGACCTACGTGGTGGAGAACCCGGAGGGCGCGGGCGAGCACACCAAGATCGCGCCCGGGCGGCTGGAGGCGCCGATCCCCTTCGAGTTCTCGCGGATCGTGCTGCCCGCCGCCGGCGACCTGCTGGCCCTCCAGGTGTGGGCGCCGCGCCACGACTACCTGAGCGGCCCGGGCGCCCTCGACGGCGCCACGACCGCACCGGCCTTCTCCCTCGACCGCACCAAGCGCTACTTCGCGGTCCTGGCCGCCCTGTGCGAACCGCGCCTGCGCGGCGCCCCGCACGCCCCGCTGCCCACCGTCGACCAGGTCGCCGACCGCCTGCGCCCCACCTGGCCGGCCGCGTCCCGCACCTCGGTGCAGTGGAACATCGACTACCTCGCCGTGAAACTGCGCCTCAAGCCGGGCCCGCAGAGCGCGGACACCGGCCCGCGGCTCAACGGCAAGAAGGAGTCCCTGGTCTCCCTGGCGCTCCGCTTCGACCTGGTCCGCGAGGACGACCTGACCGTCCTGGCAGGCCCGTCGCCGGGCCGGGTGAGCCGGTGACCGAGCCCTACGCCGTCGCGGTGCCGAAGGGTTACCGGGTCGGCGTCTGGGAGGTGCGCGAGCCCCTCGCGACCGGCGCCTTCGGCAGTGTGTACGCGGCCCGGCGCACCGGGGAGAGCACACGGCTGCCCCGGACGGCCGCCCTGAAGTTCCTGCCCACGGGCACGGCCACGCCCCGCCGGCTGACCCATCTGCGCGAGCTGGTCGAGCGGGAGGTCGAGCTGTACCGGCGGCTGAGACAGCCGCGCCTGGTGCGGATGTACGAGACGCTGACGGTCGACGACCCGGACCGGCCGGAGCTGGACGGCGCCACCGTCCTCGTCCTGGAGCGGGCCGAGGGCTCCCTGTCCGCCCTGCTGACCGCGGAGCCCCGGCCCGAGGCCGGTCCCGCACTGCTCGCGCAGATCTGCGAGGGCCTGGCCCAGTTGCACGGCGCCGGCTGGGTGCACGGCGACCTGAAGCCGGCCAACGTGCTGCTGATGGACGACGGTTCGGTCCGCCTCGCCGACTTCAACATGGCCGCCGAGCTGGAGGGCACCCACGCCTACACCCCGGCCTTCTCCACCCCCGACTACACCCCGCCCGAGCTCCTGTGGACCGAGATCGGCGAACGGGGCCGCCGAATCCGCCCGTCGGCCGACGTCTGGGCCTTCGGTGTCCTCGCGCACCTCGTCCTCACCGGCTCCTTCCCGCTGCCCGGCGCGACGGTGACGGCCCGCCGCGACGCTGCCGCCGCCTACGCCCGAGGCACCGACGAGCTGCGTCTGTCGCCCGAACTGCCCGACGACTGGCGGCAGATCATCTCCGCCTGCCTGACCCGCACCCACCAGGACCGCGTCTGTGGCGAGGCCCTGCTCGACCGCGTCCGGGCGGCCGCCGGCACCGGGCACCGCTCCTTCCGCCTGCCCCGCCTGCGCCCGGCCCGCCGCCCCTCCCGCCGCATCGCGGTCCTGGCGGCCGGTGCCGCCGTCGCCGCCCTCGGCTACGGCGTCGCCACCTGGGCCGGTCCCGGCGACGACGGCGGGAGCAAGACCGGCGAGACCCGCAAGGTGACCCCCGCCGGCTACGGCGCCTCCGAACTGCGCACCGACAAGGGCGTCCCGGTCGCCTACCGGCGGCTCATCGTCGACTCGGCCCACGACTGCGTCCAGCCGGAGATCACCCCGGCGCTCGTCGCCGCGATGCTGAAGGTGGAGAGCGACTTCGATCCCGGTCTCTCCGACCCGGACGCGGGCGAGGAGGGCGAGTACGGCATCGCCCGCTGGACCCCGAGCATCCTGCGCTGGTGGATCCGCGCCGACGGCGTCCCCGCGAAGGAGACCCCCAGGCCGCCGCTCACCCCCGCCGAGTCCATCCCGGCCATGGCCCGCTACCTGTGCTTCGCCGAACCGCGCCTGGAGGCCGGCCTGCGCGGCGACCGCCGGGTGCTGGTCGCCGCCGCGTACCGGACGTCGTACAAGAGCGTGAACAACGCGGGCGGCGTTCCCCCGAAGTACCGCGACTACGCCGCCCGCGTCGCCCACTACCTCAAGGAGTACACCCCGGCCGCGAGGAAGTGACCCTCAGAGTTCACAGGTACTCCCGGGGCGCGGGGCACGTCAGGCCGGCGGGACTGCTCCGGTACCGTTTCCGGCATCGCTGCCAGGACCACAGCCGGGGGATCCATGTCAGACGCCGCCTTAGCACAGACCGGGTGCGTGCCGCTGCGACCCGCCGATCCGGTGCGGGTCGGACCGTACGTACCGCTGGGGCTGCTCGGCAGGGGTGGCATGGGCCGGGTCTATCTGGCGCGGCACGGGGACGGGACGCCCGGGCTCGCCGCGGTGAAGGTCATCCGGCCCGAGTACGCCGAGGACACGCCCTTCCGGCGGCGGTTCGAGCGGGAGGCCACCGTGCACGCGCGCGTGGGCGCGCCCTACACGCCCGAGTTGCTGGGCACGGGCTTCGAGCCGGACAGCGAGCTGCTGTGGATGGCGACGGTGTACTTACCCGGTCTCAACCTGGCGGAGGCCGTGCGGGATTGCGGCGTCCTGCCACCCGAGGACGCCTGGCGGCTGGTGGCCGATCTCGGGCGGGCGCTCGGCGCGCTGGCCGCGACCGGGATCGTGCACCGGGACGTCAAGCCCTCCAACGTTCTCCTGACCCGGCAGGGCGCACACGTCGTCGACTTCGGCATCGCCCGGGCCGTCGACGCCAGCGCGATCACCATGACCGGCAACCGCGTCGGCACCCCCGCCTTCATGTCCCCCGAGTACCTCAGGGACGGCCGCTGCGACACGGCCTCCGACGTGTTCTGTTTCGCGAGCACGGTCGTCCACGCGGTCACCGGACACGCCCCCTTCGGCGACGGCACCGGGGTGGACGTCCTGCACCGCATCGCCTCGGAGGAGCCGAACGCGAAGGTCATGTCCGAGGTGCGGACGGGCGACCCGGTCCTGGCCGACCTCCTCACGGCATGCCTCTCCAAGGACCCGGCCCTGCGCCCCGGCCCCCAGGACCTGGTCGACGCGGCCTCGGCCCAGCCCCGGTCCGCCTCCTGGCAGGAGCCGCTCGGCAGCCGCATCCTGGCCCGGCAGCAGGCGTACGAGGTGCTGAAGGACAGTCCGTTACCACCGCCGCGCGTGCGTCCGGCGGTGGCTGCGATGCCGGGGTTCGCGCCGCCCGGAGCGGCGCGGTTACCCGGTGTACCGGCGGCGGGGCAGCCGGGCTTCGGGCCGCCGGGAGCGGGGAGTACGCCGGTGGCGGCACCGTCGGCCGAACGTCCCGCCCGGCGGCGGCTGAGGCCGTACGTCACCCTCGCCGCCGTACTCACCGTGTGCGCCCTCGCCCTGACGGCCTTTCTGGCCACCCGCCCCTCGTCGGCGGGCGACAGCGGCTCAGCCGCCCCCACGGCCCGTACGTCCGGGGACGGTGACGACCGGACGTCCCAGCCGGACTTCGACCGCCCGGATTCCCCCACACCGTCCACGCGGGCCCCGCAGAGCGAGGGGACGACGCCGGGCCCTTCGCCCAGCCCCTCGGGCGACGACACCCGTACCACCGCCCCCGCTCCCCCGCCGGAGACGACGAAGCCCCGGCCCTCGGCCACGCAACCGCCGAAGACGCCGACCGCCCCGGCCAGGCCCCCGTG
>NZ_MUKA01000191.1 GCF_002150735.1 Streptomyces africanus
GGTTGCCGGTGCGTGGGTGGGGGCGGTTGGGTGCGGATGACGCGTCGGAGTTCGGGACGGTGTCGGCGTCACGTCGTCGAGAACTTGGCAACGTACTCGTCGAAGGGCTCGATGCCGACCTCCGCGCGGAGTTCGTCCATGCGCTCGGGTTCCTCGCAGGGCCACGGGATCGGTGACCCGTTCTTCACGCCGGCGATCTGTGTGCCGTAGAGCTGTTTGCGGCCCTCGTTGACCAGCGTGCGGTCGCGGAGGAAGGCCAGGTCGCGGGGGTCGGCCGAGCCTGCCGACACCGCTTGCTGCATGAGGTGGAGGGCGCGGCGCTGGACGTCGAGTTGTCGGTCGGCGTGCTGGGCGATCAGCCACGCTGCGCGGGCGGCCTGCTCGCCGACCAGGTCTGCCGTCGGCCAGCCGTACTCGTCCATGATCTCGTTGAGCCGGTCACCGTGCCGTGCGGTCAGCCGGCGCCATGCCAGCTGCTCGGCGGGGTCATCGCTGTTCGCGAGGATCGTGGACTGGTGATCGGCCGCAGCCATGGCCGTGAGTTCTTCCGTCAGCGCGGCTACGTCGTGCGCCACTCTCAACTCCCTGTTTGGTGACGGGTGTTGTGTCTGTCCCCGCAAGCCTAGGGGCGCATATCGGGCGTAAAGATCATTCTGGGGAACGGTGACAGGCGGCTTCGCGTGCCGCGATAATGGATCTACACCCCGGAGCCAGAGCGTCCTGGCGTCAGTCCTCCACCCGGTCCAGTTCTCCCCGTTCGACGCAGAACTCGTTTCCCTCGGGGTCGGCCATGACGACCCAGCCTCTGCCGTTCGGGAAGGTGCGGTCCGTCAGGATGCGGGCGCCGAGGGTCACCGCGCGTTCGACCTCCTCGGAGCGGGTGCGGCCGGTGGGCTGGAGGTCGAAGTGGATGCGGTTCTTGGTTGTTTTGCCTTCCTCGACGCTGACGAAGAGGAGGCCGGGGGCGCCGTTCGGGAGCTCGATCAGCACCTCGGGGTCGCCGGGCTTGTCCTCGTCGGAGATCGGGTGGCCGAGCAACTCGGACCAGAAGCGAGCCAGTTCGTAGGGCTGTCCCGTGCAGTCGAAGGTGATGTGACGGATCGCGGGGTTCAACAGTCGTCTCCCTCGGGCGAGTTGGGCGCGCCGGTGTACCGATGCGCCACCGCAGGATGGCGGGGAGACGGGGTCCTGTCGAACTGTTTGCGGTTCGGGGTCAGGCGATGAAGGTCCTGATCGCTTCGTAGAGGCGGTCCGGCTGGTCCAGGTGGACGTCGTGGGCCGCGTCGGGGATGCGGGTGTGGTGGGTGTGCGGGCGGTGGGTGAGCATCTTGGCCGGTTCGTCGGGGCGCATCGTGCCGTGTTCGCCCTGGATGAGGAGGGTGGGGCAGGCGATGCGGGACCACTCGGGCCAGTAGGCCGTGGTGGCCAGTTCGGTGACCGTGTTGATGATCGTCGTACGGTCCCATCTCGGGTACCAGCCGTCTTCTCGTTCCTCCAGGCTCCTCGCCCAGGCCTCGTGGCCCAGGAACGCCTCCGCCTCGTCGAGGGACGTGAAGGGGGTCGGCCAGCTGTCCAGCCAGGTCGCGATCTGGGCTGGGAGGTCCGGGGTCGGGCCGGCCGGGCCCGCTTCGATCAGGATCAGGGACTTCACCAGGTGGGGGTGGGACGCGGTCCAGGAGCAGGGCCGTGTGGCCGCCCAGGGACTGGCCGAGCAGGGTCACGGGGGCCAGGTCCAGGTCCTCGATCAGGGTTACGGCGTCCTGGACGTGGGCCGCGCGGGTCGTGGTCGCCGGTGTGCGGGTGCTGGCGCCGTGGCCTCGGGCGTCGTAGGTCACCACGCGGTGGCCGTCGGACGACAGTTGCGCGGCGAGGGTGTCCCACTCGCCCTGGTGGCCTGCCAGGCCGTGCAGGAGGAGGAACGTGGCCGTGGGTTCCCCAGGGGGGTGGTGGTCCCTGTGGGCGAGGTGCGTGCCGTCGGGGGTGGTGAGGGTCGCGGACCTCGTATGGGTCAAGTGCCGGCTCCTGTCGGTGGCTTGGCCGTCTGTCCGACGGCCACCTCGCGTGCGTCCAAGAGGTGGCCGCCGTACGCGGCTCAGGAGCCTACGACGCCGGGCTCAGGTCCGCTCGGCCGAACAGGAGGGCGTAGCCGGGGGGAAGCTGGGCCAGGATGCGGGTGATCAGGTCGTCGCCGACCAGGGGCGGCAGCACGCTCAGGACCGAGCTGACGTCCCAGCGGGCCGTGGCGGGGGTCGCTCCCTCGATACGGGCCGCGACGGAGTCGACGAACTCGGCGGCGGTCAGCCGGCGCGTGGCCGGGATCTGGGAGGCGACGACCCTGGCGGCCTCCTCGGGCAGGGCGCGGGCGAGGTCGACCCGTTCGTCGCCGATCACATGACCGCCGAGGGCGGACAGGACGATACGGGTGACTCGCTCCGCCTCCGGCCTGGTGGGGTACTGGCCCGATTCCCGCACCGCGTCGATCAGTCGGGTCCAGGCGTTGTCGTCGCCTCGGGTGTCGTGGTTGCGCGGCGGGGCGGGGATCAGGGTCTTCGGGGCCGTGAGAGCAGTCGTCACACTGGGCACCGTCGTCACGCTCATGTGTGGGTCTTCCTCCGGATCCGGTGCTGCGTCGCGCCGTCGGGGTGGGGCTCCGGCGGCGCGACGCAGCACCGGAT
>NZ_MUKA01000727.1 GCF_002150735.1 Streptomyces africanus
TCCCGGGCGGGGCCGTTCCGTGGTGAGGCGGGCCTCGATGGTGGACACCAGCGTGCGTACGGTGGACATGGCCAGGGGATGCGAGCGGTCCCAGGTGGTCGACAGGTCCAGTACGCCGAGGACGCGCCCGTCCGGGCCGTGCACCGGCGCGCAGTAGCAGACCCAGCCGTGCAGGGCCGACACCAGGTGCTCGGCCGAGAAGACGGAGCTGGGACGGCCGGTGCGCAGGGCGAGGGACAGGGCGTTGGTGCCCATGGCCTGCTCGTCCCACCGGCCACCCGGCGCGAAGTTGACGCGCTCGGCCCGGCGGCGCATGGTCGGGCCTCCGCAGGTCCACAGGATGGTGCCGGACTCGTCGGTGACCGCCGTGACGAACCCGGCGTCCTCGGCGATGCTGTGCAGTTCCCCGGCGAGGCCCGAGACCGGCCGGTACAGCGGTGAGGACGTCCAGCGCTGGTGCACCGGGCCGCCGTCGCTGATCGGGGCGCTGTCCCGCCCGGGATCCACGCTGC
>NZ_MUKA01000192.1 GCF_002150735.1 Streptomyces africanus
GTGGTTGCTCGCGCAGTTCCCCGCGCCCCTAAAAGAGGGTCAGTTGTTCTTGGGCCCGCCCAGCTGGATCCCCGCCATGCGCGTCCACTCGTAGCGGCCCGTTGTGACCTTCGCGGCGAATTCGCCGTCGAAGGACTCGTGGGTCGTGATGCCCGACTTCTCCACGGCCTTCTCGGCGATCTCGTAGGACGGGGCCACCAGGTCGCCCCAGTTGCCGTCCTCGCCGACCAGGACGATGCGGGCGCCGCGTTCGCCGAGGTAGGCGAGCTGGCCCTCGGCGCCGCCGTGGGCCTTGGAGAAGGAGGAGATCTGCTTGGCCAGCCGGGCCGCCTTGCGCTCGGCCTTCGGGTCAACCTGCTGCGTGTCTGCCATGGTGGCGATGCTACTCACGGGTAGATCGACTGGCGAGAGCAGGGCCCTGTGACGTACGTCAGCGCCGCGTCAGCGCAGGAAGGGGTCGACCGCGACCGCCACGAACAGCAGCGACACGTAGGTGATCGACCAGTGGAACAGGCGCATCTCCTTCAGCTTCGCGCCCGTCACCTCCGCCTTCGCGCGGTTCTGCAGGCCGTGCGCCTCCCAGAGCCAGAAGCCGCCCGCCAGCACGGCGACCGCCGTGTAGAACCAGCCGGTGTAGCCGAGCGGGGTCAGCAGGAGCGAGACGGCGACCATGACCCAGCTGTAGATCACGATCTGCTTGGCGACGACCTTGTTGGAGGCGACCACCGGCAGCATCGGCACGCCCACGCGCGCGTAGTCCTCCTTGACCTTCATGGACAGCGGCCAGTAGTGCGGCGGCGTCCAGAAGAACATGACGAGGAACAGGATGATCGGCGCCCACGACATGGAGTTCGTGACCGAGGACCAGCCGATCAGCACGGGCAGACAGCCGGCGATGCCGCCCCACACGATGTTCTGCGAGGTACGGCGCTTGAGGATCATCGTGTAGACGACGACGTAGAAGAGGAGCGCGCCGAGGGAGAGCCAGGCGCTCAGCCAGTTCACCGTGAGGCCGAAGAGCAGCGTCGAGGCGATCGCCAGGGTGATGCCGAAGGCGAGGCACTCGCGCGGGCTGACCATGCCGGTGACCAGCGGCCGCTGCGAGGTGCGGTCCATCAGCGCGTCGATGTC
Organism: Streptomyces africanus; assembly: GCF_002150735.1. GTDB lineage: Bacteria > Actinomycetota > Actinomycetes > Streptomycetales > Streptomycetaceae > Streptomyces > Streptomyces africanus. The sequence goes on from NZ_MUKA01000192.1 coordinate 1,132, forward strand.
GCGGTCGATGTACATGTTGAGCGCGTTGGCGCCGCCCGCGGACATGTAACCGCCGACGCAGGTCAGCAGCACCAGGGTCAGGTCGGGCACCCCCTGCTGCGCCAGGAACATCACCGGCACGGTGGTGATCAGGAGCAGCTCGATGATCCGCGGCTTGGTGAGAGCCACGAACGCCTTGACACGGGCCCCGAACGGCCGGTGGGCCGGGCTCTGGTCCGTCCCGAGCATCCCCGCTGGACGGGATTCAACGGCCGTCACGCACACCCCTACAGAGACATCCCAGCAAGCCTCACCCGTGTGAAGTACCGGTAAAGGCTCGCGCGTACCACGCCACTTTAGACGTTGCCCAGAGTCGGACATTCGCGGGGGTCGGGTCGTGTTGGTGAGCGGCTTCCGAAGGGCGCGCGCAAGCTCGATTGAGCACCCGGATGAGCGGGTCCGTATTCACCTGTCGAAGGGGATACGGCCCAGTCAGGAGGCGGATCCAAACGTGTCCCGGCACTCTGGAGAGACTCGAAAGAACGCACGTCCTACGGGGGTAGGCTCGGCTGCGGCCGGTGGACGCCCCGATACACCGGCATCCGACATGTGGAGAGGAGCCCTGACCCAGGGTGAGCACCAAGCCGACCACCACAGACCTCGAGTGGACCGAGTTGGACCAGCGGGCCGTCGACACCGCGCGTGTCCTGGCCGCCGATGCCGTACAGAAGGTCGGTAACGGCCATCCGGGTACGGCGATGAGCCTGGCGCCTGCCGCCTACACCCTCTTCCAGAAGGTGATGCGGCACGACCCGGCGGACGCCGACTGGGTCGGGCGGGACCGCTTCGTGCTGTCCGCCGGCCACTCGTCCCTGACCCTCTACACCCAGCTGTACCTGGCCGGCTTCGGCCTGGAGCTGGACGATCTGAAGTCCTTCCGCACCTGGGGTTCGAAGACCCCGGGCCACCCCGAGTACGGGCACACGACCGGTGTGGAGACGACGACCGGCCCGCTCGGTCAGGGTGTCGCCAACGCGGTGGGCATGGCGATGGCCGCCCGCTACGAGCGGGGTCTGTTCGACCCGGAGGCCCCCCAGGGCGAGTCTCCCTTCGACCACTTCGTCTACTGCATCGCCGGTGACGGCTGCCTCCAGGAGGGCATCTCCGCCGAGGCCTCGTCGCTCGCGGGCCACCAGAAGCTGGGCAACCTGATCCTGCTGTGGGACGACAACCACATCTCGATCGAGGGCGACACCGAGACGGCCGTCTCCGAGGACACCGCCAAGCGGTACGAGGCCTACGGCTGGCACGTGCAGCGGGTGGAGCCGCAGGAGAACGGCGACCTGGACCCGGCCGCGATCTACGAGGCGATCCAGCAGGCCAAGGCCGTCACGGACAGGCCGTCGTTCATCGCGATGCGCTCGATCATCGCCTGGCCGGCCCCGAACGCGCAGAACACCGAGGCCGCGCACGGCTCGGCGCTGGGCGACGACGAGGTCGCGGCGACCAAGCGGGTCCTCGGCTTCGACCCGGAGCAGTCCTTCGAGGTCTCCGACGAGGTGATCACGCACACCCGCAAGGCGCTGGAGCGGGGCCAGGCGGCCCGCGCGGTGTGGGAGAAGGCGTACCAGCAGTGGCGGGACAACAACCCCGAGCGGGCCGCGGAGTACGACCGCGTCGCCAAGGGTGAGCTGCCCAAGGGCTGGGAGGAGAAGATCCCGGTCTTCGAGGTCGGCAAGGGCGTGGCCACGCGTGCCGCCTCCGGCAAGGTCCTCCAGGCGCTCGGCGCGGTGATCCCGGAGCTGTGGGGCGGCTCGGCCGACCTGGCGGGCTCCAACAACACCACGATCGACAAGACCAGCTCCTTCCTCCCGGCGGACAACCCGCTGCCCGAGGCGGACCCGTACGGCCGCACGATCCACTTCGGTATCCGCGAGCACGCGATGGCCGCCGAGATGAACGGCATCGCGCTGCACGGCAACACCCGGATCTACGGCGGCACGTTCCTGGTCTTCTCCGACTACATGCGCAACGCGGTGCGGCTGTCGGCGCTGATGCACCTGCCGGTGACGTACGTGTGGACGCACGACTCCATCGGCCTCGGCGAGGACGGCCCGACCCACCAGCCGGTCGAGCACCTGGCCGCGCTGCGCGCCATCCCGGGCCTGAACATCGTGCGGCCGGCCGACGCCAACGAGACGGCCATCGCCTGGCGCGAGATCCTCCGGCGCTGGACGAAGGAGTTCGGCAAGGGCCAGCCGCACGGTCTGGCGCTGACTCGTCAGGGCGTGCCGACGTACGAGCCCAACGACGATGCCGCCAAGGGCGGTTACGTCCTGTTCGAGGCCGACGGCGGCGAGCCCGAGGTCATCCTCATCGCCACCGGCTCGGAGGTGCACGTCGCCGTCGAGGCGCGTGAGCAGCTCCAGGGCGCCGGCGTGCCCACCCGTGTGGTGTCCATGCCGTCGGTCGAGTGGTTCGAGCAGCAGGACCAGGGGTACCGGGACAGCGTCCTGCCGCCGTCCGTCCGGGCCCGTGTCGCGGTGGAGGCCGGTATCGGTCTCACCTGGCACAAGTACGTGGGCGACGCCGGCCGCATCGTTTCCCTGGAGCACTTCGGTGCTTCGGCCGACGGCAAGGTCCTCTTCCGCGAGTTCGGCTTCACTGCCGAGAACGTTGCCGCCGCCGCGCGGGAATCGATCGCCGCAGCTCAGCGCTGACGCTTATATACGACACGTAGGAGATGGAATTTCCATGACAGACGCACTCAAGCGCCTCTCCGAGGAAGGCGTGGCGATCTGGCTGGACGACCTGTCGCGCAAGCGGATCACGTCCGGCAACCTCGCCGAGCTGATCGACCAGCAGCACGTCGTGGGCGTCACCACCAACCCGTCGATCTTCCAGAAGGCGATCTCGCAGGGCGACGGCTACGACACGCAGCTGGCCGACCTCGCCGCCCGCAAGGTCACCGTCGAAGAGGCCATCCGCATGATCACGACGGCGGACGTCCGCGACGCCGCCGACATCCTGCGCCCGGTCTTCGACGCCACCGGTGGCCAGGACGGCCGGGTCTCGATCGAGGTCGACCCGCGCCTGGCGCACAACACGCGGGCGACGGTCGCCGAGGCCAAGCAGCTCGCCTGGCTGGTGGACCGGCCCAACACGCTCATCAAGATCCCGGCGACCGAGGCGGGCATCCCGGCCATCGCCGAGACCATCGGCCTGGGCATCAGCGTCAACGTCACGCTGATCTTCTCGCTGGAGCGCTACCGCCTGGTCATGGACGCGTTCCTGACCGGCCTGGAGAAGGCCAAGGAGCGCGGCCTGGACCTGTCGCAGATCCACTCCGTGGCGTCGTTCTTCGTCTCCCGCGTGGACACCGAGATCGACAAGCGGATCGACGCGCTGGGCACCGACGAGGCCAAGGCGGCGCGCGGCAAGGCCGGCGTCGCGAACGCCCGTCTGGCCTACCAGGCGTACGAGGAGGTCTTCTCCTCGGACCGCTGGAACGCCCTGGAGAAGGCGGGCGCCAACAAGCAGCGTCCGCTGTGGGCGTCCACCGGCGTCAAGGACAAGGCGTACAAGCCCACCCTGTACGTCGACGAACTGGTGGCTCCGAACACGGTGAACACCATGCCGGAGGCGACCCTGTTCGCCACGGAGGAGCAGGGCGAGATCCGCGGCAACGCCGTCGCCGGCACGTACGAGCAGGCCCGCGCCGACCTCGACGCGGTCGAGAAGCTCGGGATCAAGTACGACGACGTGGTCCAGCTGCTGGAGGAGGAGGGCGTCGAGAAGTTCGAGGCGTCCTGGACCGACCTGCTGAAGTCGACCGAGGCCGAGCTTCAGCGCCTCGCCCCCTCGGAGGGCTGAACAGGTGTCGAGCAGCAACCCGCTGCGTGACCCCGCGGACCGACGGCTCCCGCGTATCGCGGGGCCGTCGGGCCTGGTCATCTTCGGCGTCACGGGCGACCTGTCCCGCAAGAAGCTCATGCCCGCCGTGTACGACCTCGCCAACCGGGGTCTGCTGCCGCCGGGCTTCTCGCTCGTGGGCTTCGCCCGCCGCGAGTGGGCGCACGAGGACTTCGCCCAGGTGGTCCACGACGCGGTCAAGGAGCACGCCCGCACGCCTTTCCGCGAAGAGGTCTGGCAGCAGCTCATCCAGGGCATGCGCTTCGTGCAGGGCACGTTCGACGACGACGACGCGTTCGAGCGGCTGCGCTCCACGATCGAGGAGCTGGACAAGGCCCAGGGCACGGGCGGCAACTTCGCCTTCTACCTGTCCGTGCCGCCGAAGTCCTTCCCGGTGGTCATCCAGCAGCTGAAGAAGCACGGGCTGGCCGACCAGAAGGGCGGCTCCTGGCGGCGCGCGGTCATCGAGAAGCCCTTCGGGCACGACCTGAAGTCGGCCGAGGAGCTCAACAAGGTCGTCCACGAGGTCTTCGCCCCGGACCAGGTCTTCCGCATCGACCACTACCTGGGCAAGGAGACGGTCCAGAACATCCTGGCGCTGCGCTTCGCCAACACCATGTTCGAGCCGATCTGGAACCGGTCCCTCGTGGACCACGTGCAGATCACCATGGCCGAGGACATCGGCATCGGCGGCCGGGCCGGGTACTACGACGGCATCGGCGCCGCCCGTGACGTCATCCAGAACCACCTGCTCCAGCTTCTGGCGCTCACCGCCATGGAGGAGCCGGCCTCCTTCGACGCGGACGCGCTGGCCGCCGAGAAGACCAAGGTGCTCGGCGCCGTGAAGCTGCCCAAGGACATCGGCCGGGACACCGTGCGCGCCCAGTACGCGGCCGGCTGGCAGGGCGGCACGAAGGTGCGCGGCTATCTGGAGGAGGACGGCATCAACGCCTCCTCGAAGACCGACACCTACGCCGCGATCAAGCTGGAGATCGACAACCGCCGCTGGGCGGGCGTCCCCTTCTACCTGCGCACCGGCAAGCGGCTGGGCCGCCGCGTGACGGAGATCGCGGTCGTCTTCCAGCGGGCCCCGCACTCCCCCTTCGACACGACGGCCACCGAGGAGCTGGGCTCCAACGCGATCGTCATCCGCGTCCAGCCCGACGAGGGCGTCACGGTCCGCTTCGGCTCGAAGGTCCCCGGCACGTCGATGGAGATCCGGGACGTGTCGATGGACTTCGCCTACGGCGAGTCCTTCACGGAGTCCAGCCCGGAGGCGTACGAGCGTCTCATCCTGGACGTCCTCCTCGGGGACTCGAACCTCTTCCCGCGTACCGAGGAGGTCGAGCTGTCCTGGAAGATCCTCGACCCGATCGAGGAGTACTGGGACGAGAACGGCAAGCCCGCCCAGTACCCGGCCGGTACCTGGGGGCCCGTCGAGGCGGACGAAATGCTCGAGCGACACGGACGGAGCTGGCGCCGGCCATGAAGATAGACCTCACGGACACCACGGCCAGCAAGATCAACAAGGCGCTGGTGCAGGGCCGCCGGGCGATCGGCACCCCGGCGGTCGGGATGGTGCTCACGCTGGTCATCGTGACCGACGAGGAGAACGCCTACGACGCGCTGAAGGCAGCGAGCGACGCCTCGCACGAGCACCCCTCGCGCACGCTCGTGGTCATCAAGCGCGTCTCCCGCTCCCCCCGCGACCGTACGCAGTCCCGCCTGGACGCGGAGGTCCGGGTCGGCGCCGACGCCGGCACCGGCGAGACGGTCGTGCTCCGGCTGTACGGCGAGGTCGCCGACCACGCCCAGTCGGTGGTGCTGCCGCTGCTGCTGCCGGACGCCCCGGTGGTGGTGTGGTGGCCGGTGAACGCGCCGCTCGACCCGGCGAAGGACCTCCTGGGTGCCCTCGCCCAGCGCCGCGTCACCGACACGTACGCCTCCGAGCAGCCGGTGCGGGACCTGGCCACCCGGTCCGGGACCTACACCCCCGGCGACACGGACCTGTCCTGGACCCGCATCACGCCCTGGCGTTCCATGCTGGCGGCGGCCCTCGACCAGGTCACCTGCGAGGTCAGGGCCGTCGAGGTGGAGGGCGAGGAGTTCAACCCGAGCTGTGAGCTGCTGGCGATGTGGCTCGCGGACCGGCTGGACGTCCCCGTCAAGCGCTCGCTGTCCGGCGGCCCCGGTCTGACGGCGGTCCGCATGGACACGGACTGCGGCCCCATCGTGCTGGACCGGGCGGACGGTTCCCTGGCGACGCTCTCCATCGAGGGCCAGCCGGCCCGTGGTGTGGCGCTCAAGCGCCGGGACACGGCCGAGCTGATCGCGGAGGAGCTGCGGCGGCTGGACCCGGACGACACGTACGCGTCGGCGCTGCGGTACGGGGTGGACCGGCTGAAGGCCCCCAAAGGAGCGCGGGGAGAGCCGGGAGATCAGGGAGAGCCCAAAAGTGACGGGCGAGCACGACTCGCCCTCCCCGCTCCCCGTGAAACGGCTGCGAAAGCACCCGCTTCGCAAGCGACGGCGGAGGCACCGGTGAAGCAGGAACCGGTGAAACAGGCACCGGTGAAGCCTGAACCGCCCCAGCTGGAACCGGTACGGAAGGCGACGACGAAGTGAGTACGGCACCGCAGCTGGTCGTCCATCGCGACAAGGAGCTGATGGCGCAGGCCGCGGCGGCCCGGCTGATCACCAGGATCGTGGACGCGCAGGCCTCCCGGGGGTCGGCATCCGTGGTCCTGACGGGCGGCCGCAACGGCAACGGCCTGCTGGCCGCCCTGGCCGCGGCGCCCGCCCGGGACGCCGTCGACTGGAGCCGGCTCGACCTCTGGTGGGGCGACGAACGGTTCCTGCCCGAGGGCGACCCGGAGCGCAATGTCACGCAGGCGCGTCAGGCACTGCTGGACTCCGTGCCGCTCGATCCGAAGCGGGTGCACGCGATGCCCGCGTCGGACGGCCCCTACGGTGACGACGTGGACGCGGCGGCGGCCGCGTACGCGGAGGAACTGGCGCGGGCGGCGGGCCCGGAGAACCACGGGCCCGTCCCCACGTTCGACGTGCTGATGCTGGGCGTCGGCCCGGACACGCACGTGGCGTCGCTGTTCCCGGAGCTGCCGGCGGTGCGGGAAGTCGACCGCACGGTCGTCGGTGTCCACGGCGCGCCGAAGCCGCCGCCGACGCGGGTGACGCTGACGTTGCCGGCGATTCGTGCGGCGCGGGAGGTGTGGCTTCTCGCGGCCGGGGAGGACAAGGCGCAGGCCGCGGCGATCGCGTTGTCGGGCGCGGGCGAGATCCAGGCACCGGCGGCGGGGGCGTACGGCCGCAGCCGGACGCTGTGGCTGCTGGACGGGGCGGCGGCTTCCCAACTGCCGCGTTCGCTGTACCCGCCGGCTTCGGCTTAGGCCTCACGGCCTTCGCCCACCCACCACCCGAAGCGGTCAGCCAGAAGGCTGGACCCGCGAGTTGCCGCCATCAAGGGCAGTTTCGGGTGGCGGGTGGGCATAGGCGGGGGTCCAGGGGGCGGAGCCCCCTGGTACTGGGGCTACTTGACCGACCCCGCCATCACGCCCTGCACAAAGTGCCTCTGGAACGCGAAGAACACGACGACAGGGACGACCAGGGACACGAACGCCCCGGGCGCCAGGACATCGATGTTGCTGCCGAACTGCCGTATCTGCGACTGGAGTTCCACCGTCAACGGCTGCGAGGAACTGTCCGCGAACAGCAGCGCCACCAGCATGTCGTTCCACACCCACAGGAACTGGAAGATGGCCAGAGAGGCGATCGCCGGCCGCCCCACGGGCAGCACGAGCCGCGTGAAGATACGCCATTCACTGCCGCCGTCCATCCGGGCCGCCTCCAGCATCTCCTTCGGCATCTCGGCGAAGTAGTTCCGCAGCAGGAACACCGCGAACGGCAGGCCGTAGGCCACGTGGAAGAGGACGACCCCGGGGATCGTGCCGAACAGGCCCAGCTGCCCGAAGAGTTTGGCGACCGGCAGCAGCCCGATCTGCACGGGCACCACCAGCAGCGCGACCACGACCAGGAAGACCGCCTCCCGCCCGGGGAAGTCCAGCCACGCGAAGGCGTATCCCGCGAGCGCCGCGATCACCACGACCAGCACCGTCGTCGGCACCGATATCAGCACCGTGTTCCAGAACGCCTGCGTGATGCCCGAGTTCTGCAACAGCGAGGAGTAGTTGTCGAAGGACAGCTGCCCGGGGCTGGAGAACACCGTCCACCAGCCGCCCTTCGCCGTGTCCTCGGCGGACCGCAGCGAGGACAGGAACAGCCCGGCCAGCGGCGTCATCCACACCAGACCGATCACCACGAGGAAGGCCTGGACGACTCCGTTGCCCAACCCGCGCCGCACCGCGTTCATCGCTGACTCCTTCGGAAACGGCGGACGTTGAACACCATGGCCGGAACCACCAGCAGCAGGAGCAGCACTCCGAGCGCGCTGCCGAGCCCCTGGTTGTTGCCGCCGCCGAACGACACCAGCCACATCTGCGTCGCGAGCACGGTCGCGTCCTCCTGCACGGGCCCGGGCGCGATGATGTAGACGAGGTCGAAGACCTTCATCACGTTGATGACCAGGGTGACGAAGACGACCGTGAGGACCGGGGCCAGCAGCGGCACCGTGATCCGCCGGAAGATCTGCCACTCGTTCGCTCCGTCGATCCGCGCCGCCTCCAGCGCGTCCCGCGGCAGCGTGGACAGGCCTGCCCCGATCAGCACCATGGCGAAGCCGGTCCAGATCCACAGGTAGGCCCCGATGATCGCCGGTGTGACGAGCGCCGGTCCGAGCCAGGAGACGCCCTCGTAGGGCGGGGCGAAGTTGGACGCCGGCAGTTTTACCTCGTAGGAGCCCGGTGCGAGGCCCTCGAAGCGGAAGGAGCCGTCGGAGGTGGTGGTCGCCGTGGCGGCCGTCTTACCGTCGCGTACCGCCTCGACCTTCATCTGCGGCAGTCCGCTCTCCCGCCGGTCGACCTTGCCCTGCTCCCCTCCCCCGCCGGGCGTGAAGTCCAGGTAGACCACACCGCGCAGTTCGTCGGGGCCGGCCTTCTTCCCCGCCGCCGCGTACGCGGGTTCGGTCCCGCCGGGCAGGTCGTCGGGCAGCACCCCGACGAGGCCCAGCGTCACCGCGTCGCCCGGGGACACGCTCGCATTCGTGCGGTACGAACCGTCCTTGTCCTTCGTCAGGCCCTGCCCGTCACGCGCCCGGGCCGTCGGGTACGAGGACTCGGCCTTGAAGGCGTCGTGGACGGAGACGACCGCGGCGTTGAGGACGCCCTTGTCGGGGTCCTCGTCGTAGGCGAGCCGGAAGATGATGCCCGCGGCGAGGAAGGAGACCGCCATCGGCATGAAGAGGAGCAGCTTGAAGGCGGTGGCCCAGCGGACCTTCTCCACCAGGACGGCCAGGATCAGCCCGAGGCCGGTCAGCAGGGCCGGGGCCACGACGACCCAGATGGCCGTGTTGCGGACGGCCGTGAGGGTCGCCGGGTCGCGGAACATCTCGGTGTAGTTGTCGCCGCCGACGAAGGTCGTCCCGGAGGCGTCGAAGAAACTGCGGCCGACGCTGAACAGCACGGGGTAGACGACGAGCGCGCCGAGCAGCAGCAGCGCGGGCAGCACGAACAGCAGGGCGACGATCTTCCCGCGGCGGCGCAGACGCCGGGTGCGGTCGGCGACCGTGACGGGCGGTGGCGGGTTCGTCTCTTTGACGAGGGTCGCTGTCATGGCGGATCAGTCCTGGTACGCCTTGGCCGCCGCGGCCTCCAGCTTCGCCGCGGTGCCCTTCGGGTCGGACGGGTCGCGCAGGAAGTCCTGGAGCAGCTTCCACTCGCCGGTGCCCTTGGTGCCGCCGAAGGCCGCCGGGGCCTGGTCGGACATGTCGAAGCGGACCGAGTCCCCGGCCTGGACGAGGGACTTGGCGGTGGCGCGGGTGACGTCGTCGCCGTAGGAGGCGAGGTCGAGCTTCTTGTTCGGGGAGAGGAAGCCGCCCGCCTCCGCCCACACGGCCGAGGCCTCGGGGGTCGCCAGGTACTCCAGGAGGGCCTGGGCGGCCTTCTGGTTCTTGCCGTCCTTGAGGACGACGGCCGCGTCACCGCCGCTGACGACCGGTGCCTCGCCGCCGGCGACCGCCGGGAACGGGAAGAAGTTCGCGTCCTCGCCGACCTTCTTGCCGAACTGGTCCTTGGCGACGCCGGCGACGAAGTCGCCCTCGTAGACCATGCCGGCCTCGGGCTTCGGGCCGAACACCTTCTCCACCGAGCCGGGGAAGTCGGTGTTCAGGGCGCCCTTCTGGCCGCCGGCGATGAGCTGCTTGTCCTTGAAGAGCTTGCCGAGGGTGGTGAGGGCGTCGACGACCGACGCGTCGGTCCACTTNNGCCGTCCTGCCCGGCGACGGAGAACGCGGCGAGGCCGGAGTCGGAGACGGTCTGCCCGGCCTTCAGCATCTCGTCGTAGGTCTTCGGCGGCTTCACACCGGCCTGGGTGAGGGCGTCGGGGCTGTACCAGACGGTCGACTTGTGCGCGGCCTTGAAGTAGAGGCCGTAGAGGGTGCCGTCGACGCTGCCGTACTTCTTCCACACGGGGGCGTAGCCGGCGTCCACGGACTGCTCGGTCTTCTTGGACAGCGGCTTGAGCCAGCCCTTCTGGGCGAACTGCTTGAGCACGCCGACCTGGGGGACCATCACGACGTCGGGGGCGTTGCCGCCCTCGATCTTGCTGCCGACGACGGTGGAGACGTTGTCGCCGGTGGACGTGAACTGCGTCTTGGCGCCGGTCTTCTCGGTGAAGGCGTCGAGCACCTTCTGGAAGTTCTTCTGCTCGGTGCCGGACCAGACACCGGCCACGGTGATCGTCTGGCCGCTGAGCGCCTTGTCGCCGCCGCCGGCCGAGACGGGGCCGCCGCCGCAGGCGGTCGCGCCGAGCGCCAGGGCGAG
>NZ_MUKA01000728.1 GCF_002150735.1 Streptomyces africanus
ACCTCGTGGCGCAACGCCGCGCTGCCACCGGGGCGCGCGCCCGGGACGCTCAGCCGCGGCACCCAGCGGGACCACTCGTGCTCCAGCACGGCCCTGCGCTGCCGGAGGTCAGGGCGCTGTGACATGGCCTCTCCCTGCCGTCGTACGTCGTACCGGGAGGACCGGTTCCGGGCGCGGTGCCGGCCCGGTCCTCGGTCTGAGGTCAGTGTTACCGGATGCGTGGGGCCGGGGTCGAGGAGACCGCCGGAAAGGGAAGGGGCCGCGCCGGAGGCGTNNCCGCGTACCACCCGTGCGGCGTGTCGCGTTGCCCGGGCATGGACAGTACTGAGACGGCGCGGCGGCTCACCGGGAACGACGCCGCTCCCCGGTCGTTCGCCGAACTCACCAGCGGATACGGGGGTCATCCGCCCATCTACGCGGCGCTCGTCGCCGAATGGCAGGCCAGGGGACACGCCGTCCCGGAGCACCGTGACGGTCAGTGGGTCTCCTTCGCGGCGCCGTCCGCGAGCGAGACCTGGGCCGCCGTCACCCCATGGACCGCCGGCCGGCACCCGGGGGCGGCCGCCCCCGACGGCACTCGCCTCACCAGCAGTCGGCCACCGCGTGCTCCGCGCTGACCTCCGGCAGCGCAGGGCCGTGCTGGAGCACGAGTGGTCCCGCTGGGTGCCGCGGCTGAGCGTCCCGGGCGCGCGCCCCGGTGGCAGCGCGGCGTTGCGCCACGAGGTGACCGAGTCCTGGGCGCGTTCGCTGAGCAGCGTGGATCCCGGGCGGGACAGCGCCCCGATCAGCGACGGCGGCCCGGTGCACCAGCGCTGGACGTCCTCACCGCTGTACCGGCCGGTCTCGGGCCTCGCCGGGGAACTGCACAGCATC
>NZ_MUKA01000021.1 GCF_002150735.1 Streptomyces africanus
CCCCCGGCCTGTGGCTGCGCCACCCCCATCCTCTGCCGCCGTCGCACCTGACAGTGCACACCGCACCGCTCCTGCTGTCCCTGGTGCTGTTCTCGGCCGGACTCCAGGTCCCCGTCCGCGCGCTGGGTGCCCTGCTGCGGCATCCGAAGGCCCTGCTCGCCGGCCTCGTGCTGCACCTGACGATCCCACTGGCGGTCGTGCCGTTCGTCGCCTTCCTCCTGCGGCGCACCCCGGACACCGACGGCGGCAGCGGACTGCTCACCGCGATGATCCTCGTCGTGGCGATGCCCGTCGCCGCCGGGGCGACCGTGTGGACCGACAAGGGCGAGGGAGATCAGCCGACGATGGTGGGCCTCGTCCTGGCCTCCACCCTCCTCAGCCCGCTGACCACCCCCGTGCTGCTGGCGACGCTGTCGCCGCTGCTCAGCGGCGGTTGCGCGCACACCCTCGCCGCCACCGGCCGGCTGGCCGAGAGTGGATTCGCCCTCACCACCGTGGTCCTTCCCTGCGCGGCGGGCCTGCTGGGCGCACTCGTCCTGCCCACGCGATGGCTGGGCCGCCTGGTCACGACGGTCGCGCCGTCGGCCATGGCCGGTTCGCTGGTCCTGACCTACGTCAACGCCAGCGGCGCCCTCGGATCCGTCCTCACCCGGCCACGCCCGCTGCTGTTCGCCGCTGCTCTGGCCGTGGCCGCCCTGGTCTGCCTGCTCTCCTTCGTTCTCGGCCGGGTCGCCGCCCACCTCCTGCGGCTGGAGGCGGGCGCCGCCTCGTCGCTGACGCTCGCCTGCGGCATGAACAACAGCAGCGCGAGCGCTGTACTGATCACCGCGTCCCTGCCCGACAAACCGCACCTGCTGCTGCCGGTCCTCGCCTACGGGCTGCTGCAGAAGACCGCCGCGAACCGGATCGTCACCCGGCTTCGACCGGCTCCCACCGCAGCAGGCACCTGAACGGTCCTCAGCCGCCGCCCTCGGAGCCGGGCTCCTCGCAGCGTACGGGGATGAGCAGGGTGAAGGCGGCTGGACGGCGGCCGGTCAGGGAGAGTCTGCCGCCCAGAGACACGGCCAAGTCGCGGGCGAGGGACAGGCCGATGCCGGAGCCCTCCCCCACGCCGGTGCGGCCGCGGTCGAACAGCTGGGACGCATCGCCGTCCACTGCGCCCTCGTCGGTCACATCGAAGGCGACGGCTTCCCCGAGGTCGCGGGCCGTGAAGCGCCCGTGGACGTGCGCGTTCTCCAGCAGGATGCCGAGGATCTCGGTGACGGGGGCGCCGAGGACGCGAACGTCGTCTCCCCGTCTCAAGGGCCCCTGCCTCCAGGCGTCTGCCGTCGCGGGCGAACAGTCCGTGCCAGCGCTCCTCGGTCTCGCGCAGCAGCTGTGACACGGGCGTATCCGGGGCGGGCTGAGTCCGAGCGTCGTCGTCCTGGGCGAGCCCCGCCTCCAGCGTCAGCTGAAGCCCGGTGAGCGGGGTGCGTAGCTGGTGGGAGGCGTTGGCGGTGAAGTCACGCTCGTGGCGCAGGAGTTCGGTCAGGCTGTGCAGCATCTCGTTGTGGGTCCGCGCGACCTGGTCGATCTCGGCGACGCTGCTGGGCGCGGCCCGGGCGTCACCTCCGTCAAGAACCCGCTCGTACCTCAACTGCGCGGGCAAGTAGCGGCTGTGGCTGGCGCAGTACCCGTACTCGGCCCATCCGGCCAGGTCGGAGCGATTGACGGTCTCGCGGGAGCGTCCGCACTCCACCGGCGTGGAGTCCACGATCTGCACGTTGTCGCTCCATACAGAGGTGTCGGTGGCCAGCAGCTGGGTCATCCGCCGCAGCAGCTCGGCGGCTTTGCGCAGGCGCTTGTTGTAGCCGGGCTGCTTGGGCGGGTACGGGAAGAGAGGCCGCAGGGGGGAACGGGCGTGGCGAAGCCACCCGGCCTCGGAGGTGAAGCCCAGCATGGCCTGCATCATCGCCAGTGTGACCAGCTCGGCATCGGTCAGTTGCGGAGCGACCCCGACGGCCGGACGCCAGGGCGCCAGATGCGGTGATGCCTTCAGCAGGTCGTCGGTCCTCACATCATCGGTCACATCCGTCCGCGTCTGCTCAGCAAGGCCAGCGCCACTCCTGGAACCCGGAGAGACCGGAGGTGAGGCTGACGATCAGGGCCACCAGTGTGCCGGCCGCGAAGAGCGTTCCGAGCGTGGCGAGGACGGGCAGGAGGCGGGTGGGTGTGATCAGCAGCGACAACGCGAGCAGCCCGGCCCCGATCGCGTTGAGCAGGAACAGCGTGCCGATCGCGTCCAGATATCGGTAGCCGTCGTACCAGAGGTGGAGGTGGATCGCGCCCATGGCCACGACCGTTCCCGCCGCGGCCAGCCGGAGGGCGATGAGCGCGGCCGTGCGCTCAGTAGCCATTGCCGTCGGTCGTGTTGGTGCCGTTGCCCGTTGAGGCGCTGCCGCCCACGGTGAGCTCGGTCTTCATGCCCAGGTCCTTGTGGCCGTCGACAGGGCAGTAGACCTGGTACTTGCCGTCCTTCAGCGAGACGGTGAGGTTCGCCGACTCCCCGGGGGCCAGCGTCCGCGTCTTCTGTTCCGTTCCGGTGCCCTCGATCTCCATGGCGTGGTCGTGATGGCCGTCGTTCTTGACGACGAAGGTGTAGGCACCCGCCTTCAACGTCTTCTTGGACAGCTGCATCTTGAAGTCGATCAGCTTCGCGTCCACCTGGGTGGTTCCCGGCTTGCCACTCTTTTCCGGGGCTGACGGTGACGCGCCGCCACCGTTGCCGCTTCCGCCCCCGCACGCCACGAGGATGCCCGCCAGTGCCCCGGCGGCCAGCCCGGGCCCGACGTTCCTGCGCACGAACGTCATGAGCGTCGTCGTCATGTCTCGGCCCTCCATGAGAAACCATTCCTGCCCAGAGATACGGACGGACCGCGCCAGGGGATTTCCGGCAAGCGGGAGAATGGGGCTGTGGTCCCGCGTGGAACTGGGGGAATCCGTTCGGCGAGGTTCGCCGTATCCACTGGTATGCGGAGATTGGGCCTACCCCTCGGACGGCTCTCGGACGAGGCGCTGCTGGCGGGAATGGCGGCCGGCGCCCCGGAGATCGCCCTCGCGTTCGTCCGCCGGTTCCAGCGCATGGTCTTCGGTATCGCCATCGCTGTCGTCGGCGACCCCCAGCTCGCCGAGGACATCGCCCAGCAGACCTTCGAAAGGGCTTGGCGTCATGCGCAGGTCTACGACTCCCGGCGTGGATCGGTGAAGACCTGGCTGGGGACCATCACGCACAACCTGGCGATCGACGCCGTCCGCGCGCGCAAGGCGACCCCGGTCTGCTCCGAGGACCTCGACGCTCTGCTTGGCATCGTGACCCGGACACCCGAACAGTGGGCACTGGCCGATGAGGCGGCATCCCGGATACGGGCCGCGGTGGCGGGCCTACCGCGCGAGCAGGCGCGGGCCGTGGTCATGGCCGGGATCTACGGGATGACCGCACAGCAGATCTCCGAGTTCGAAGGGATCCCCCTGGGCACGGCGAAGACACGGATCAGGACGGCGATGGGGAAACTGCGGACGGTTCTGGAACCCGAGCGAGCCGATCATGACTGACAGGGACTGCGAGTGGCTGAGGGCCGTCGCCGACGAGCTGGCTCTGGGTATCCTCCCCGGTCAGGAGCGTGCCGAGGCCATCGCCCACCTGGACGGCTGCCCCACCTGCCGGGAGCACGTCGAGCAGCTGACGCTCGTCGGAGACGGACTGCTCTCTCTCCTGCCGGGCAGCGAGCCGCCCGCCGGCTTCGAGACACGGGTGACGGACGGGCCGGGCCTGAACCGGCCGGCGCGACGGCGGCGACCACGGGCCGGCGTGGCGGTCGCGGCCGCCGCCGCGATCGCCCTCGGGTTCGGCTTCGGCGGCTGGGCCGTCGGAACGGCCATCGAGGGAGCGTCGGCTCCCTCCTCGCGGAGTTCGCAGCCCCCCGGCTCGGAGCACGGCCTGCTCACAGCGTCTCTGCTGGCCCCCGACCACCGCCCGGTGGGCCGGATCTTCGCCTATACCGCATCTCCGGGCTGGGTCTACATGTCGGTCCACTTCAGCCGGGCCGGGTCCGCATCCGACTCCCAGGCCAGGGACGGGTCCGCATCCGACTCACAGGCCGGAGACGAGTCCGAGGCCGCAGGCTCGCGCGACGGATACCCGGAGGCGGGAAAGGTCAGCTGCCGACTGGAGCGTACGGACGGCACGTCGGTCCACATCGGGGAGTTCTCCCTCGACGACGCCGGCCGGGGCTACTGGGGAGCACCCACGCGTGTCGACCCGGACACGGTGTCCGGTGCCCGGCTGCTGACCGCGGACGGCTCCGTACTGGCTACGGCCCACTTCCACGCACGGCAGAACCAGTGACCGCAGATCACCCCTCATGCCCGGTCCGGTTCGGTCAGTGGCGCCAGACGCGGCGTCCGGAGTAGCCGCGGCCGCCGAACTCCTCGTGGCGGGCCACGAGCCGCTGCACGCGCTCCGTCTCGTCGATCTCGCAGAACCGGACCTCGTCGAGCCGGGGACGGACACGCGCCCCCTTGGAATTGATCATCTAGTCCTCGACGTCGTGGCCCGACGCTGCACGCTGCACGACGCGGACATCGACTTGCGTCCCAAGGAGTTCGACCTGCTTGCCGTCCTGGCACGGCATGCGGGGGAGGCCGTCTCCCGGGAAACCCTGATGGCCGAGGTCTGGGACGAGAACTGGTTCGGCTCCACCAAGACCCTCGACGTCACCATGGCCGGCCTGCGCCGCCGCCTCACCGAGGCCGCCGACGCCTCGGTCAAACCCCGGCAGCAGCGAGCAGGCCGCCGGTCTTCCCGGCCGCCGCTCATCGGGTTCAGTCCGCGTTGGGCCGGGCGAGGCCGTGGTCGTAGGCGAAGATCACGGCCTGGATCCGGTCGCGGGCTCCGATCTTGGCCAGGACGCGGCCGACGTGGGTCTTGACGGTCGACTCGGAGAGCACGAACCGGGCGGCGATCTCGCCATTGGTCCAGCCCTTGCCGACGGCGACGAGGATCTCCCGTTCGCGGTCGGTGAGGGCCCCGAGCCTCGGGTCCTCGGCGGCGTCACCCCGGTGGGCGGGGACGTACTGGGCGAACTCGTCCAGGAGGCGGCGGGTGAGGGCGGGCGCGATGACGGCGTCACCGACGGCGACCGCGCGGATCCCGGCGAGGAGCTCGTCGGGGCGCGCGTCCTTGAGGAGGAACCCGCTGGCCCCGGCCCGGATCGCGGCGTGGACGTATTCGTCGAGGTCGAACGTCGTGAGCACGAGGACGCGTGAGCGGCCACCGGCGGCGACGATGCGGCGGGTCGCCTCGATGCCGTCCATGCCGGGCATCCGGACATCCATCAGGACGACGTCCGGGCGCAGTTCGGCGGCCTTGCGCACGGCCTCCGCGCCGTGGGCGGCCTCACCGACGACGTCGGTCTCGGGGACGGAGTCCAGGAGCAGGTGGAAGCCGTAGCGTTGCAGGGGCTGGTCGTCCACGACGAGGACGGTGGTCACCGGTCACCGCCGCTTGCGGGTGTGAGGTCGAGGACGGCCTCGACGCTCCATCCTCCGCCGTCCGTCGGTCCCGCGCTGACGGTGCCTCCATACAGAGCGGCTCTTTCTCGCATGCCCACCAGGCCGTGCCCTTCCTCGTTCGGCGGTCCGGATGGTGTGGCCGGGCCGGTGTCCTGGACCCGGATGCTCAGCCGGGTGTCCGTCACGGCGACCGCCAGGCGCACCCGGGCGTCGTCGGCGGCGTGCTTCATGGTGTTGGTGAGGGCTTCCTGGACGATGCGGTACACCGTCAGCTGCACCCCGCTGTCCAGGGCGTCCACGTCGCCGGAGGTCCGGTAGAGGACCTCCAGTCCGGCGGCGCGCACCTTGGCGCACAACGCTTCGAGGTCTGCGATGCCGGGCTGCGGGCTGAGTTCGGGCCCGTCCGGGGGACCGTCCGCCGCCTCGCGCAGCACCCCGAGCACGCGCCGCAGCTCGCCGAGGGCCTGCCGGCCGGTGTCGCCGATGAGCTGCAGGGCCTCCTTGCCTCGTGCGGGTTGGATGTCCGTGGCGTAGGCGCCGGCGTCGGCGAGCGTGATGATGACGGACAGGTTGTGGCCGACGATGTCGTGCATCTCGCGGGCGACCCGGGTGCGTTCGGTGGCCGTGGCCAGCCTGCTGCGCTGGTCGCGCTCGATCTCCAGCCGGGCGGCCCTCTCCCGTAGTCCGGCGAGCTGGGCCCGGCGGATCCGGACCATCATGCCGAGCGCGAGCGCCGCGGTCGCCGTGCTCAGCAGGAAGAACAGCGCGTCCCAGACGGACACGACCGAGGACGCGCGGACCGCGACCAGCACCATCGCACCCGCCATGACCGCACAGGCCCACGGCAGCTGCCGCAGCCGCCCGTGCAGGGCCAGGCTGTACAGCGCGACGAAGAGGGCGACGTCCGCGCGCAGCGCCGCGCCCAGGGACCACTGCAGGACGAACACCGCGGCGATCACGCCGAACGCCACCTCGGGCTTGCGCCGCCGCCACAGCAGCGGCAGTACCAGGCCGGCCTGCAGGGCCAGCATGCCCGCCACGGGCAGGTGGGTGAAGGCGAGCCGGAAACGGGGCGGGCTGTCGCCGTCGTCCACACCGCCGTGGATCAGATCGGGCAGGCAGAACATCAGGAAGACCAGGACGACGACCGCGGTGTCCAGCACCCAGGGACGTGTCCGGTCGGCATGGCGCAGCCGCTGGCCGCCCCGGGACAGCCGGGCGACCAGCGGTCCCATCCCGCTGAGGTCATCGCTGGTCACGGACGTCACCTGTCCATGATGCGGCCGTCAGACGTCACTGCGCACGAGCCGGTACGCCGCGCCGCCCAGCGCCAGCACCGTCCAGCACAGGAACACCAGCAGTCCGGCGCCCGGCGACAGGGTCGTGGAGTCGTGGGTCAGGGCGAACATCGCCTCCCCCGCGTTGGACGGCAGGTAGGGGCTGATGTCGTTCTGCCAGGAGCTCGGCAGCAGTGAGATCAGTCCGGGGATCAGCATCAGGGTGGCCACCAGGACCGAGATCCCGCCGGCCACCGACCGCAGCAGTGCGCCCAGGGCGGCGCCGATCACCCCGACCAGGCCGAGGTAGAGTCCTGCGCCCAGCAGGCTGCGCAGGACACCCGCGTGCGAGAGGCTCATGGCCGCGGGTGTGCCGGAGACGATTCCGCTCCCGATCAGGAAGGTGACGAACGCGCCCAGCATCCCCACCACCAGCGCGACCAGCCCGAACACGGCCGCCTTGGACCACAGCACGGGCAGTCGGCGGGGCACCGCCGCCAGCGTCGAGCGAATCATGCCGGTCGAGTACTCCCCCGCCGTGATCAGCACGCCGAGCACGCCCAGGGCCAGCTGGGCGAAGTTCGTACCGAACAGAGACAGGCTCACGGTCGTCGAATCGGCGAAGTCCGAGTCGAGGTTGCCGGAGTCGATCCCCGACTTGTAGCGGCTCGCGGCGATGAGGCCGAAGGCCACCAGGAACAGCAGGCCCAGGCCCAGGGTGATCCAGGTCGAGCGCAGGGACCACAGCTTGGCCCACTCCGAGGCCAGCACGCGCCGTCCGGTCACCCGGTAGGCGGGTCGGGCGGGGGTGGTCCGGGGCTCCTCGGCGGTTGCGGTGAGGGTGCTCATGCGAGCCTCCCGAGGGTCTCGATGCCGGCCGTGGAGCCGTGGTACTCCACGGCATCCCTGGTCAGGTCCATGAATGCCTCCTCCAGCGACACGGTCCGCGCGCTCAGCTCGAACAGGGCGATCCCGCGCTCGGCCGCCTTCAACCCGATCTCACGGGCGGTCAGCCCGGTCACCTGCAGCTCCTCCGAGCCGATCCGCCCGGTGACCTCGACGCCCGGCCCGGCCAGAACGTCCCGCAGCCGCGCCGGGTCCTGCGTCACCACCTTCACCGCGTCCCCGCCCGCCTCGCGAATGAGCTCCGCGACGGTCGTGTCGGCCAGCAGCCGGCCGCGCCCCACGATGATCAGATGGTCCGCCACCAGGGCCATCTCGCTCATCAGGTGCGAGGACACGAACACCGTCCGGCCTTCGTCGGCGAGCCCCTTGAGCAGGTTGCGGATCCAGAGCACACCCTCCGGGTCCAGCCCGTTGACCGGCTCGTCCAGCATCACCGTCTGCGGATCGCCCAGCAGCGCCGCGGCGATGCCGAGCCGCTGGCCCATGCCGAGGGAGAAGGCACCGGCCCGCTTCTTCGCCACGCTGCCGAGACCGGCGAGGTCGATGACCTCGTCGACCCGTCGGCCCGGAATGCCATGCGTCAGTGCGAGGGCCCTGAGGTGGTTGTACGCCGAGCGGCCCGGGTGGATCGACTTCGCCTCCAGGAGCGCGCCGACCTCCTGCAGCGGCGCCTGGTGGCGGGCGTAGTGGTGGCCGTTCACGGTGACGGAGCCGCTGGTCGGGGCATCGAGGCCGACGATCATGCGCATGGTCGTGGACTTGCCCGCGCCGTTGGGCCCCAGAAAGCCGGTCACCGTGCCCGGCTTCACGACGAAGTCCAGCCCGTCGACGGCCGTCTTCTCCCCGTACCTCTTGGTCAACTGCCGTGCGTCGATCATGCGCGTTCTCTCTGTCGGCCTCCGGCGTCCGTCACTTCGACGCCGCACCGGCAACGCTAGGTGCCGAATCACCCCGATCCGGTGGTACCGGGAGGCTGATCTGCGCCGTCCGCGTGGTACCGCGGTACTACGCGCCCACCTGCGCTGCCTTCCGTGTTCGCCGGCCCCACGGCCGTCACAGCAGGCGCCCTCCCAGCGCCTGCGGCGCACCGGGTCCGCTCTCGACCAGGCTCTCGCCGTCCGACGCGGCGTCGGCCAGTACCCGCGTGTCACAGAGGCCCCAGAAAGGCGCTCGTCATGACGTGCGGCGTGCGGCGCAGGGAGGCGGGACCAGCGGCTCTGCGCTCGCGCTGGGGCACCGCTCGCCAGGCGCGGCCAGGACGCCAAGGGGCGCCGCTAGGAGCGACGTCGAGTCTCGGATTCCGTCGGCATCGGCCGGGATCACAGGACGGAGCGGCGGGCCAACAGCGCGAGCACCAACAGGCCCGGGGAACAGTGGCAGCCAGGCCGTCAGCAGCCGGTAGCCGAAGACCGCCGACAGGGCCGCGGCTCCCGGCACCCCGGCCGCGGTGAGCGTCAGCATGAGCGCCGCGTCCAGCGAGCCCAGACCGCCCGGGGTGGGCAGCAGTACGACGGCGCCGCTGGCAAGGAGGTAACGCCGGCGGCCGACGGCGGTCGGGGACCGCGCGTCCACCGCCCGCGCCCTCGCTCGGGCAGCGCTCGCGGCCGGCCGCCGGGAGCCGCCGCACGGACTCGGCTTCACCGACCGCGCGGTCTCCCGCCGTATCGCCGCTCTCCAGGCCGCCCCACTCCCGCGCCTGTGGCCGCTGGCGGCGGTCGTTCTGGCTCCCGGCGCCCTCACCGCGCTGGGCGCCGCCGACGCAACCGGCGACCTGCTCCGGCTGCTGGAGCCGGTCCTCGCCTGAGGATGATCACGCGGCGGGCCGGTTGCGCATCCGGCGGTGGGCCGCCGGGGCCGAACCCGTCAGGGAGCCTCCTCGCCCTGGGCGACCTCGACCTCGTGGTGGAAGTCGACGACACCTGCCGCTCCGGCGGCGACGGACAGGACCGTGCAAACCACGAGGAGGAACGCGGTACGGCGGGTGGTGCGCGGGCGCGTCCGGGTGGGTGCGAGAAGCGCCGCGACGCGTTGCGGCACCGGTCCGGTCGTCGCCGCGGGTGCGAAGTCGGGACGCGTGGAGGGGGAGGCGTTTCCGGCGAGGGCGGCGCGGGCGATGGCCGTGGCGATCAGGCGCCGGTCTCCGGTGAGCTCGGCGGCGGCCTCGTCGGCGGCCCGCTCGGCGGCGAACCGGATGGTGGCGCGGGTGGCGCGCAGGGCGGGGTGGCAGTGGGCGGCGAGTTCGGCGGCGGCCAGGAAGTAGTGGTGACCGGCACGGTTGTGGGCGCGCTCGTGGGCGAAGAGGGCCTCGCGCTCGGCGGATCCCAGGCTGCGCAGCATGGCGGTGGTGACGACGATGCGGTGGGGCCGGCCGGGCAGAGCGTACGCGTCCGGATCGGGCGATTCGATCACGCACAGGTCACCTGCGGCGGGGCGGCGGTCGGCCTGCGTGCGGGCGGTGCGGAAGGCGCGGGTCTGCCGGAAGGCCGAGCGCACCAGGGTCCAGACGCTGAGGGTGAGCACCCCGGTGGCCGCCATGGCGGCCGGGAGGACGAAGTAGTCCGAGGGGGTCCGCAGGGGGTGGACGAGCTCGCCGAGGGCGGCGAAGGCGGGGAGTTTGAGCAGTCCGGTCAGGACGAGGGCGCCGAGGGCGGCGACGCAGGCTCCCGCCAGCGCCAGGGCCGAGGCGGTGAGGACCCACAGCGCGGTGGCGGGGGCCAGGCGGTCGAGAGTTCGGCGTCCCAGCGTCGGCGCGAGGAAGGGAAGTATCAGCGGCAGGAGCAGCAGAGCGGTCATCAATCGTCCCCCTCCAGGAGCCGGCGCAGGTGCTGCTCGTCGCCGGGACTGAGCTGGGCCACGAAGCGGGCCAGGACCGTCTCCCGGTCGGTGTCCCGGTCGAGTTCGGTGTGCATGCGCCGGGCGGTCAGGCCGGGCGCGTCCTGGACGGGGAAGTAGGCGTAGCCGCGCCCCTGCCTCTCCCGGTCGACGACGCCCTTCTCGTGCAATCGGGTCAGTATCGTCGCCACCGTCGTCCGGGCCAGGCCGGAGCCGAGCTCGGCCTGCACCCGCCCGGGCGTGAGCGGGGCCCCGGCGGCCCACAGCGCGGCCATGACGGCGGCCTCGAGCTCGCCGGCCGGCCGCCTCTCGTCCCTCGCGTCCTTCATGGGAACGTTCCTCACTCCGCCATCGTCTACAGTTCAGTAGACCGACTACAAGATTGTAGTCAGTCGTCGGATGCCGCTATGCCGCCGTTCCGCCCCATCCGACAGTCCGGAAGAACGATGAAGGGGCTCCCGACGATGACCACAGCCATGCACCTATCGTCGCAGCTCGCCGTCAATGTGCTGGACGCCCGGTCGCTGCTGGCCGCCTTCGGCGTGCTGGGCGTGGGC
Organism: Streptomyces africanus; assembly: GCF_002150735.1. Classification (GTDB taxonomy): domain Bacteria; phylum Actinomycetota; class Actinomycetes; order Streptomycetales; family Streptomycetaceae; genus Streptomyces; species Streptomyces africanus. Next base: position 11,123 of record NZ_MUKA01000021.1, read on the forward strand.
GTGGTGCTGTTCGCCGAGACCGGGCTGTTGATCGGCTTCTTCCTGCCGGGCGATTCCCTGCTGTTCACAGCCGGTCTGCTGTGCACGGGCGCCGACGACCGCGGTCTGAAACTGTCCCTCGCCCCTCTCCTGATCGCCGCGGCGGTGGGAGCGCTGGCCGGCGCACAGTGCGGATACTTCCTGGGCCGAAGAGCGGGCGGCACCGTGCTCGCCCGCAGCCACTCGCCCCGCCTGCACGAGGGGGCGAGACGCGCGGAGGAGCTGCTGGCGCGCTACGGGTACGCGAAGGCGATCGTCCTGGCCCGCTTCGTTCCGGTGGTGCGCACGGTCCTGAACCCGATGGCGGGCGCGCTGCGGGTGCCGGTGCGGACGTTCACCGTGTGGCAGGTGACCGGCGGACTGGTGTGGAGCCTGGGCCTCACGCTGGCGGGCTACGCGCTGGGCTCCTCGGTGCCGAACGTGGACCGGTATCTGCTGCCGATCGTCGCGGTGATCGTGGCCCTGTCGCTGATCCCGGTCGTCTCCGAGGTGTACCGCTCGCGCCGGGACGCGAAGGCGAAGGAGGCACGCGGATGATCCTCGCGTTCGACGGCTCGTCGGTCGACGGCTCGGCCTACACCGGCGTGGTGAACCTCGCCCGGCACGCTCCCGCGTGGCTGGACGACACGGTGTCGGCGTGGTCGACGTATGGCCTGGCCCTGTTCGCGGTCCTCACGGCCGTCGGCTGGTGGCGCGCTCGGCGAGTGGACGCCGCGGCGTCGGTGACGGCGCTCGCCGTGCCGTTCGTCGTGGTCGCCGGGTACGGGGTGGACGCGGTGCTCAAGCTGCTGGTGCGCGAGGACCGACCCTGCCAGAGCCTGCGGGTGACCACGCTGGAGGCGTGTCCGTCACCCGGCGACTGGTCCTTCCCCAGCAACCACGCGGCCATCGCCGCCGCTGCGGCCGTCGCCCTGCTGTTCGTCTCCCGCCGACTCGGCGCGGTCGCCGCTGTGGCCGCCTGCGCGATGGCGCTCTCACGTGTGTGGGTGGGCGCGCACTACCCCCACGACGTGCTGGCAGGTGTCGTGGTGGGCGCTGCCGCCGCCCTGCTCGCCATGTCGGCACTGCGCGGGCGTGCGCAGGACGTCGCGCTGAGGCTCGCGGCCACCCGTCTGCGTCCGCTGCTGGTGGTTTCGTGAAGCGCGGCGAGGTCGCCGAACTGGCCGGCAGCTGCGGACTCGGAGCGTGGACGGCCTTCGGCGTGCTGACCATGGTCGTGGTGGGCCACGACGGCATACCGCTGTTCGCGGACGCCGACCTCCTCTCGTGGTCCGTCGGCCGCCGGCCCGACGTGGCGGTGGCGTTCGCCCGCGGGCTGACCGACACCGGGACCGGTGTCATCCCGTACGCGCTGGCGGTGCTGGCCGCGCTCATCGCGGGGCGCACCCTGCGGCAGCGCGCGCTCGCCGTCGCGCTCTGTCTGGGCTGCCTCGGGGCGGGCCAGGCGCTGCGGTACGCGGTGATGGCGCTCGTCGCACGGCCGCGACCACCCTTGGCGGACTGGGCGACGCATGCCTCGGGATGGGCGTTCCCGTCCGGTCACACCACCACGGCGGCCCTCACCGCGGGACTGCTGATCATCGCCGTCCGCGTGCGCGGGCCGCGCGGCACGACCCGGCTCACCCTGGTCATCGGCGGCTGGGGCACGTCGGTCGGCCTGACCCGCGTCTACCTCGGAGTGCACTGGTTCACCGACGTCGTCGGCGGCTGGCTGTTCGCCCTCGGGTGGGTTGGCCTGTGCCTGAGCGCCGTGGCCCGATGGCTTCCCGACCGATGGACCCCCGGCGCGACGGACACGGACGCGGACTCGGCGCGCGGGACGGCAGAACCGACGGGCAGCACAGCAGGGGGCCGAACGCACACGGCACTGGAACAGACGGACGTGGCACGAGAGCAGAGGGAGGACCATGCGCCAGACGATCCTGGTCGTCGAGGACGATCACGCCCTGCGTGACGTGCTGATGCGCGGACTGCGCGACGAGGACTTCGACCCCGTGCCCGCACCGGACGGCGCCACCGCCCTACGACTGGCCACTGCCGACATCTCCGCCGCCGTGCTCGATATCGGGCTGCCCGACGCCGACGGACGGGACGTGTGCCAGGCGATGCGCGCGAACGGATTCCTCTCCCCCGTCATCTTCCTGACCGCCCACCACCGGCTGAGCGACCGGCTGTCCGGGTTCTCGGCCGGAGGGGACGACTACCTGCCCAAGCCGTTCCACCTCACCGAACTCGCGGCCCGCCTGCGGGCAGCCCTCAAACGGGCCGCACCACCGCATGCCGCCACAGCCGGAGACCTGGCACTGGACGCAGTCCGGCACGTGGTCAGCGTCCGAGGCGCCCGAGTCGACCTGACACCGACCGAGTTCCGTCTCCTGGCGGCGCTCATGGCGGCTTCCGGCGGCATCGTGCGCCGTCGCGAGCTGGTCCGGGCAGCCTGGCCCGAGGGCGCCCAGGTCCACGAAAACACCCTCGACCAGTATCTGACCCGCCTGCGCCGAAAACTGCGCGCAGCAGGCAGCGACCGGACCATCGGCACGGCACGCGGGATCGGCCACCGGCTGTCATGAGCGGCACCCGCCACCGGCTGCGGCCCGCCACGACCGCCTTCCTCCACCGTCTGGCGCCCCGCACGCTGCGCGGCCGGCTCTCCCTCGTGGCCCTCACCACGGCCGCGCTGCTGATGCTGGTCCTCACCGTCGCCTTCAACGCCGTGGCCCAGCACCGCCTCCAGGACCAGGCGGACGACGAACTGCGCACCCGCGCCGCCGCCGTCGCGACGACCATCGACACCACCGGCACGACCGTACGTGTCCTGGAGACCTCCAACGACGCCCTCCTCGACACGAACGTGTGGATCTACGCCGGCGGATCCCTGCTGGAAGAGCCGCCGAACGCCGGCCGCCTCACTCGCGTCGCCGACGCCCTCGCCGGGCGCGGCGGGCGGCGGTGCGTCACCGCCGAGGTGGACGGCCCTCTCCGGCTGTGCTCGCAGCCGGTGTCCGCGGACAAAACCCGGGCTCTGGTGGTCACCGCGCTCGACCTCTCCCCCTACCGGAGTTCGGCCGACACCCTGCTCCTGGGATCGCTCGCGCTGGACGTCACGATGCTCGCCTGCACCTACGCCCTGACCCGGCTGGCGGTAGGCCGCGCGCTGCGCCCGGTCCGCACGATGACCGACCAGGCCACACAGTGGAGCGCCGTCGCCTCCGAAGAACGCTTCGGCCATACGCGACACCCGGCCGAACTCGCGCGCCTCGGTACATCGCTGGACGCCATACTGGACCGCATCCGCACCCTTCTGCGCCACGAGCGGCAGCTCACCGGGGAACTCTCGCACGAGCTGCGCACACCCCTGAGCCGGATCATCGCCGAACTCGACTGGTGGCAGGCCCGCCCCCGCACCGCCGACCAGACCCACGCCACCCACAAGGTCATCGCGGAAGCCGCCCAGTCCATGCGCACCATCTGCGACACCCTCCTCGACGACGCCCGCGACGGCACACTCACCGATCCCGGCACCGCCGAGGTCCTCCCCACGCTGCGACGCCTCATCGAAGTCCTCGACGGGTCGAGTCACTTGACGGTCGCCGCTGACGGCCCGCCTCTGAAGGCCGGAGTCCCACCCGCCCTCCTCGAACGCATCGTCAGCCCGCTCCTGACCAACGCTTGCCGATACGCCCGCTCCAACATCGCCGTCCGCACCTACCGCGCACCCGACGGCGTACGCATCGACGTCATCGACGACGGCCCCGGCGTACCGCCCCCGTTCGCCGGACAGCTCTTCGAGCCCGGCCGGCGCGCGGATCCCGGCGACGGACACAGCGGAGCGGGCCTGGGACTGCCGCTGGCGCGACGCCTGGCCCGCTCCGCCGGCGGCGACGTGACGTACGACCCCGAACACACCCCCGGGGCACGGTTCGTGGTCAGCCTGCCGGCCGGGTGACCACGCCGCACTCGACACCACCGGAGCATCACGGCGTGTTGTCGCGCTGGACGTCCTTGCGGGAGGCGGCCATATAGCCCACGAAGCCGAGGATCGCCACCGTCCAGGACAGCGTGACCGGCCCCAGGCCCAGGTCGAGTCCGCCCCTGCCGTGGCCGACGGCCATCCAGTCGGCGACCGAGGCGCCGAGGGGCGGGTGATGACGTACGCGGCCCAGAACGCGGCCACCGCGTTCAGGCTGCCCCACCGGTGAGCGACGGCCGGGACAGCGATCGCGGCGGCGTACAGCACGGCGGAGCCCAGGTAGCCGAGGCCGATCGAGGCGGTGAGGTCGCCGGCGGCGGTGCCCAGCGCGAACGTGGCCAGCACGGCGGCCCAGTAGAAGGTCTCGCGGCGCCGGGTGTGGATGCTGTGGATGGACAGGGTGCCCTCGCTGCGGTACCAGAGGGCGAAGACGGCGGCCAGCGCGGCCATGAACAACGGGGTCGAGAGCGTGTACGGCACGCCCAGACCGACGTGCAGCACATCGGCGGCCATCGTGCCGAACACGCTGACCATGACGATCGCCGTCCAGTAGACCCGGGCCACGTACCGCCGAACGGCGAACTGCGCCACCAGAGCAGCCACCAGGGCGATGCCGCCGACGCCGACAGCGGGGATCGGGCCGAGCAGGTGGGCCAACCAGTCCGAGGCCGTCTCGCCCATACCGGTCGTCAGCACCTTGATGATCCAGAAGTAGACGGTCACCTCCGGCACCTTGCTCGCCGCGTGACGCATGTGGCCCGCGGGCCGGTTGTGAGTGAGGTGATCTGTCGTCGTGGCAGGCACGATGGCACGGTGCGCGGCGGTTGCCCCAGACCCTCCCAGACCTCGCGGATGTAGGGAGTGATCAAGCGCCGCAGTACGGGCCACTGCTCGGTGAACAGCCGGTGGTGCAGGAGGGCCACGACGGTCTCACTCAGTCCTTCGGCGAGGACGGTCCGGTAGAGCGTCATGCGGGACTTCGGACGGTCCAGGCGCGCCGGCGCAGCATCTTACGGGGAAGCACCACCGGAGCGCTTCGGTGGGGCTTCCTCGTCTCCCGCACAGAGGTCCCCGCAGGGTGGTTGCCGGCGGGGCTTCGCCGTTTGGCCCGCTCTCACGCAGCTCTCAGGACTCGCAGCTGGGCCCTTCCCACAGGCGAAACCGCCTGCTACGCCTCGCCCGCAACACACACACGGACATGCGCATGTTGCGAGCCGATGCACGGAGCGCGCAGGTGGACAGGGCGGTGAGTGCCGTGAAGCGGCCGGATCGCGGGACGGTCGACTCAGCCGCCGCTCTTACGCCTGAACGACCGCTGGCTCGCAGCCGGGCCGCGCGTTGCACGCACTTTCGACACATCGGGTGTGGCGGCAACATCGGCGGCGTCCGCCTGCGCACCGCGCTTGCGCGCCAGGGCTTCACGAAACTTGCGCTTGAGGTCGTAGTCGCCGTCGCTGTCCGGCGCCGGAGGGGACGTCTCCGGGGTAGCCGGCTCCGAACCTTCCGTGGATACGGGCTCTGCGGTCACGGTGACCTCCTGGGTTCGGGGGTGGGCAACCACAGCTTGTCATGCCGGGCGCCGTGCGGGGCGCCGACGACACCATCCTGCTCCGGTTCTGCGGGTATCCCGGGTGTCGATCCCGTGGCCAGGACGTTCGCTGCCAGGGCAACGCCTCTTAGGGCCCGTCCAGCGGATCATGCCGCAGACGCGGGGCCTGGTGCGCCGATCTGCGGCGTCAATAAGGCACCGCCGATTCCCTGCGACCTGATCCGCCGGACATGCCCTGGCCGTTGCGACGCACGAGGGCTGCCTTGCGGGCCTCGGCGAGCTTGCGGGCCTCACCCGCCTTTCGGGACGTGCCGCCGGCGGCGCGGGGAGGTGTCCTTGCTGGTGCCGAGGCCGCGGAAGGGAGCGTTGGTGCTCTTGGGCCGGGGGACGGCGGGCCCGCCGTCGAGCGGGGTCCCGGAGGGAGCCTTGGCGCCGGTGATCCGGCTCAGCTCCGCCTCATCCGAGCGCACCTTGGTGACGGTTGCCTCGATGCCGGCCCCGGCCATCATGCGGCTCGTCTCGCGCCGCCGGCCCGCCAGGCTGTCCGGACGCGAGCACATCGTGCTGGTCGGCGAGGCACTGAGTTGAGCGCATGCCCGCGCCGTAGCGCTGCCGGCCCGCGCTGCATCCACGCTGACTCCCGCCACCCGGCGTCCGTGAGCTGAGCAAGCGGATGCGGCGCGTCATCGGCGGACCGCACGGCGCGCGCCCCGCCTGCTGCCGATCGGCCGCCGACCGGACCACCACACTGCGACGTCGATGCGGACCGGGTGACCGCCGGAGCCCTCAGCCTTCAACGGGCCGGGGCGGTAGCGCCGGGCCACGTCGATCATCCCAGGGAAGAGGTCGATACCGAAGGCGTCGACGCCGAGCCGGTTCAGCTGGGCGGTGACGTCTCCGCGGCCGCAACCGGCGTCCACCACCTGCCCACCGCGCGCGGCCCGCACGCTGTCGGCGAACAACGTCAGGGCAGAACGAAGGTACTTGTGCCCGCCAAGTCCCGGTAAGTAATGAGGCGGCCGGCGGCTGAGTGACAGCACCGGCGAGGCGATCCGGAGTCACCGTAGTCTGGGCAGAAGCTGGTTACCGACGCGGATGGTCTCCTTCTTGTAGGGCGTGTCGGAGAGCACGAAGTGAGTGACGCCGAGCTTGCGGTAGTGGTCCAGGGCCGTGGCGACGTCGGCGGCGGAGCCGACCAGCCACGTGGTCCCCGCTCCGCCACCCCCGAACCTGCCGGGCGTCGTGTAGAGGCAGGTGTCGAGCACCTCGCCCCGCGCGGCGAGGTCGAGGAGCCGCCGCTGTCCGACAGCGGTCTTGCGGTTGCCCGTCCACGTCAGCTCGTGCGCCCCGGCCGCCGCCATCGTCGCGACCTTCTCCTCGGCCGCCTGCCACGCCTCTTCCGTGGTGTCGCGCACCAGCGTGGTGATCCGCAGCCCGAACTCGAGTGGCTTGTGCCGACGGCCCACCTGCTCGCTCAACGCCTTGAGCCGGTCGATGCGTTCGGCGATCCCGTCCAGGGGCTCGCCCCAGAAGAGCTGCACGTCCGCCTCCGCCGCCGACACCCGTTCGGCGGCCTCGGAGGCGCCGCCGAAGTAGAGCGTCGGATGCGCCCTCGCGTCGGTCGCGTAGGGCCGTGGCATCACCGTGGATCGCTCGACCTGGAAGTGCTCGCCGGCGAACGTGACGTCCTCCTCGGTCCACAGCCGCCGTACAAGACGCAGGAACTCCCGGGTCCGCTCGTACCGTTGCGCCGGGTCGCTGCGGGTGTCTCCGTACGCAGCCACGTTGTCGAGTCCGCTGACGATGTTGATCAGGACCCGGCCACGGCTGAGCTGGTCGAGTGTCGCCGCAGCGGTGGCGAAGTGCGCGGGCTGCCAGTAGCCGGGGCGGACGGCTATCAGGGGTTTGAAGGTGGTGGTCCGGGCGGCCAGCGCGGTGGCGACGGTGAAAGTGTCCGGCCGGCCCCACCCGGTTCCGATGAGTGCACCGCCCCAGCCGTGTTCCTCCGCCATGCGGGCGAGGTCGGTGGAGAACTCGATGGAGCCCCAGCCGATCGTCGTGTCGTCGCCGCGGTGGCCCGGCTCGACGGTGTTGGGGATGTACCAGAGGAATTCGGAACTCATCTTGTCTCCGATCAGGGAAGGAGGCCGGGGGCGGCGCGGTGTCAGCTCGACGAACGCCTGCGAAGCGCGGAGCCGGTGAGCGGGGGCGGGGTGTGACCGGCGTCGCGGGCCGAGGGCACGTCGCCCTTCGTCAGGGGCGCCCGTCCCGTCGGTACATGCAGATCCCCGTCCCGCAGCCGGCCGGTCGCCCACACACTGACCAGTCCGGTCAACGCGAGGTAGCCGCACGCCCACCACGGGCTGCCCGAACCGAGGGCCAGCAGAGCCGTCATGATCAGCGGGGTGATGCCGGACGCGAAGACGCCGGATACCTGGTAGACGAAGGACATGCCCGTGTACCGGACCGGTGTGGCGAAGAGGGCGGCGAACAGGGTGCCCTGGGCCCCGTAGAACCAGGCGTGCACGATGCCCAGCGTCACGACCAGCGCCGCCGCGAAGGCCCAGGTCCCGCCGGTGCCGAAGAGCCAGAACGCCGGGAAGACCGAGACGGAGAACGCGGCCATGCCGGTGATGTAGACCGCGCGGGCCCCGCGGAGGTCGACCACCGCTCCGGACACCGGTATCAGCACGGCCATCACCAGTGCCGCGGCCGTGACCGCGAGCAGCACGTGCGTACGGTCCAGCGCGAGAGTTCCGGTCGCATAGGTGATGGCGAAGACGGCCCAGGTGTTGAACGCGGCCCCCTCACCCCACCGGGCGAGCATCCCGAGCAGGACGTGCCGGCGCGCTTCCGGCGCACGCACCAGCTCCACCAGCGGCGCGGAACGCGGCAGTTCCTGAAGGCGGCGTACGGCACGGAAGGCCGGCGTCTCGTCGATCTTCAGCCGTACGGTCAGGCCGACCACCACGAGCACCAGGCTGACGAGGAAGGCTATCCGCCACCCGTAGGCGAGGAACGCCTCGTCACTGAGCGCGTCGCTCAGCAGCGCGAACACGCCGGTCCCCAGCGCCAGTCCGAGGGCCAGCCCGATCTGCGGGCGGCTGCCGAACCGGCCCTTGCGGCCGACGGGACCGTACTCCACGGCCAGCAGCACCGCCCCGGCCCACTCCCCACCCAGCGCCACGCCCTGCGCGATACGCAGGACCAGAAGCAGCGCGGGGGCGAGGATGCCGACCTGCTGATATGTGGGCAGCAGACCGATCAGGGCAGTGGAGACGCCCATCAGCCCCATGGTGAAGGCCAGGGTGCGCTTGCGGCCGATCCGGTCTCCGATGTGCCCGAAGAGCAGACCGCCCACGGGGCGGGCGAGGAAGCCCACGGCGAACGTCGCGAAGGACAGCATCGTGCCGACCGTGCCGTTGGACGTGGGGAAGAACAGCTTGTCGAAGACAAGCCCGGCGGCCGTGCTGTAGAGGAAGAAGTCGTACCACTCGACGGTGGTGCCGAGCAGACTGGCGAGCACCACGGTCCTCAGCCGGGCAGGAGCCGGGGCATCGAGTTCCGCCTTCTGGGCTTGCGACGTCTGCGACGGTACGGGCGCGGCGCTCATCGCGGACCACCGCCGTACCCGGCCATCCGGCCGAGGGAGCCGACGGAGACCGGGCGGTCACCGATGGTGGGCAGGAACAGGGGAAGGGCATACGCGGACATGTGGCTCCGAGTGGGGTGCGGAAGACTGCGTGCGGGCATGCCGACGCGGTGGCGTACGTGCATGTACGCGTCGCGGCACGCGAGGGCGCGTGAAAAAGGGGGGCCGCAGCCTTGACCGGTCCGCGTGATGCCGTGGGGGGCCGGACGCGCGCAGGCTGACGGCCCGGTGGCCCTACGCCGCCAGGGGGCTCATGGGCTCTTGGCCGTCAGCCGCGACAGTTCGCGCTGGACTGGCGGCACAGATCAACGTGCAGTCGTCCCACGAGGGTGTCGGCAGCAGCGGTCATGCCAGGCATTGTGCGTGCGCTGCCCTGCCGAACTCAAGTCAGCGAACCTCGCGTACACCGCAGGACGGTCGGCGCCCTGGTGGCCACGAACGCGGTCATCACCGCATCCGGGCCGGGCGCGCTTTTCGCCCCTGCGTTGGCACGCCATTCGAGCCGCACGTCGACGCTCTACACGTTCGCCTGTGCGCTGGGCGAGGCGGTCGGCCCGGCCTTGCTGTCGGCGACCCCGCGGATGCGGTCGGGGTAGGCCCCGGAATCCGCCGTCGGCCGTCAGGGGACCTCCGCCCCCGCCTCTGGGCCCTCGCCCCCACATCGTCCCCTCCCGGCGGCCACGCCTACCGCACCTGCCGCGCCGCCGGGGACGGCAGCCTGCGGACCACACATCCGTCAAGCCTGCGTGGATCGAGGGAGCCGTGGAGTCCGCCGTGCGGGCCGCCTTGGAGATCCACACCGCGTGAGCCGCGCGGTCCGCTGAGCCACGACGCAGACGCAGGCCCCGGCGCACCGGCGCCGGGGCCGTTTCACTGTGAACGCTCCAGTTGTCAACAGGAACTGCCACAGGATGACGAACTGCTGCCGCAGGACGACGAGCTGCCGCAGGACGAGGAGCTACCGCAGGACGACGAGCCGCTGCCGGAGCAGGAGGAGGAGGAACCGCCGCAGGAAGAACCGGACGGCGAGCCGTCGCAGGAGTCACCCGCGGCGTACCAGGACGAACCGCTGGACGCCGTGCCAACGCCTCCCGTAGCTGATGCAGCACCCGTACCGCTGCTCGTCGGCCACGCCCCGTACCCCTGCCCACTCCGCAGGCCGTACCCGGGCGTCTGCGGGCCCAGATGGTCCCAGGCACGCCGCCAAGCCCGACGCACGAGCCAGGCACACAGCACGGCCATCACCAGCACGGCGACAACCACCACGACCAAAGCAGTCACGATCATTTTTTCCCCCCCCCCGTCCACCGGGCCAGGCGCACCGGCTGTCCGGACCTTGCCCCCTGCCGTGACGACTTCAATCTCCCCTTGAGCAAGCCAAGAGGTTCTGCACGACTCACACCGATCCGCACCCGCCGCCCGACAGCACCCGCAGCGCCGACGCCACGGCATCGGCCATCGCCCGGCGCGCCGCGGTGAGGGCGGGCCGGGGGTCGACGGCCGCGGGCGCCGCGGCGAGGGTGTCGCGGACCGCGCCGGTGAACGCGACGTTCAGTGCCGTTCCGATGTTGACCTTGACCATGCCGGCCGCCACCGCCTGCCGGAGCTCCCCGTCGGGCACGCCCGTCGAGCCGTGCAGAACCAGCGGCACGGGGACCGCCTCCGCGAGGCGGGCGATGAGACCGTGGTCCAGCCGGGCCGTGCGCGTGGTCATCGCGTGGGAGCTGCCGACCGCGACGGCCAGTGCGTCGACCCCGGTGGCGGACACGAAGTCGCGTGCTTGACCGGGGTCGGTACGTGCCGAGGGTGCGTGCACCCCGTCCTTGCCGCCGATCTCGCCGAGTTCCGCCTCCACCCACAGACCCCGGGCATGCGCCCACTGCGCCGCCGCGCGCGTGGCTGCGACGTTCTCGGCGTGCGGCAGCGCGGACGCGTCGAACATGACGGATCCGAAGCCGCAGTCCGCTGCGCGGCGCAGCAGCCGTTCGTCGGTGACGTGGTCGAGGTGCAGGGACACGGGAACGGTGGCCGCCTCGGCGAGCGCGGCGGTGGCCAGGGCTATCGGGGCGAGCCGGCCGCCGTGGAACCGCACCGCGTTCTCGCTGATCTGGCAGATGACCGGGCAGCCCGCGGCTTCCGCCCCGGTGACCACGGCCTCGGCGTGCTCCAGGGTGATCACGTTGAACGCGCCGACGGCCCGTCCGTCGCCGCACGCGGAGCTCACCACGTCGGCGGTGGGAGTCAGCGGCACGGACGGCCTCCTGTCGCAGGCGACAGCGGCAAGGACTGGCGGGACGTGCAGGGTTTTGTTCGTTTAGGGACCATAAAATACCCAATCAAGCGCTGTGGTTTCATGGAGATGCGCACCTCGTGGCGCACATCACCGACAGGGAGTTGTGAGAGATGGCGGCACCGCAGGCCCGCTGGAGCGCGCTGCTGGAGATGCTGACGCGCGACGGACGGATCGAAGTCGAGCCGGCTGCCGAGGAGTTGGGGGTCTCCGCCGCGACGATCAGGCGCGACCTCGACGAGCTGGCCCGTCAGCAGATGGTCACCCGCACGCACGGCGGCGCCGTGATCAACGCGATCGCCTACGACCTGCCGCTGCGTTACAAGGCCGCGCGCAAGGCTCCGGAGAAGGAGCGGATCGCGGACGCGGCGGCCGGGCTGGTCAAGGCCGGCGCCGTGGTGGGGCTCAACGGCGGCACCACGACCACCGAGGTGGCGCGGGCCCTGGCCACCCGGGCCGACCTGAGTTCCGGCGGCGCGGAGACGGCGGTCACCGTGGTGACCAACGCCCTGAACATCGCCAACGAACTGGTCGTACGGCGCCACATCAAGCTCGTGGTGACCGGCGGGGTGGCCCGGCCGGCGTCCTATGAGCTGATCGGGCCGCTGGCCACCGAACTGCTGGCGGAGATCGCGCTGGACCAGGTCTTCATCGGGGTGGATGCCATCGACGTGGCCCACGGGGCGACCGCCCACCACGAGGGCGAGGCCAGCATCAACCGGGCGCTGGCCCGCCGCGCGCTGCAGGTCGTCGCGGTGGCCGACTCCTCCAAGCTGGACCGGCGGGCCTTCGCCCGCATCTGCCCGGTGGAGGACATCGACGTCCTGGTAACCGACAAGGCCGCCTCGGACGAGCTGACCGAGGCGTTCACGGCGGCCGGTGTCGAGGTCATCCGCGCCTGACACCACATGCCGCTTCCGTGGCGGCCCCGGCCGCGGCCTCGGCTCCGGCGCGCGTCTCTGTGTCATCCCCGGACGCCGCCCGCGGTCAGGCCGGCGACGAGGTGACGCTCCACGAAGACGAACAGCACCACCACGGGCACGATCGCGACGAGCGACGTGGCGAACAGGTACTGCCACTGCTCGTGGTACGAGGTGACGAAACCGGGAATCGCCTTGGTCAGGGTCATCCGGTCACCGGACGAGGTGATGGTGAGCGCCACCACGTACTCGTTCCACGCGCTGATGAAGGTGTAGACGAGCGCGGTCACCACACCGGGCATCGCGAGGGGCAGGACGACACGGGTGAGGGAGCCGAGCCGCCCGGTGCCGTCGAGCCAGGCCGCCTCCTCCAGTTCCCGGGGGATGCTCGCGAAGTACGCGTTGAGGATCCACACGCAGAACGGCAGGTTGAACGCCGCGTTCACCAGGATGAGGCCCTCGGCGGTGTCGGTCAGGTCGAGGCTGACCATCTCCCGGTAGATGCCGACCAGCAGCGCGGTCGGAGCGAACATCTGGGTGATGAGGACGAGCAGCAGGAAGGCGCCGCGCCCACGGAAGCGGTGCCGGGCGGTGTAGTACGCGGCGGGCATCCCGACCGCCAGGGCGAGCAGTGTCGAGGCCCCGGCGACGTAGAGCGAGAACATCAGCGCGTCCGCGACGCGCGGGTCGGTGAGCGACCAGATGTGCGTGAAGTTCGACCACTCCCAGGTGGAGGGCAGATAGGACGGCGGGGACTTCATCAGTTCGGGCGTCGGTTTGAGCGCCGTCAGCAGCATCTCCGCGTAGGGCGCGAGAAACATCACCGCCACCAGCCATCCGACGGCGGTGAGCAGGACGGTGCGCAGCTTCATCGGTCCTCGCCGCCTCCTGGGCGGAGCTGCTGTGCGGGACATGACGGCGGTCCTGCTCACGGGGTGTCCTCCTGTCGGCGGACGACGCGCAGATAGACCAGCACCACGGCCAGGATCAGCCCGAAGTTGACGACGGCCATGGCGGCCGACTCCCCCACCGACTGGTTGTCGAAGGCGAGTTTGTACAGGTAGGTGGTGGTCGTGTCGGTGGCGAAGCCGGGGCCGCCGCGCGTCATGGCCCAGATGATGGGGAACGAGTTGAACACGTTGATGACGTTGATGATCGCGGCGACCACCAGAGCGGGCCGCAGCAGCGGCAGGGTGATGCCCAGGTAGCCGCGGAGCGGGCCGGCGCCGTCCACCCGCGCCGCCTCGTACACCTCGGCGGGGATGCTCTGCAGGCCGGCCAGCAGGACGAACGAGGTGAACGGCAGCGAGACGAACACCGCGACGCCCATCATCGCGACCAGGGCCTGCCCCGGATCGGCCAGCCAGTTGACGGGCGCGTCCAGCACGCCGAGGTCCATGAGCAGCCGGTTGATCACGCCGTAGAAGTTGTTGAGCATCCAGCGCCAGATGAGTGCCGTCATCAGCACGGACGAGGCCCAGGGCACGATCAGCGCCCACCGCACCAGCCGGCGCCCGGGGAACCGGGAGTTCAGCAGTTGGGCCAGGCCGAGGGAGACCACGATCGTGACGGTGACGACCCCGACGACCCATACGAGGGTGCGCAGCAGCACTCCGGGCAGGTCGCCCTCGGCGAACAGGTCGGTGTAGTTGCGGACTCCGGCGAAGCCCTGGGACAGACCCGTGGAGCTCACCCGCGTCAGGGACGTGCGGATCATCTCGACGACCGGCCAGACGACCATGGTCAGGATGAGGGCTGTCGCGGGACCGAGCCACAACAGGGGCTCCAGCGCGCGCCATGTCCTGCGGGCGCGGCGCGGCGAGGGCGGCGGTGGTGGCGCCGCCACCGGGGCCGGGTGTTCGGCCCCGGCGGCGCTCACGGTGACATCGGGTACGGCCACCGGGGTCAGTCGCCCTTCTGTGCGGTCTTCTGGATCTCGCCCAGGACCTTCGCCGGGTCGCCGCCCGCCACCGCCGTGCCGATGCGCTGCTTCACGGCTCCGTCGACCGCCGCCCAGGCGGGGTCGTCGGTGGGGGCGAACTCGGCGCTGGAGAGGGCGTCGACGAACGGCTTGTAGTAGGCGGCGTTCTTGCTGTCGGAACTGAGCACCTGACCGGCCGAGTCGGTGACCGACAGGAACCCCTCGGTGGAGACGAACTTGGCGGCGTTCTCCTTCTGGTAGAAGAAGTCGAGGAACTTCTTCACGGCCGCCTTGTTCGACCCGTCGCTCTTCTTGAACGCGACGAGGTAGTCCTGCACGCCGAGCGTCTTGTGGGTGCTGCCGTCCTTGCTGGGCAGGGCCGCGACGCCGTAGTTCAGTTTCGCGTCGACCGGGTCGATGAAGCCCTTCCGCATGAAGACCGCCCCGTTCAGCATGCCGATCTTGCCCTGGGCGAACTGGTTGAAGACGTCCTTGCGGTTGGTGGCCTCGGGGTTGGGCTGGGTGACCTTTTCCTTTGTCAGTTTCCGCAGGTAGCTGAGCGTGTCGACGTTGGCCGGCTGGTCGATCGCCCACGTGCCCGAGGAGTCGGTCCAGCCGCCGCCGTTGTTCATCGCCCAGATCTGGAACTCGGCCTGGGCCTCCTCGGGGCCCAGGGGCAGTCCCAGGCCTATGTAACCCGCCTTCTTGATCTTCTTGGCGTCGGCCTCCACCTCGGCCCAGGTGGTGGGCGGCTGGGCTATGCCCGCCTTGGCGAAGATGTCCTTGTTGTAGAAGAACAGGCGCGCGCTGGAGATGAAGGGCAGGCCGTACTGGGCCCCCTTGTACTGCGCCTTCTGCCGGAACAGCGGGAGGAAGTCGGCCAGCACCTTGGGAGAGACGACGTCCTGCGCCTTGTGGATCAGGCCGTCGCGGGCGAAGTCGGAGAACTTGTTGTAGTTGAGGATGTCGGGGACCTGCTTGGTCTGGACGTACGTCTTGACCTTGGAGTCCATCTGCTCCCAGTCGACGACTTCGAGATTCACCTTGTAGCCGGGGTTGGCGGCTTCGAAGTCCTTGATCAGCGCGGTCCAGTAGGCCTGGGTGTCGTCGTCGTACTTCGCGGCGACGAACTTGATCGTTCTGCCGTCGGATCCGCCGCTGTCCGAGGAGCTGCCCTTGCCGCATCCAGTGAGGGCCAGTGCCAGGGACAGCGCCCCGGCGAGGCCTGCGAGGTGCCGTTTCACGGAGTACCTCTCCGCACGCATGGCGTGCTTCGTCCAGCGCGTGCTCGCCGATTGCGCGCCCGCTTGCTTGTTTATGCTCGATTCCAGGTGCTATCAATCACTGAACGACATGATGCTCCAGGAAACGCACACGGTGTCAAGAGGCGTCTCATCACGCATCCGTCACGCCGTGCGCCCGAGAAGGGGAGACCTCCCGATGAGTCAGACCGAGATCGAGATCGCCACCCAGCCCGACTGCTGGCGGCAGGCCGTGGCACTGGCCCGGCAACCCGACGGCCCCGCCGCCTCGCTGCCCCGGCCCGGCGAGCGGGTGGCCGTCGTCGGCTGCGGGACGTCGTGGTTCATCGCTCAGGCGTACGCGGCGCTGCGGGAGTCGGGCGGCCACGGCGAGACCGATGCCTTCGCCGCCTCCGAGATGCCGGCGGGGCGCGCCTACGACCGGGTGGTCGCGCTGACCCGGTCCGGGACGACGACCGAGGTGCTGGAGCTGCTCCGCCGGCTGCGCGGGCACACCCCGACGACTGCGGTGACCGCGGTACCTCAGTCGCCGGTGAGGGAGTCGGCGGACGCCGTCGTCCCGCTCGACTTCGCCGACGAGACCTCGGTCGTCCAGACCCGGTTCGCCAGCACGGAACTGGTCCTCCTGCGGGCGCACCTGGGCGAGGACCTGGGGCATCTGCCGCAGCAGGGGCAGTCCGCGCTGGACGAACCGCTGCCGGCCGGGGTGCTCGAGGCCGAGCAGTTCACCTTCCTGGGGCAGGGCTGGGCGTACGGGATCGCCCAGGAGGCAGCGCTGAAAATGCGCGAGGCGGCCGCCGCCTGGACGGAGGCCTATCCGGTGATGGAGTACCGGCACGGCCCGATCAGCGTCACCGGGCCCGGCCGTGTGGCGTGGTGGTTCGGGGACCCGACCGCCCTGCCGTCCGGTCTCGCCGACGACATCGCCCGCACCGGCGGGCAGTTGGTGGCACTCGGCCGGGACCCACTGGCGGACCTCGTCGTGGTGCACCGGCTCGCAGCCGCCCTCGCCTCGGCGCGCGGGCTCGACCCGGACAATCCACGCCATCTGACCCGTTCGGTGATCCTGGCCTGACCAGGCATCCCCGGATGGATCTCGGGGTTCGGAGAATTTACCTGGCTGTTACGAACGGTTTCCGGTCCCGCCGAGGCCTCTCGGCGGGGCGGTGGAGCCACCGCCACCAGGGACAACAGCTGCTCCAGGAGATCGCTCCAAGCACCCGGGAGGCCGCATGCCTCACATGTTGACAGGTGGCGACTACCGCAAGAGCATGAGCGAAATCGCTTGGAATCTTGCATCGGCACGCAGCATCAAGCAGATCGCAAGCCCCGCCCGGCACCGCGCTTCCTCGTGGCCGTGCACTGCGCACGCCACCGGCACCACGCACCGCCGCTCCTGAGTCACCGTCCTGTCCGACAGGAGGACACGAGTGCACCCCCGACTGAGCAGTCCTGGCGGCCCGTTGCTCGCAGCCGCGCTGACCGCCGCCCTGCTGACGGCGCCCGTCACCGGCTCCACCACCGCGGCCGCGGCCGGCAGTGCCGAGCCGAAGGTGGCCCGCACCGCGGACGCCGTCACGGTCTCCGTGCCCGCCTCCGCCGGCACCCCCGGCTACACCCTCGACGTAGCCACCGACGAACTCGCCCTGACCACGCGCCGCGCCGGGAAAACGGTGCTCGCCACCGCCTCCGGCGACACCGGCGCCCTGCGCTTCACCACGGCGGACGGCACCTGGCAGCACGCGACCGACGTCACCGACTGGACGTGGAAGAACGGCGTCCTGACCGTCACCGCCGACAGCACGGTCGACGGCGCCACGGTGGAGGCCCGGATCACCCCCCGCGCCGACCGCTACCAACTCGACTGGGACGTCCACGGCGGCGGACCGAAGCAGCTGGGCCTCGCCTACGACCTGTCGTCGGCCGGCCACTGGTACGGCCACGGCGAGGCCGAGACCCCGCAGGGCGGTCCCGGCACCGACCAGCCCTGGCCGCTCGACGCCGGCGAGGTCGACCACAAGACCTTCGGCCCGGCGTCGTACCACATGATCGACCCGTTCTGGTACACCTCCAGGTCGACCGGTCTGCGCGTCGACACCGGAAATGTCATGGACGTGGCGCTCAACAAGGGCAAGGACGGCCTCGGCAACTTCGTCGTCGAGTCGCCCGACACCTTCAAGGCCACGGTCTTCGTCGAGTCGACCCCGCTGGAGGTCTACCGCGACTACATCGGCATCGTCGGCAAACCCACCAAGTCCGATGCCCCGTACGAGCAGTACGCGAAGCCGCTGTGGAATTCCTGGGCGCAGTTCTACACCAAGGTCGATCAGGAGAAGCTGCTCGACTACGCCACGGACCTCCACGACAACGGCCTGGACGGGCACACCATCCAGCTCGACGACAAGTGGGAGTCGAACTACGGCAATCTGACCTGGGATCCCAAGACCTTCCCCGATCCCAAGGGTCTCTCCAAGAAGATCCACGACATGGGGTTCGACTTCGGCGTCTGGGTCACCCTGTGGATCAACCTGGACTCCGCCAACTACCAGTACGCGGTCGACCACGGCTATCTGCTCATGGACGCCAAGGACAAGACCAAGCCGTGTGACGTGACCTGGTGGAACGGTGAGGCGGGGATCATCGACCTGGCCAACCCCGAGGCCAAGGCCTGGTACGAGGGCAACCTCAAGTCGCTGATGGACACGTACGACATCGACGGGCTGAAGTTCGACACGCGCTTCTTCGACGAGAGGTGCGCGCCGCGCGAGGGCTCCCAGGTCACGGACTACCAGAAGCTCGGCACGCAGCTCGCCGACGAGTTCGACCTCCAGGGCGCCGGCATCCGCGTGCACTGGAACAAGACGGCCCACGAGGCCGGCTTCGTCACCCGCCAGGTCGACAAGGGCACCGGCTGGGACTCGCTGCGTGCCTCCGCCTCCCAGAACCTGGCGATCTCCACCATCGGCTATCCGTTCGTCGAGTCGGACATGATCGGCGGCTCCGGCGGCCAGCCCGCCCCGACGAAGGACGTACTGGTGCGGTGGGCGCAATCCGCCTCACTGATGCCGCTGATGTACGCCTCGACCTCGCCGGTGGACACCAACGACACCACCACCGGGCAGAAGGTGGACTACGACCGGGAGACGGTGGACCTCTACCGGCAGGCGATCAAGACGCACGAGAAGCTCGCTCCGTACATCTGGGACCAGGTGCAGAGCACCCTGAAGACCGGCGATCCGATCATGCGGCCGCTGTTCTTCGACTTCCCGAAGGACGAGGCGAGTTACACGGTCGCCGACGAGTGGATGCTCGGCCCGGCCGTCCTGGCCGCGCCGAAGCTGAGCACCGGCGCCACCCGCTCCGTGCATCTGCCGCCGGGCACCTGGTACGACGTCAACCAGGGCACGGTGATCCGCGGCCCCAAGACCCTGAAGGGCTACGCGGCGCCGCTCGGCGTCACCCCGGCCTTCGTCAACGTCAAGGCCGAGGGCGCCGACAAGGCCATCAAGGCGCTCAGGCGCAACGACGCTCCGGCCGCCTCCGTCCTGATCACCCCGGACGCCCCGGCCACCGATGCCGGCAAGCCGTTCGAGGTGACCACCGACGTGACCAACTGGAGCACCGGGACCCTCACGAGCGTCAAGGCGGCGCTGGACCTGCCCGACGGGTGGAGCGCCAAGGCGACCGGCCCGACCACGGCGAGCTCCCTCAAGAACGGCGCCACACTCACCACCACATGGACGGTGACCCCGGCCGAGGACGCCCGCTGGGGCAGCCACGACCTCACCGGAACCGCCACCTACACCGGGTCCAACGGCTCGACGAAGGTGTCCGACACCGTGCAGGCGCAGGTGAAGGCCGCCCCGGGCAGCGTGCAGGCGCCCTACCTGACGACCGACACCACCTCCGAGGACCCCCAGTACGCCCAGGCCGGTGATCAGTTCGCCATCTGGGCGGGCGGCCAGGACCTGTCCGGCTGGAAGGACGAGAAGGGCGTCATCTACCGCGACGACGTGGCAGGCGAAAAGGCCACTGTGCAGGCTCAGCTGGTTTCCCAGAACAGCGTCTCACCGGTCGGCAAGGCGGGCATCGCCCTCGCCAACGACCTGACCGCACCCGAGAAGGGCGGTTACGCGGTGCTGGTCATGACCCAGAGTTACGGCCTGGAGTTCATGACCGACAGCGACGGCGACGGGAAGCTCGACACCTGGGCCGGCGGCGGCTCCACCTACCACCCGGCGTATCTGAAGCTGACCCGGGACGGCGCCACCTACACCGCGTACGCCAGCAAGGACGGCCAGACCTGGTCGCAGGTGGGCACCGCCCAGGTGCCGTCGGCCGCCGGCACCGAAGACGCCGGGATGGTCGCCAGCGCGGCCAACGTCAACTACCCCGGCAAGAACATCGAAGCCGTCTTCAGCGGATTCTCCGTCACCTCCTGACACGCCGGTCCGGCACCACCGCCACCCCCCGCCACTCCGGCAGGCCTCCCCTCCCCTGGGGGGCCTGCCGGGGACCACTCCCTGCACAGCCGTGAGAATTGGAACCCACCCCATGGCACGTACACCCTCAGCTGTCGCCGGCTTCGTAGCGGGCGTGGTCGTGGCCGCCAGTACCACCGCGATCGCCGTCACCGGTACGACGACCAGCGGCACCGACCCCAACTCCAAGGCCACCACCACCTGGCTGACCGTCAAGGTCGCCGATGCCATGGGCACCAGAGACACCATCACCTGGGTCCCCACCGGCTCCTTCGCCGGCTCCGCGGAAGAACGGGTCCCGCGCTATCCGATGACCCCCATCCAGGGCAAGGACACCAAGGAGCTCAAGCTCTCCGCCGTGCGCAACGAGCAGGTCTCGGCGCAGCTTGCGATCGCCTCCGGCCACAACCTCGACGACGTCAAGGCCGTGGTCGGCGACCTCACCGGGCCCGGCGGCTCGAAGCTGTCCGGTGCCGACACCCAGGTCCGGTTCGTCAAGTACGTGCCCGTGCAGCGCTCCAAGAGCGAGGTCGACTGGTCCGCCACCATCGACCAGGTCAGCTCCGGCAAGGAGGTGTCCGGCGACCGCAACCCCGACGTGGTGGGCGACCCGCTGGAGGAGGGGTCGTCGGTGGACGTACCCGCGTACGCGGCGCAGCCGCTGTGGTTCACCTTCCACATCCCCAAGGGGGCCAAGCCCGGCACCTACACCGGCACGGTCAAAGTCAACGCCGACGGACGCACCCAGACCACCTACCCGCTGACCATCGAGGTCGCCGACGCGAGCGTGCCCGACCCGAAGGACTACAGCTTCTTCCTCGACGTGTGGGCGCAGCCGGAGACGATCGCCAAGAACCACGGCGTCAAGCTCTGGTCCGACGACCACTGGAGGCTGATCGACAAGTACGACCGCGACCTGGCCTCGCACGGCCAGAAGGTCATCAACACCACCATCGTCGACAACCCGTGGCACCACCAGTGGTCGCTCGGCACCCGCGAGTCGCAGACGGCCACGCCGTACACCAGCATGGTGGGCTGGGCCTGGAACGGAAAGACGTTCTCCTTCGACTTCAGCCGCTGGGACAAGTACGTCGAGACCGCCAGACGCGCCGGTCTCGGTCCCGACATCGGCGCCTTCTCCATGCTGGCCTTCCAGGACCAGGAGCACCTCACCTACACCGACACCAGCACCGGCAAGACGGTCTACGAGAACGTCGATCTGGGCGGCGACCGCTGGCGTCAGGCGTGGGGGGCCTTCCTCCCCGCTTTCGAGAAGCACGTGAAGGCGAAGGGCTGGCTGGACCACACCTGGCTGTCCTTCGACGAGCGGCCCATCAGCACGATGACGGTCGTCAAGGACTTCGTCCACGAGGTCGCGCCGGCCTTCGACGACCGCATCTCCGTGGCGGGTTCGATCAACACCGAAGGCGTCGCGTCCAACCTGTCCGTCGACTGGGGCGGCATCGACGCGATGACGAAGGAGAAGGTGGAGGAACGGCGCAAGGCCGGCAAGATCACGACCTTCTACGTGTACGGCTCCCCGGCCCACCCGAACACGCTGTCCTACTCGCCGGCCGTAGAGTCGCGGATGCTGCCGTGGATCTCCGCCCAGCGGGATCTGGACGGCTTCCTGCGCTGGTCGTACAACAGCTGGACCAGTGATCCCTTCAAGCAGCCGGTGTACATCTTCACGCAGGGCGACGAGTACCTGGTCTACCCGGGCAAGGACGGCCCGATGTCCAGCATCCGCTGGGAGCAGCTGAAGGAGGGCATCGAGGACTACGAACTCATCGCCCAGCTGCGGAAGAAGGACGGCGGCACCGACAGCGACGCACTGACCGACGCTCTCACCACCGCGACCCGCAACCTCGACGGCCGTACCAAGGACGTCAACGACATCGAGACCGCGCGGGCGGCAGTCGTGAAGGGGCTGACGTCATGAGAGGCAGGTGGAGATCTCTGCTGCTTGCCGGAGCGCTGACTGCCATGTCCCTGTCCGGCGCGGGTCTCGTGACGCCGGCCCAGGCGGATCAGCAGACCCCGGCGCGGCACACCGTCACGTACGACCAGTACTCCGTACGGGTCGACGGCAAACCCCTGTACATCTGGGGCGCCGAGTTCCACTACTTCCGGCTGCCCAGCCCCGACGCGTGGCGCGACGTCCTGCAGAAGATCAAGGCGGGTGGATTCAACGCCGTCTCGCTCTACTTCGACTGGGGCTACCACTCCCCCAAGCCGGGCTCGTACGACTTCACGGGCACCCGTGACGTGGAGCGGCTGCTCGACGAGGCCGAGCGCGCGGGCCTGTATGTGATCGCCCGACCGGGCCCGTACATCAACGCGGAGGTCTCCGGCGGCGGCATGCCCGCCTGGCGGTCGACCCAGGCCGGCGTGAACCGTACCTCCGAGCCGGAGTACCTGAAGGCGGCCCGGGAGTGGATGAGCCGAATCAACCCGATCATCGCGCGCCACCAACTCACCCGTGGCACAGGGTCGGTGATTCTGTACCAGATCGAGAACGAGTACCAGGGCGGTCGCCACGACGCCGACTACATGCAGACCCTCATCGACTGGGCGAAGGAAGACGGCATCGATGTGCCCACCTTCGTCAACGACGGCGGCGCGAACCAGAACTGGGTGAGCGGCAAGGGCGCACCGGACATCTACGGCTTCGACGCCTACCCGCAGGGTTTTGACTGCAAGGACCCCGACACCTGGAAGAACCTGCCCGACTACTCGTACGTCAACGAGTGGAAGCCCGAGTCCCCGCTGATCATCCCGGAGGCACAGGGCGGCGCGTTCGACCCCTGGGGCGGCACCGGATACCAGGACTGCGCGAAACTCACCGGCACCGACTTCACCCGGGTGTTCAGCAAGATGAACATAGCCGCCGGCGTGAGCGGCCAGTCCTTCTACATGACGTACGGCGGCACCAACTGGGGCTGGCTCGCCGACCCCAACGCGGTCTACACGTCGTACGACTACGGGGCCCCGATCAACGAGTCCCGCCAACTGACCGACAAATACCAGGAGTTCAAGCGCCTCGGGTACATGGTCAACTCCGTCACCTCACTGGCGCGCACCGACAAGGCCGAGGCCCCGACGCCGACCGACGACGCCCTGCGCATCGACCGGCGCGTCAACCCCGACGACGGCACCCAGTTCTTCACCGTGCGGCACGCCGACACCCGCGTGAAGGACGAGGACGAGACAACCCTCTCGTTGAAGGGTGCGGACGGCGACTACCCGCGCGTCCCGCAGCAGGGCACGATCACCGTCGACGGCCGGGACGCCAAACTCCTCGTCGCGGGCTATGACCTGGGCGAGAAGCAGCGGCTCGTCTACTCCACCTCGGAGATCATGACGCACGCCAAGATCGGCGACCGGGAGGTGGCGCTGCTCTACGGGCGTGCGGGCGAGGCCGGCGAGACCGTGCTGCGGTACGCCGAGCGGCCCGAGGTCAAGGTCCTCGACGGCGATGTCACCACCACCTGGGACGCCGAGCGCGGTGACCTGCGCCTGAACTACACGCACAAGGGCCTGGCCCGCGTGCTGGTGAACGGCATGGAACTGCTGATCGCCGACACCGCCGAGACCGCCCACTGGTGGCGGCAGGACACCGCCGCGGGCCCGGTCCTCGTACGGGGCCCTTCCCTCGTCCGTACGGCCGAACAGGCGGACGGCACTCTGAAGTTGACCGGCGACTCCACCAAGGCCGCGAAGATCGAGGTCATCGCGGACGCCAGGAAGGTGACCTGGAACGGCCGCGAGGTCGCCGTCACCCAGGCGCCGCGCGCGGTCGCGCTGCCCGCGTTGACGACGTGGAAGTACAAGGAGGAGGCGCCGGAGTCAGCTCCCGGTTTCGACGACTCCACCTGGACCACCGCCGACCACCTCACCGCCGACAACGCGGCGCTGGCCGGGTCGTTGCCGGTCCTCGCGACGGACGAGTACGGCTTCCACCACGGCAACGTCTGGTACCGCGGCCGGTTCAGGACCACCGGTGCCGCCACCGCGCTCGCACTCGACGCCAAGACCGGCAACACCGGTCAGTACGCGGTCTGGCTCAACGGCCGTTACCTCGGCAGCTCCGGCGACGGCGCGCACACCTTCGGCATCCCGGCGGGCACCCTGAAGGCCAGTGGCGACAACGTCCTCTGCGTCCTCGTGGAGAACGCGGGCCACAACGAGGAATGGGGCCACGACTACTCCAAGGAGCCACGCGGTCTGCTCTCCGCCGAGGTGATCGGCGGGGCCTCCACCCTCACCTGGAAGATCCAGGGCAACCGGGGCGGGGAGGACCCGGTGGACACCGCCCGGGGCCCGTACAACAACGGCGGGCTGTACGGGGAGCGGGCCGGCTGGTCGCTGCCGGGCTTCCCCGACGACAACTGGAAGAGCACCACCCTCTCCGGGCAGAGCGCCAAGACTGAGCCCGGCGTGCGCTGGTACCGGACCTCCGCCCGGCTCGACCTGCCGCAGGGCCAGGACAACGCGCTCGCGCTGGACCTGGCCGAACCCACAGGCGGCAGCACCGGCTACCGGGCCGAGATCTTCGTCAACGGCTGGCTGATCGGCCGCTACCTGCCGGACACCGGACCCCAGACACGGTTCGTGATCCCCAAGGGCCTCCTGCGCGAGCAGGGCGACAACTCCATCGCCCTGGCCGTGTGGTCCACCAAGGCCGGCGCGGGCCCGGGTTCGGCGAAGCTCGTCGACCTCGGCGCCTCGGCGGGCGGGATCAAGGTCGGTACGGTGGCGGCGCCCTCGTACGACGCCAAGACCTACGCGATGCCGACCGCGGGCGCTCACGTCACCGTCGACGCCGAGCCGTTCCTGGCCACCGGCACCGCGACCAAGGTTCCCGTCACCCTCAGCGTGCCGAAGGACGCGCCGACCGCCTCGAACGTCGAGCTGGCGCTGAAGGTCCCGGACGGCTGGACCGCGACCACCGACGACACGACCCGTTTCGATCAGGTCCGGCCCGGCGGCACCGTGACCGCGGACTACACCGTCACCCCACCGGGTGACCCGGTCCACTACGCCGTCCTGACCGCGACCTCCAAGCTCACCCAGCCCGGCCGTCCGGGCACCGTCACCGGTGTGCGCGCCGTACAGGTGCCACCGCCGGCCCTCTCCGCCGACGCCTATGTCAGCGACCTGGCCCTGGTCAAGGCGGTCAACGGCTGGGGCCCGGTGGAGAAGGACACCTCCAACGGGGAGGACGCGGCGGGTGACGGTCATCCCCTGAGCATCGGCGGCACCACGTACACCAAGGGCCTCGGCGTGCACGCGAACAGCCAGGTTCGCGTCTATCTCGGCGGTGGCTGCACCCGGTTCACCGCGACCGCCGGGGTGGACGACGAGGTCGGCGACGGCGGCAGCGTTTCCTTCCAGGTGATCGCCGACGGCCGCTCCCTCACCACAACCCCGGTGGTGCGGGGCTCCGACGGCGGCACGGACATCGACGTGGACGTGACCGGCGCCCGCTGGCTGGACCTGCTGGTCGACGGGGACGGCGATGTCTCCTCGGACCATGCCGACTGGGCGGAGGCCAAGCTGACCTGCGGTGGCGGTGCCTGATGGCCGTGGTGGCGATGCGCGGCAGGCTCATGGCGTTGCTGCTGACCGTCTCGGCCGTCGTGGCCGGGACGGTGGCACCCGCCGAGGCCGGTCAGGGATGGACGGGGACTTGGGCGACCGCCCAGCACGCCGCGTACGACCCGGGCACCTCGGAGGTGACGGTTCGGATACCGGTGCGGGTGAGCGCCGGCGGGTCGAGCGTACGCATCCGCCTGACCAACGACTTCACCACCGAGCCGGTGACCATCGGTCACGCGACCGTCGGACTTCGGGAGGGTGGTTCCGCCGTCACGAAGCCGCAGAAGCTGCGGTTCGGCGGGAAGAGCGAGGTGACGATCGCGGCCGGCGAGCAGGCGGCCAGTGATCAGGTCCGGCTCACCGTGCCCGCCCGCAGCGACCTGGTCGTCAGCCTGTACTTCCCCGGCCGGCTCACCCACATCAGCCAGCACTGGATGGGCCTCCAGACCGTCTATTGGACGCCCGACGGAGGTGGCGACCACGCGGCGGACGCCGACGGGGACGCCTTCACCCGGACCGATTCCACCTTTCCGTTCCTGACCGGTGTCGACGTACAGGGCGGCAACGCGGCGGGCGCCGTGGTGGCGCTCGGCGACTCCATCACCGACGGCGCGGCCTCCACGTCGGACGCCAACCGGCGCTGGCCCGACTATCTGGCGGGGCGGCTGTCGGCCTGTTCGTCCACCGCCGGGGTGCTGAACGAGGGCATCAGCGGCAACCGGATCACGGCCGGGGTGGACGGCAACCCGTCGGCGCCGGCCCGGCTGGAGCGTGATGTGCTGTCGCAGCCGGGCGCGCGGACGGTGGTCCTGTTCGAGGGCGTCAACGACCTCAGCTGGGGCGGTGCCACCGGTGATCAGGTGATCGACGGCATGAAGGAGATCGTGCGCCGGGCCCACGAACGCGGGCTGCGTGTGATCGGCGCGACGGTCGTGCCGTATCGCGGCTGGGGCGACTGGTGGACCGAGGCCAAGGAGGCCGACCGGCAGAAGGTCAACACGTTCGTGCGCGAGGGCGGCGTCTTCGACGGCTACGCCGACTTCGACAAGGCGGTGCGGGACCCGGACGACCCCACCCGCTACGCCGCCGCGTTCGACTCCGGGGACCATCTGCACCCCAACGACACCGGGATGAAGGCGTTCGCCGACGCGGTCGACCTCGCCGGCCTGCGGGTGGCCCGGGACTGCCCCTCGGCCCGCGTCCGGCTCACCCCGTACCGGCCGACCCTGCAAGCGGGCGGCGAGGGCACGGAGATCACGTCGACCGTCACGAACAGCGGTTCCAGGGCGGTCACTCAGGTCAGCACCCGCCTCGATCTCCCCGACGGCTGGTCCGCCGAGCCGGCCGGCAGCACGCGCACCCGCTCCCTCGCCCCGGGCGACAGTGCCGCCGTCACCTGGACGGTGACCCCCGCGGCCGACGCGGCCTGGGGCACCCACGAGATCGGTGTAGGCACCTCCTTCGTCCAGGACAGCCGTACCCGGCACGACTCCGACAGTGTGGACGCCACGGTGACCCCCGTTCCGTCCGAGGTGCGGGCGCCGTATCTGACGACCGCCACCACCACCGAGAAGGCCCAATACGCCCAGAACGGCGACCAGTTCGCCATCTGGGCGGGCGGCCAGGACCTGTCCGGCTGGAAGGACGAGAAGGCGGCGGTCTACCTCGCCGACTCCGCGCCGCCGTCCGGCACCGTGACCGCCCGGGTCGTCGGTCAGACCGGCAGCGGCCCGTCCGCCAAGGCGGGGATCGCGGTGGCCAACGACCTCACCTCGCCCGAGGCCGGCGGCTACGCGGTGCTCACCATGTCCGCGCAGTACGGCCTGGAGTTCCTGACCGACAGCGACGGTGACGGGAAGCTCGACACCTGGGCGGGCGGCGGCAGTTCGTACCACCCCGCCTGGCTGAAGCTCGTCCGCGACGGCACCGCCTACACCGCGTACGCCAGTTCCGACGGCACCACCTGGCAGCAGGTCGCCACCGCGACCGTTCCCTCCGCGAGCGGCACCGGCGATGCCGGCCTGGTCGCGAGCGCGGTCAACCTCGACTACCCCGGCCAGATCACGACAGCACTTTTCGACTCCTTCTCCACCCACGAGTGATTCGACTCCTTCTCCACCCACGAGTGAGAGGCACGTTGATGCCAGTCAACCGCAGACACTTCATGACCACCGCGGCCGCCCTCGGCGGCGCGGTGCTGCTCGCCCCGCCCGGCACCGCCCAAGCGCTCGCGCAGGGCGCCGTGTCCGGCGTCCCGGGCATCCCCGACTACCAGCCCACCAAGGCATCTCTCGACACTCACCCGGTGCCGCGCTGGTACAAGGACGCCAAGTTCGGCATCTTCGTGCACTGGGGCATCTACTCGGTGATCGGCGGCGCGACGCCGAGAAGCGCCTCAGAGTGGTACCTGTGGTACCAGAGCACCAAGGACACCGCCGAGTGGAAGTACCACCGCGACACCTACGGCGAGAACGTCACCTACGACGACATCATCCCGCAGTTCAAGGCCGAGAAGTACGACCCCGACTCCTGGGTGAAGCTGTTCGAGCAGGCGGGCGCCGAGTACTTCGCGCTGACCAGCAAGCACCACGACGGATTCGCCCTCTACCCGAGTCAGGTGACGGACCGTCACTCGGTGGCGTACGGCCCGAAGCGTGACCTCGTCGGCGAGCTGATGACCGCGGCCCGCAAGCGCGGCACCGTGCGCCCTGGCCTGTACTACTCGCTCGGCGAGTTCTTCAACCCGGCGATCGGCCGGCCGATGCGCAACTTCTACACCGACGAGGAAATCCCGATGACCGGCTACAAGCCGGTCCAGGACTACGTCGGCGACTACGAGCTCAAGCAGCTCTACGAGATCATCGACCGGTACGACCCGGAGCTGCTGTGGGCGGACGGACAGTGGTTCCGGCCCACCGGCAACCCGCCCTGGCGCAGCGAAGAACCCCTCGCCCACTACTACAACCAGGCCAAGAACCGTAAGTACCCCAAGGGTGTGGTGATCAACGACCGGTTCGACACCCACTTCGACTTCGCGACGTACGAGCAGCGCACCAACCCCACGATGGACCCCCAGAAGTGGGAGTGCTGCATGACCATCGGCTACTCCTGGGGGTACAACAAGCACGAGCCGGACGAGGACTACAAGACCTCCGAGTTCCTGATCCAGCTGCTCGCCGACGTGGTCAGCAAGAACGGCAACCTGCTGCTGAACATCGGCCCCAAGCCGGACGGCACGATCCCCGACATCATGCAGGAGCGGCTGAAGGACATCGGCGCCTGGCTGAAGGTCAACGGCCCCGCGATCTACGGGTCGACGCCCTGGGTGCGGGCGGAGGAGGAGGGCAGCCCTCTCGGCATCCGGTACACCGTGTCCCCGGGCAAGTTCAACATCATCGTGCTGGGCAAGCCCAGCGGCACCCTTTCGGTGCCCGGCGACATCCCCATCAGCGCCACGTCCCGGATCCGGCTGCTCGGCACGAGCGGCAGTCTGCGGTGGACGCGCCGTGACGGAAAGATCGACATCACCGTGCCGTCCTCCCTGCCCAGCGACATCGCCAACGTCTTCACCGTCGACTGGGACCGGTGAGCGGCATGGCGATCAGCAGCGGTACGCAGTTCGACACCCTGGGCCCCACCCTCACCGTCACCACGCAGCCGGCCGAGCCGGCCGGCGGTGACCCGGTCACCGCCACCGCGGTCCTCAGCAACGACTGCCCCTTCCCGCTCCGCAACGCCGTGCTCCACCTGATCAACCCCGGCGCCACCACGGCGGCGAAGACCATCCCCCTCGGTGACCTGCCGCGCGGCGCGAAGACGACCCGGCGCTGGGAGACGGCGATCCCGTCCGACGTGGCCGGGAGCCTTTCGTTCACCGCGCACCTGGTCTTCGACGTCGACGAGCACAGCAGCGACTGCGCGCGGTCCGCGAAGACGTTCACCGTGCCCTACCGGCCCAACGGGGTGCGGGACCCGTACGGGACGTTCGCCACCACCGACGACGCGAGGTTCGGCCAGTACGGCAGCCAGTTGGTGATCTGGGCGGGCGGCCGGGACCTCTCCGGCGGCACCGACGAGAAGGCGGGCATCCTGCGGCCCGGCTCCGCCGCCGAGGCGAGTGTGGTGCAGGTCGAGACGGTCAGCCTCACCGGGAGCGACAACCCCACCGCCAAGTACGGGATCGCCGTCGCGAACGACCTGACCGCGCCGGAGAAGGGCGGCTACGCCGTCCTCACCATGTCCAAGTCGTACGGCCTGGAGTTCATGACCGACAGCGACGGCGACGGACACCTCGACACCTGGGCCGGCGGCGGCGCGTCCACCCACCCCGCCTTGCTGCGCCTGGTCCGCTCCGGCACGGCCTACACCGCCTACAGCAGTACCAACAACGGCCTCTCCTGGAACGAGATCGCGAGCGCCACCGTGCCGTCCGCGAGCGGCGCCCTGGACGCCGGCGTGGTGGCGAGCGCCGTGAACCTCAACTACCCCGGCACGACGGTCCAGGCCGTGTTCGACCACTTCACCGTGGAGGAGTCATGAACACCTACCGCCCCGAACAGGACTTCCTCCCGCCGCCGGTCCCCCTCACCGTCACCCCGGCCACCCCCGAGCCGGGCCAGACCGTGACCCTGACCGCCACCCTCAAGAACACCACCGCCATCACACTGCGCGGCACCGTTCTCTACCTCGCCGTGGGCGACCTCGCGAAGTCGGACGACCTGGGCGACATCGCGCCCGGGCGGTCGGCCACCCGCACCTGGAAGACCAGGCTCCCCGACGACGCCGAAGGAGTGGTCCCCTGCATCGCGCACGCGCTCTTCGACGTGCACGAGAACGGATCCGACTGCACCCGCGCGACCTCGTCGCTGAAACTGCCGTACAGGTCGCTGGCCGGTGCCTTCGACAACGCCGGCATCTCCTCCGACGACGCCACCACCACCGCCGACATCGACGGCTCGCGGTCCAGCCTGTCCGCCGAGGCACTGGCCTCGGTCGGACTGACTCCCGGGGCCCCGGTCAGCTACGGCGGGACGACCTTCACCTGGCCGGACACCAAGCCCGGGGCCAAGGACAACGTGGTGTCCTCCGGGCAGACCGTACGGCTGTCCGGCACCGGCTCACGGCTGGCCTTCATCGGCACCTCCACCTGGGGCGACGGCAAGGGCGACGGCAAGGTCGTCTACGCCGACGGCACCGAGCAGGCGTTCTCGGTCGACGTCCCCGACTGGTACGGGAGGAACTCCTCCGCCGCGGTGGTGCTGCCCTACCGCAACACCCCCAGCGGCCGGGACGACAACCCCGTCAGCCTGTTCACCTTCGGCGTCGATCTGACGGCCGGCAAGGAGCTGCGCTCCGTGGTTCTGCCCAAGGTCAGCGACGGCATCCAGTCGGGCGTCGCCGCCCTGCACATCTTCGCCATGACGATCAACTGAGCTCTGCGGAAGGACGTTCATGCACGACAACCGAGACGACCTGGGCATCACAGGTGTCACCCGCAGACGTATCCTCACCGGCGCGGTCGTGCTGGGCGGCGCCGCGCTGCTCCCCCGCCCGCAGGGCGCGTACGCCGCCGGCGGCACCCCGTTCGACAGCGCGCCCGCCGCGGCCGCGCTGAAGCGGCTGCTTCCCGACCACTACCAGCAGCTCACCCTGCGGGCCCTCGACGCCGGCACCGACCGCTTCCGGGTCACCGGCCGGGCCGGGCAGATCACGGTGGAGGGCACCAGCCCCGCCGTGCTGCTCGCGGGCGTGCACACCTACCTGCGGCGGACCGCGCACGCCTCCGTCTCCTGGACCGGCGAGCAGCTGAACCTGCCACGCATCCTCCCCGCGCCGGCCGGGGAGATCACGGAAACGGCCAACGTGCCGCACCGCTTCGCCTTCAACGACACCAACGAGGGCTACACCGGCGCCTACCGCGACTGGGACGCCTGGCAGTACGAGCTGGACGTGCTGGCCGCGCACGGAGTCAACCGGGTCCTCGTCTACATCGGCGGCGACGCCGTCTACTACGACACGTTCCGTCAGTTCGGCTACACCGACGCCGAGATGCGCGCCTGGATCCCGGCCCCGGCCCACCAGCCCTGGTGGCTGTTGCAGAACATGTCGGGCTTCGGCGGGCCGGTCTCGCGGCAGCTCATCGAGAAGCGTGCCGCGCTCGCCGGGAAGATCGTCGACCGGATACGTGACCTGGGCATGACGCCGGTGCTGCCGGGCTACTACGGCAGTGTCCCGGACGACTTCCCCGCCAAGCACGGCGGGGACGCGAAGGTGGTGGCGCAGGGCGACTGGGGCGCCTTCAAGCGCCCCGACTGGCTCGACCCGCGCACCACGGCCTTCGACGACGTGGCCGCCGCTTTCTACCGTGCCCAGAAGGAGCGGTTCGGCGCGAGCACGATGTACAAGATGGACCTGCTGCACGAGGGCGGCAACGCCGGTGACGTGCCGGTGGGCGAGGCCGCGGGGGCCGTCGAGGCGGCGTTGCAGAAGGCCCGCCCCGGGGCCGTCTGGGCGATCCTCGGCTGGCAGAACAACCCGGCCAGGGAGCTGCTCGACGGCGTCGACAAGCGCCGGATGCTGATCGTGGACGGTCTGTCGGACCGCTACACCACCGTCACGGACCGGGAGAGCGACTGGGGCGGCACCCCGTACGCCTTCGGCAGCATCTGGAACTTCGGCGGCCACACCCCGATCGGCGCCAACGCCCCGGACTGGGTGGAGCAGTACCCCAAGTGGCGTGACAAGAAGGGCAGTTCGCTCGCGGGTATCGCTGCGATGCCGGAAGCCGCCGACAACAACGCGCCCGCCCTCGCCCTCCTCACCGACCTGGCCTGGACACCCGGCACCGTCGACCTGGACGACTGGTTCGCCGCGTACGCCCTCTCCCGCTACGGCGGCCCGGACCGGCATGCCGCCGCGGCCTGGCAGACGATCCGCGACACCGCGTACAACATGTCCCGCGCGGACGGCTGGAGCGAGGCACCCGACGGACTGTTCGGCGCCCGCCCCAGCCTGACCGCGAACAAGGCCGCCGCCTGGGGACCGGAGAAGGATCGCTACGACACCACGGCCTTCGACGCCGCCCTCACCGAACTCCTCGCGGTGCGAGCGGAGTTGAGGGACAGCTCGTCCTACCGGTACGACGTCGTCGACGTGGCCCGGCAGGTCCTGTCCAACCGCAGCCGGGTCCTGCTGCCGCAGATCAAGGCCGCACACGACGCCGGGGACAAGGCCCTGTTCGGCAGGCTGACCAAGACCTGGCTGGTCTGGATGGACCTCCTCGACGACCTGCTCGCGACCTCCGGCCCGCATCTGCTCGGGCGGTGGCTCGCCGACGCGCGCTCCTGGGGCGCCGACCGGGCCGAGAAGGACCGCCTGGAATACGACGTCCGCTCCCTCATCACCACCTGGGGCGGACGCAAGAGCAGCGAGGAGGGCCTGCACGACTACGCGAACCGGGAGTGGTCCGGACTGGTCGGCGGCCTGTACCGCACCCGCTGGCAGACGTACTTCGACGCGCTCGCCACGGGCAAGGACCCGGCGACGATCGACTGGTTCGCCCTGGAGGACCGCTGGGCACACGCGCACGAGACGTACCCGACCGATCCCCACGGCTCCTCTTACACCCTGGCCCGCAACGTGCGCGACCTGCTCGCCGCCACTCCCTACCAGGCGGCCCTCACGGCGGGGGCCGACCGGGGAGCGGTCGCCGAGGGCACGCCCGCGACGGTGACGGTCACCTTCACCAACAGGAACGGGTTCGCGGCGGCACGCGACGTGGCCCTCTCCGTCACCGCACCCGAGGGCATGACGGTGAAGCCGCTCGATCCGGTGCGCACGGCGTCGGTGGCGTCGGGGAAGACGTTCGCCGCCCGCTTCGAGGTCTCTCTGGCCGGTCAGCCCACGGAACTGGTCGGCCGGGTCGTCGCGGCGGCGGCGTACGCGGGCGGCGGGAAGGCGGTGGCGCCGGTACGGCTGATGGCCGCGGCCGGGGTCGGCGACCCGTACCGCACGGTCTCCTACAACGACGCGGTGTTCGGCCAGGCCGGCGACGAGATCGCCATCGAGGGCGCGGGGGCCGACCTGTGGGGCGGCACCAACGAGTTCGGGGCGGTGTACCGGGCGGGCGCGTGCAAGGACGGAACGGTGGCCCAGGTCACGGTCACGTCCCAGGACGCGTCCGGGGGCTGGGCACGGGCGGGCCTCATGGTCCGCGACGACCTCGGCACCCAGGGGAGCGCGGGCTATGTGAACCTGGCGGTCACACCGTCCAACGGCTGTGCGCTGAGCTGGGACGCGGACGGTGACGGCCGTTTCGACTCGATCGAACTGTCGGGCTCCTTCACCGCTCCGGTGCGGCTGCGGCTGACCCGGTCCGGGACCTCGTACACCGGGGAGGCCAGCACGGACGGCGTCACCTGGACGACCGTGGGCACGGCCACACCCGCGGGCGCGTCCGCCGCACAGGACGTCGGGGTCTTCATGACCGCGGCCAACGGCTGGACCGACGGACGGGGCATCGCCACGTTCGACGGATTCACGGTGGCCTGATGTCGCAGTGGCCGTAGCCAGGACCTGCCGTTATCCGGAGAGGACGTCCCCCGTTTCCTGGGCGCGGGACAGCAGGCGGTACTGCGCGCTGCCGACCAGCAGTTCGTCGTGGGTGCCCGTGGCGACGACGCGGCCCGCGTCGAGGACGATGATCAGATCCGCGGCGCGGATCGTCGACATGCGGTGGGCGATCACCAGCAGCGTGCACTCGTCCGCGGTCTCCCGGATCGACCTGCGGAGCGCCACCTCGCTGACCGCGTCCAGATGGGCGGTCGGCTCGTCCAGCAGGAGCAGGCGTGGCCGGGTCAGCAGGGCACGGGCGATCGCGATCCGCTGGCGCTCGCCACCGGAGAGCGCCATGCCGTGCTCGCCGGTGGCGGTGTCGAGGCCCGCGGGAGGCGGTCGACCAGGTCCGTGCCGCGATCTTCATCTGGCCTGCCTCACCGACGGTCAGGGCACGGGGCGACCAGTCGCCGAGCAGCCAGGGCCGACCCGATGGGTGGCCGACCTCCTGTGCCGCCCGGCCGCGGAGTGCGGCGCCGGTCCGGACCGCCGAAGCGCAGTCCGGAAGGACGACGACCCAGCCCGGCCGCTCGCCGGAATCGGGAAAATCAGCCATGCCGGCGTCCTGCCTGGAGGACCTGCCGTCCGGTGATCACAGAATCTGGGCGGAGGGACCCGCGTCCCACCGCCACAAGGGGGTGCTCGGGCGAGAAGGGAGGCTCAGAAGAACCTCCTCCTGAAGAACCAGAACCGTTCCGGTCCATCCCTGAAGCCGATACCGGTCTTGCGGAAAGTACCGGCCGCGGTCAGCGTCGGGCGCTCGTAAGTGCGCATGTCGTGACACCGGCGCGTCACCAATTCCTCACCAGGACCCGCGCGTTGCGCCGCGGGTCAAGCGACTCTGCCCAGGGCCGCGGCGCCAGGCGCGCGGCCGTGGGCGTGAAGCCGTAGCGGAGGAACAGCCCGCCACCTCCGGTGGTCGCCGTGAACAGGGCGGAGAGCGGCCGGGCGCGGGCCGTGGCCAGGACCGCCAGCAGCAGCCCGGCTCCCGCTCCGCTCCCCTGCCGGTGCTCCGCCACGCAGAAGTTGTAGACGACGCCCACGGGTCCGCCCTTCCCCTGGGCGGCCGGATACGCGCGCAGGCCCACGCCTCCGTCGAGGGTGCCGTCGGGGGCCTCCAGCACGAGGAAGTCCGCAGCGCGGGCGGCGTAGAGCGAGACGGGTCGCGGCCGTAACGCCCCCGAGTGCACGAAGGGTCGGGACAGGGCCGCGAGTGCGGCGGCGTCCTCCGGGCGGGCGGGGCGTACGACCGAGGTCGTCGTGAGAGGAGCGCGCGGCAGCGGCGGTGCCGTGGACGGCGTAACCGTGTTCAAGGCGTCCCTGCCCCGCTTCCGGATCCGCCGTCGCGTCGATCACGGCCGTCGACGTATGTCGCCACCACCTCGATGCCGCCGATGCGGGCGGGGTCGACGCGCCACGGGTCGTCGCCGAGCACCACCAGGTCGGCGCGCTTGCCCGGGGAGAGGCTGCCGGCGCTGTCCTCCCAGTGGCAGGCGTAGGCACCGGCGACGGTGTAGGCGCGCACCGCCTCGTCCACGGTGATGCCCTCGTCCGGGCCGATCACCCGGCCGGACTCGGAGGCGCGTTCGACCATGAACTGGACGGCCCGCAGCGGGGATCCGTCGGTGACCGGCCGGTCGGAGCTGCCGACGAGGGTGATGCCGTGGTCCAGGAATCCCTTGCCCCGGTACAGCCACGGCGCGCGCTCCTCACCCATGATCGCCGCGTAGTCGTCGCCGAAGTACCGCAGGAAGTTGGGCTGGACGACGGCGCTCACGCCGAGTTGCGCCATGCGCGAGAGCTGGTCGGGGCGGATGAGGCCCGCGTGTTCGACGCGGTGCCGGACGCCGTGGCGCGGGCGGAGGCGCTGGGCCCGTTCCAGGGCGTCCAGGGCGACGTCGGCCGCGCGGTCGCCGATCGCGTGCACGGCGAGCTGCCAGCCGGCGAGGTGGCCGTCCACGATGAGGTCCGTGAGCGTCTCGGGATCCTCCTGCAACTGCCCGGTATGGTCGAGCCCTTCGTACGGACTGCTCAGCGCGGCCGTACGGGCCATCATGCCGCCGTCGGTGTAGACCTTCAGGGCGCCGACGGAGAGCCAGTCGTCGCCCAGGCCCGTGCGCAGGCCGAGGCCGAGGGCCCTGGGAATGCCGTCGGCCTCGTGTGCGGCGACGGGCCGCAGCCGGTCGGCGGCGACCATGAGCTGCACGCGTAGCGGCAACAGGCCTTTCTCACGGGCGAGTTGGTAGGCGCCGAGTTCGACGGGGCTGTGCCCGAACAGGGCACCTCCGATGCCTGCCTCGGCGCAGGCGGTGACACCTTCGGCGACGCAGGTCCGGGCGGCGCGTCCGATCGCCTCGGCGAGCTCCTCCTGGGAGTACGGCAGACGCAGGGCGCGGGCGGCGCCCATCGCGCCCTCGGCGAAGAAGCCGTTCTCGTGGGGGACATCGGCGGGGAGCAGGTCCAGGACGGCGGTGTTGACGACGCAGCCGTGTCCGGAGTCGTGCAGCACGAACACCTTGCGTCCGTGGCTCACCCGGTCCAGTTCGGCGGCCGTCAGATGGCGGCCCAGGGCCCGCTGGTCGTATCCGGCGATGCTGACCCAGGCGCCGGGCGAGGCCGTGCCGCGGACGGCTTCCGCAACGACGGCCAGGACCTCGTCGATCCGCGTGCGGCCCGCGATGCTCGGCGTGTTCTGCTTGAACCCGGTCCAGGCGAGGTGCACATGGGCGTCGATGAACCCGGGCAGCACGGTGGCGCCCTGAAGGTCGATCACCTCCCGTGCGGGCAGCGAGGTCACGGCCTCGTCGAGGCCGACGATCCGGCCCCGCCAGATGCCCAGGTCGTGGGCGACGGGGTGGTCCGGGTCCATGGTGACGAAGCGGGCGTTCGTCAGTCTGGTGCAGAGCATCGGGCGTCAGGCGTCGAGGGACTCGGCGAGGGAACGGGGGCGCAGGTCCGTCCAGTTGGCCTCGACGTACTCCAGGCAGGCCTCCCGGGTGTTCTCCTCGAAGGCGATCGTCCAGCCCCCGGGCACGTCCGCGAAGGACGGCCAGAGCGAGTGCTGGCCCTCGTCGTTCACGAGGACGAGGAAACGGCCGTCGGCGTCGTCGAAGGGGTTGGTGCTCATGTGCCGGTGCCTCCTATGAAAATTAGGTTAGGCTCGCCTAATCGCAAGTGAGCTTAGCCTTCTCGCTTTCCGCTCCACAAGGAGACGTCGCATGAGGTTGGTGGGGGACGACACGTTCGCCGCGTTCGGACTGCCCGGCGCACCCGGCACCGACGCGTTCTGGGAGGCCGCGCGGTCACCCGTGTCGATACCGGACGGCGACGGCTGGACGACCCTCTTCCTGTGGCGTGGGTCCGGTGCGGCGGCCATCGACTTCGAGAGCTGGTCCGAGCCGGTTCCGTTGGGCCGGTTCGGTGACACGGACTGCTGGTTCGCCGTGGTGCGCATGCCCGCCCGGCTGCGCGTGACGTACCGGTTCCGCGTGGGCGAGGAGACGTACGCGGATCCGTTCAACCCGGCCGGCGCCGGCGGCGACCGGTCCGTCGCCGCGACGCCGGACGCCCCGGCCCAGCCGCACTGGCCCGCTGTCGGAGCCGACGACGTGCTGCCCCTCCCCCGCACCCGGATCCGCTGGGCCGGTGAACGGCTGGGCGGGCGGCGGACCGTGCGTGTGCATCCTGCAGGCGGTGGCGGGCCGGTGGTCCTGCTGCTCGACGGGGACGACTGGCTGTATCTCCACCCGGCCATGACCGCGTTCGACTCGGCGGTCGCCGGCGGTGAGATGCCGCCGGTCACCCTCGTCTTCCTGCCGGCCGGGGACAGGGAGGCGGAGTTCGCGTGCCGGCCCGAGCTGTGGGAGGCGGTCCGGGACGAACTGCTGCCGCTGGTGGCGGAGTCGGGGGTGACCGCCGAGGTCGACCGGCTGGTCGTCGCCGGGCAGAGCCTTGGTGGGTTGAGTGCGGTGTACGCGGCGCTGGAATTGCCGGACCTGGTGACCCGCGTCGCCTGTCAGTCGGGGTCGTTCTGGTGGACACCCGACGCCCTGGGCCTGGCCGACCCCTTGGGCGGCCCGGTCGGCGGCACCATCGCCGCGCGCCTGCGGCAGCGCCCGGACCTGTCCGGCCTGCGGATCGCGTTCGACGTGGGGGAACACGAGACGCGGATGCTGCCCCACTGCGAACTGACCGAGACCCTGGCGGAACGGGCCGGCGCCACCGTACGGGTCTCCCGGTCACCGTCGGGCCACGACCGGGCGGGCTGGCGTCACGCCCTGCTCAGGGATGTCGCCTGGGCGCTCGCTTGAGGCGTGCGGACCGGCGATCGGTACGCCGGGTCCGGCGGTACGGCCCGCTGCCCCATGGCCCTCGTCACCCCCGCTGCGGCGGGATCAACGCTGACGCGGGGGCCAGTTCCCGGCCGCCGTCCCGGTCGTCGGGGAGCGCCGCGTCGTGCCCCGGCGTGTCGTCCCGTATCAGGTTCTCGCGGATGAGGACGGCCGCGGTGGCGCCGCCGCTCTCCGAGGGGCGCAGTTCGACTCTCAGGCCCTGCCGGGCGGCGATGCGGTTGACCACGAAGAGGCCGATCTGCTTGGCGTCGAGCAGGTCGATGTTCTCGGACTGGATCTTGCGGTTGGCCTCGGCCATCGCCTCCTCGTTCATGCCGAAGCCGCTGTCCTCGATCTCGATGAGGAGGCCGTCGCGCAGCCGGGCGGCCCGCAGCCGGACCTGGGTGCTGGGCGGTGAGAACGAGGCCGCGTTCTCGACGAGTTCGGCGAGCAGGTGGATGACGTCGGCGACGGAGCCGCCGTTGACGGAGACGCGCGGTACGGGCCAGAGCTGGACCCGGCCCGGCTGCTCGATCTCCGCGACGGCGGCCCGCAGGACGTCATCCAGCGGGATGGGGTCGCGCCAGCCGCGTCCGGGTGCGATGCCGGACAGGATGAGCAGGCTCTCGGAGTGGCGCCGCATCCGGGTGGCGAGGTAGTCGACCTGGTACAGCTCCTGCACCTCGGCCGGGTCGCGCGGGCGCTGCTCCAGCTGGTGGAGCAGGTCGAGCTGGCGGTGCAGCAGCACCTGGCCGCGGCGGGCGATGCTGACGTACACCCCGGAGATGCCGCTTTGCAGTTCGGCGCGCTCGGAGGCGGCCTTGAGCGCGGCCCGCTGTACGGCGGTGAGTGCGGTGCCCACCTGGGCGAGTTCGTCGCCGACGAGGCGGCGCATCGGGGCCTCGGCGTCGATGTCCACGCCGTGCCCGGCGTGCAGTCTGCGCATGGCCTGCGGCAACCGGCGCCCGGCGACCTCCAGGGCGGAGTTGCGCAGGTCGAGCAGTTCGACGATGAGTCCGCGGCCGACGCCCACGGACACCAGCAGCGACAGCAGCACACCCATCAGACCGAGGATGACGGCGATGCCCGAGGCGCCCAGCGTGTCCCAGCCGAACGGGTTCGCCTGGGCCGTGGCGCCCGTGCCGGCGTCCGCCTGGGCCTCGGCGAGGTCCTTCAGCACGGTGTCGGCGCCCGTGTCCCAGTCCTTCAGGAAGCCGGCGGAGACGACCTGGGCGCCGGGTCCGGCGCTGCGCACCCGGTCCTCGCCCGCCGCGAGCCCGTCGTAACTCTGGCTGGTCAGCACCTCGTTGTACACGGCCCGGTGGGCCGGCTTCAGGTCGGCGACCGCGGGCTTCAGCAGCTCCCGCTGGGTGGCGACGGCCCCGACGAACAGCGTGTACTGCTCCGTGGTGAGCTTTCCCGCCCCGCTCCCCGCGGCGAGGAGGGACTGTTCCTGGGCCACCGCCTCGCGGGCGCGGGCGAGTTCCAGGACGACCCGGGCCTCTGATGCGGCGTGAGTGCCGTTCTCCCCGGTGAGCGCGCCGGTGACGGCGAAGGCGTCCTCGATGATGGTCGAGTACCCCGTGAAGGCCTTCTGAGCGGCGCCCTTCGCCTCGGTCTTCGCGCGCAGCGCCGTGAGCCCGCGCGTGTCGGCTTCCAGGCGGTCGATGCGGGCGGGCAGGCCCGCGTCGAGGAGCGCGGAGTCCGCGGCGGCGGCGTCGGCGCCCTGACGGAAGGCGGCGGCGGCCTCGTCGGTGGCCTTCCGGGCCTCCTCGACCGTGTCGCGCCCGGCCGGGTCCGGCGCGGCGGCGTGGCGGGTGACGGCGGTCCGCTCAGCCTGCAACGCGATGACGAACTCGTCGAGGGGGGCGAGGAGTTCGGCGTTGACGTCCTTGACCCGCTCGGTGTCGCCGATGCTGGAGGCCGTCGTCACCGCGGCGAAGCCCCACAGGGCCATGAGGGACACGATGGGCAGCATGAGCAGGGCGACGATCTTGGCCCGGACCGATCGGGGGCGCAGCCGTTCCCTTGCACGGGTGACAGGCATGGGCTACCTCTTCGACGGTGTGTGCTGTGCGGCTCTGCGGACGTACGGCTCAGACGGTCGTGGTCGCAGTGGGGGCGGGGGCGGGCGTGGTGGCGGTCGCGGTGGAGAGCTCGACCTCGCGCAACAGTTCGGCGGCGACGGACTCGGCGCGCTTGCCGGTCGGGGAGAGCGCGACGTACGCGGAGGCGAGGAAGAGGAACGAGCCGAGCACGACGGCGAGCGGGAAGAGGAACTCGGTGGCCGTGGCCCCGGGCAGTTCCGCGCTGCTGGGCGTGAGGCTGACGCGGACGGCGTACATGGCGGTGTAGTGCATGCTGCTGACCGCGAGTCCCATGACGAGCGCGGCGACGGCTGCGAGGGCGGGGCCGCGCACGATGAGGGTGAGGGTGAGCGCGGCGGTCGCGGCGACGACGGCGATCGCGACGGAGGCGAAGACGAGGAACGGGTCGTAGTCGATGCTGCCGTGCAGATTGAGCGCGGCCATGCCGGCGTAGTGCATGGCGGCGACGCCCAGTCCGGTGCCGAGCCCGCCGAGCGCCACCGACGTGATGCGTGAACGCCCGTACCCGGCGGTGAAGACGCCGGCGCTGACGACGACGATGGCCATGACGAGGCTGAGCACGGTGAGCGGAACGTCGTAGCGGATGGGGGTGCCCTCGACACTGAAGCCCATCATCGCGACGAAGTGCATGGTCCAGATGCCGGAGCCGATCGCGAACGAGGCCAGCACCAGCCAGTTCCGTTTCGAGGCGCCGTCGGCATCCAGGGCCCTGACCGTGCACCGCAGGCCGAGCGCCGAGCCGACGCAGGCCATGACGTAGGAGAGGACGGGGGTGACCCATCCGGCGCTGAAGTGGTCCATGTGCCCCACGGGAAACCCCTCTCGCCCGCCGGGCGGGGAGCTCAGCGCGCACGTGAGTACCGCCGGTAAGAGAGACCCGGGGGAACGAGATCGCGCCACTGCCTACCGGAGGTCGGTGAGGATTAAAGTACTGCGGTGTGTGTTACGGGCGTGTTTGCACGCAAGTGCTTCACATATTCCTTACACGGCCTGTACTTTCACCGTCGATCGCCTCGTCGCTGCCGCGCGCCACCGAAGCGGCCGGCACCTGGCGCAGCGGAACGTCAGGGGACGACAGCGCTCCGTACAGCGCGTGCGTGGCCGAAAAGTGTTCAGGAAGCGGTCACTACGTGGGTCACCGGGCCACGGCCAGGCAGTAGTTCTCGTCCGTGGCCAGGAGGTTGCGGTGTGTGTCCTCCGCCGTGACGAC
This sequence comes from Streptomyces africanus, assembly GCF_002150735.1. Lineage (GTDB taxonomy): Bacteria > Actinomycetota > Actinomycetes > Streptomycetales > Streptomycetaceae > Streptomyces > Streptomyces africanus. The sequence continues at coordinate 53,070 of NZ_MUKA01000021.1, forward strand.
TCCGTCGTCCAGGACGAGGACCCGGTCGGCGGCGTCCAGGAGGGCCGGGCTGCTGGTGAGGACGATGGTGGTGCGGCCCCGGCGCAGCTTCGCCACGTTGCGGGCGATGAGCTGTTCCGTGACCGCGTCGACGGCCGTCGTCGGGTCGTGCAGGACGAGGACGTCGCTGTCGGCGGCCAGGGCGCGGGCCAGGGAGAGCCGTTGGCGCTGTCCCCCGGAGAGGTTCGCGCCGCGGTCGCGGACGGCGTAGTCGAGGCCCTCGCGGTGCAGGGCGACGACATCGGTCAGCATGGACGCCTCGACGGCGTCGGGGACCATGCGGCTGGTGCCCGACGGGTCGATGTTCGAGCGGAGCGTCCCCGCGAAGATCTCCCCGTCGTACGGGTTCACCAGCACGTGCTCGCGGACCGCCTCGACGGACAGGTCCGCGAGGTCCCGGCCGCCGACCCGTACCGTTCCCTCGTACGCGCCGGGCGGGACGTTCACGGCCAGGATCGACGCGAGGTCGGCCGCCGCGCGCGGCTGGTAGGCGGCGATCGCCACGAACTCTCCCGCGGACACCTGGAACTTCAGCTTGCGCAGGGTTCCGTACTCGACGCAGTCGAGCTCCACGTCCCCGTTCTCGGCCGGGCGTTCGGATCCCGGCGTCATCACCGGTGGCGCGGTCAGCACCAGCGCCATGCGCTCGGCCGAGGCGCGGGCCATCATCACGTACTTCGGCATCTCCGAGAACAGCTTCAGCGGTTCCATGATGAACTGCGCCAGGCCGACGGCCATGACCAGTTCGCCGATGCTGATCCGGCCGTCGAACGCCAGCCGGCCGGCCAGCAGTGTCACGGCGCCGGCGAGCACCGCGTTGAGGGCCAGCGCGGTGCCCGCGTACGCGCCGTTCACCTTGGCGACGGTGATCGCCTGGACCTTCGCCTCCGTGCTGACCTTCCGGTAGGACCGGAACGCCGCATGGTTGCCGCCGAAGCCGTGCAGCGGGCGCAGACCGGTGATCAGGTCGGCGACCTTCGCGCCCGCCCGCGCCACCCGGGCCTGCTGTTCCTGGGTGCTGGTGCCGATCCGCCTGGACAGCACGCTCAGACAGGACAGGATCGCGACGGTTCCCACGATCACCAGCAGGCCGAGCCGGACGTCGGCCAGGCCGAGCGCGAGAGCCGCGACCACCACCGCGACCAGCGAACTGATCAGCAGCGGCACGACCTCGATGATGTCGGCGGTCTGGTCGGCGTCCTCGGTGGCGATGGTCAGCACCTCGCCGGACTTGAGGTCGACGTCCCTGGCGACCGGCTGGAGACCGCAGGCCGCGACCTTCACGCGCCAGCGGTGTGCCTCCGTCGTGTTGGCCTTCTGCAGGATGCGCATCCCGAACCGCCAGGACAGCGACACGGTCGTGATGATCACGGCCAGTACGGCGATCGAGAGGCCGAGCGCACCGAGGCCGCGGTCCCGCATCGTGTGCTCGACGATCAGGCCGAGCGCGATGGGGAAGGCCGTCTCGCCCGCCTGGTACAGGCCCATGAGGAGGGTGCCGCCGGCCATGGCGCCGACGTTGCGGCGCAGGGCGGCGCGGAGGATGTCGGACCCCGAGCGGGGCCGCTGCGTGTCAGGAGTTGTCATCGAGGTGGCGGGCAATCGCTTCCGGGGTGCGCAGGGTGAACAGATCGCGGATCGTGATCACGGGACCGTACTCGCGGCGGAGCAGCCCGATCAGCCGCACCGCCAGCATGGAGTGTCCTCCGAGGGACACGAAGTCGCTCACCGCGCTCACCTCGTCGTCGTCCAGGTCCAGTGCCTCGGCGAAGTACTCGCACACCACGGTCTCGGTCTCGGTCGCGGGGCCCCGCTCCCCCGCCGTGGTCAGCGCGCCCAGCGGCTTGGCCTCCGGCAGCGCCTTGGTGTCAGCCTTCCCGTTCACCGTCAGCGGGATGCTGTCGACCTGGGCGTAGTGGGTGGGACGCAGGAAGTCCGGCAGCCCGGCGCCCACTTCGGCGGCGACCGTGGCCAGCTCCACGCCGTCCAGGACCAGATAGGCGGCCAGCCGGTACGCGCCGTCGACCTGCGGGTCGGGCTGGGCGACGGCTGCGGCGAACCGCACCGCCGGGTGCGCGGCGAACTCGGCCTCCACCTCGCCGAGTTCGACGCGGTGCCCGCGGATCTTGACCTGCTGGTCGGTGCGGCCCAGGTACATCAGGTTGCCGTCGGGCCGACGGACCACCAGGTCCCCGGTGCGGTACATGCGCTCGCCGGGTTCCCCGAAGGGGCAGGCGACGAAGCGGTGCGCGGTCTGGGCGGGCTGCCCGAGATAGCCGCGGGCGATGCCGATGCCCGCCACGTACAGCTCACCGGGGACGCCGTCCGGCAGCGGCCGCAGCCACGGGTCCAGGACGTGGACGTCGGTGTTGTCGATCGCCACGCCCACCACGGGGTCCGCGCACTCGAAGGTGCCGACGCCGAGGGTGTTGATGGTGTACTCGGTGGGTCCGTACAGGTTGTAGCCGACCGTCCCCTCGGTCTCGGCGAGCCGCTGCCACAGCGTCGGGGTGACGGCCTCGCCTCCGAGCAGCACGAGCGGCGGCCGGCGTTCCGGGTCGTCGAGCAGGCCCTCGGCCACGAGCTGCTGTGCGTAGGTCGGGGTCACGTTGACGACGTCGATCCCGTGCTCCAGGCAGTACGCGACCAGCCTGGGCGCGTCGCGGCGCAACTCCTCGTCGCAGACGTGCACTTCATGTCCGTCGGCGAGCCACAGCAGCTCCTCCCAGGACATGTCGAACGCGAACGACACGGTGTGCGCGATCCGGAAGACGCGGTGGCCGTGCTCCGCCAGCACCGGCTCGAAAATGCGGCGCTGATGGTTGATCAGCATGTTGGTGAGTCCGGCGTACTCGGTCACCACGCCCTTGGGCTTGCCGGTCGAGCCGGAGGTGTAGATCGTGTACGCGGGGTGCCGCAGACGGTCCGGGTCGTCCGGTGCGAACGTCACGTACGGCTCGGCCTCGGGCAGCGGGCGGTCCAGTTCGATCAGGCCGGCGTCCAGCGAGGCCAGCCGGGGTGACACGGCGCTCACCGTGAGGATGACCTCCGGGCGGGCGTCCTCGACGATCGCGGCGATGCGCTCGTCCGGGTGGTCCAGCTCCAGCGGCACGTATGCGGCGCCGACCCGCAGCACGGCGAACAGCGCCACGATCGAGTCGAGGGAGCGCGGGATCGCGAGACCCACGTTCGTCTCGGGGCCGATGCCCCGCCGGGCGAGCACACCCGCCACCGCGCGGCTGCGGTCCCGGAGTTCGGCGAACGTCATCCTCGAACCGTGGGAGACGAGCGCGATCCGCTCAGGTGCGCGGTCCGCCGCCTGGTCGAACCGGTCGACGACGGTGTCCGTGCCGACGTCCGTACGCTCGCCCCGGAAGGGCTCCGGCCCCAGACCCCGCAGCGCGCCCACCGGCCCGGTCGACCGGGCCAGGTCCTCCAGCACGCGCAGGTAGTCGTCGAGGAGACGACGGGCGCCCGCGGTGTCCTCGTCGCGATACTCCAGCTTGACGGTGAGGCGGTCGCCGGGCGTGACGACCCAGGTGAACGGGTAGTGCGTGGAGTCGTCGGCCTGCACCGAGGTGATGCCGTGCCGGGCGTTCATCTCGGCGAAGGCGTCCATGTCCAGGAAGTTCTGGAGCACGAACAGGTTGTCGAACAGGGTGTCGTGTCCGCTGGCCCGCTGGATCTCGCCGAGTCCCAGGTGCTCGTGTTCCATCGCCTCGACCCGGGCCCTCTGCACGGCCGCGAGATACGCGCCGACCGTGTCGCCCGGCCGTGGCCGCGTCCACATCGGCACGGTGTTGAGCAGCACGCCGACGATGTCGGACAGCCCCTCGCCCTCGCGGCCGGAGACGGTCACGCCGAACACGGCGTCACTGCGGCCCGTGTGGGCGCCCAGGAGCAGGCCGAAGGCTCCGGTGAGCACGGAGTTCAGCGTGACGCCGTGCGTCCTGGCCGCCTCCCGCAGCAGGCCGGACTGTTCGGCCGACAGCGTGCGCACGAGCGCGCGTGGCAGGTCGTCCGAGAAGGTCGGCGCCGGTCCGGCGAGCAGTGTGGGGCCGGGGAGACCGGCCAGGTGCTCAGCCCAGAAGCGTTCCGAGACGGCGGAGTCCTTGGCGTCGATCGCCCGGGCGTAGCCCTCGAAGCCCGGCGTCGCCGGAACCGCGTCGAGCGGCTCCCCCTCGACGACCGCCTGGTAGGCGTCGAACAGGTCCCGCAGCACGATCTCCCGGGACCAGCCGTCCCACAACAGCAGGTGGTAGCTGAGCAGCAGGCCGTCGCGGCCGTCGGGCAGCCGCACCACGGTCAGCCGGATCAGCGGTGGCTCGCCCGGGTCGAACCCGGTGTCGCGGTCCCGGGCCCGCAGGGCGTCGACCCCGGCGTCCGTCGACAGCTCGACCGTGCGGACGTCGACCCGCCGGCCGGCCTTCAGGACCTGGACGGGGTTGCCGTCGGAGTCGGTCGTGAAACCGGCGCCCACCACCGGGTGCCGGGCGATCACGTACGCCATCGCCTCGGCCAGCGCGCCCGTGTCCAGTCGCCGGTCGAACGTGAACCAGCTCTGCGCCACGTAGTGCCCGGCCGAGCCCGCCATCTGGGCCTGGAAGAACAGGCCTCGCTGGAGCGGTGTGACCGGTGCGGTGCGCTCGGCTGTCGTGGCGGCGTCCGCGATGCGCCGGAGGGCGCGGTACCAGTGCTCGGTGATCTCGTCGGGGATGCCCTCGGCGAGGGTGAACGCCGCGTGCAGGCTGCCGGTGCTCTCGTCGAGCCAGGCGTTGACCTCGACGGCGTACGGGCTGCCCTGGTCGCCGCCGGTGAGGTGCACCGCCTGGGACTCGCTGCCCCGGCCGAGGTAGTTGAACAGCACCTGGGGGCGGGCGGTGCCGAGCAGGGGGGCCGTCTGCGGGTTGAGATACCTGAGCTGTCCGTAGGCGACGTGGGCACGCTCGTCCGGCTGGCGCTCGGCGACCTCGCGGGCGGCTGCGACGGGGTCGGTGTGCGCGGTGAGCCGTACCGGCGCGACGGCGGTGAACCAGCCGACCGTTCGGGTGTAGTCGTGGTGTTCCAGCACCGGGACCCGGCCGTGCCGCTCCAGGTCGATCGCGAGGTCGGTGGGCGAGGGCTGGATGCGGGTCAGCGCGGTGCGCAGGGCGCCGCAGAGCAGCTCGGTGAGGCCTACGCCGAGTGCGGCGGGGGCAGTACGTGTCAGGCGGTCGCTCACGTCGGGGGCGAGCACCATCGTGGTCTCGCGCAACTCCGCGACGGCGGGGAGGAGTTCGGGCGCCTCGAGCGTGGTGACCCAGCGTCCGAGGTCATCGACGGCCCGGGCCGACTGGAGGGTCAGTGCTTCGGCGTACTCGGCGTAGGACGTGGTCGGCGCGGCCAGAGGCTCACCGCGCAGGGCCGTGGCCAGGTCGTCCAGCAGGATCAGCCAGGACACCGCGTCGACGGCGAGGTGGTGCACGGTGACGACCAGGGTGCGGGTCGCCTCCAGCCACGAGAAGGCGACGATCTCGCCCGACTCGGGGTCGAGCCGTCCGGCGGCGTTGTTCGCGGCGGTCGTGGCGTCGGTGGGCTCCCGTACGACGGTGACTCGGCGGGCTGGTTCGGTGCGGAGGGTCCACACTCCGTGTGGGGTGTGGAGGCGCAGGCGCAGGGTGGGATGTGCGGCGACTACGGCGTTGGCTGCTCGTTCGACGTCGGCGAAGGAGCAGCACTCGGGGACCGCCAGTGTCCTGGCCTGGGCGAACCGGGTGAGTGCGCCGCCGAGTTCGCGTTGGCGCAGGATGATCGGGGTCGGGGGGAACGGGCCGTCCTCGCGGTGGGTGGGGGCGGCGGCTTGTGGTGTGCGCGTCGGCAGGTGCTCGGCGAGTGCGCGGGGGGTCTTGTGCAGGAACACGTCCCGGGGGGTGATCGGCAGGCCGAGTGTTCTGGCCCGGTTCACGACCGTGATGGCGATGATGCTGTCGCCTCCGGCGTGGAAGAAGTCGGTGTCGGCGGTCACGTGGGTGCCGGGCAGCGTCTCTGTGAAGATCTCGGTGAGTGCGGCTACGGCTGAGTTTTCGTCTGCGGGTGCGTCGTGGCTTGGCGCGCAGTTCCCCGCGCCCCCAAAGGCGCGCTTCTCCAAGGCCTTTCGGTCCAGCTTGCCGTTGACCGTCAGAGGTAGTGCTTCAACCGGCATGACCCGGCCCGGGACCATGTGCGCGGGCAGCTTCCCGGACAGTCGCTCGGCGAAGTCCCCCGGCACCCGGCCCACCACGTGCGCCACCAGGTGGTCGCCGGCGTCGGCCACCGTCACGGCCACGTCGGTCACGCCGTCGAGTTCGCGGATCGCGGTCTCGACCTCGCCCAGTTCGATGCGGAAGCCCTTGAGCTGGACCTGGTCGTCGGCGCGGCCGACGAACTCCAGGTCGCCGTCCAGGGTGCGGCGGGCCAGGTCTCCCGTGTGGTACATGCGGGAGCCGTCACCCGCGAAGGGGTTCGCCACGAACCGGCCCGCGGTGAGCCCGGGCCTGCCCAGATAGCCGAGCGAGACCTGGTCGCCGGCGACGTAGATGGCGCCCACCCGGCCCGGCGGCACCGGGCGGAGCCGGTCGTCGAGGAGGTGGGTGACCAGGCCGGGCAGGGGGCCGCCGATCGGGCTGGCGTCGTCGCCGGGGACGAAGTCCTCCTCGGTCAGCACGCGGTGGGTGACGTGGACGGTGGTCTCGGTGATGCCGTACATGTTGACCAGCTCGGGCGAGCCGGTGCCGTGCCGTTCGACCCAGCCGCGCAGCCGCCCGAGATCCAGCGCCTCCCCGCCGAAGATGATGCGGCGCAGGGCGGGCAGGGGCTCGCCGGCGTGCCGGTCGGCCTCGATGAACCGGTAGAAGGCGGACGGCGTCTGGTTGAGCACGGTCACCCCGCGCTCGCGGACCAGCCGGTGGAAGTCGACCGGGGAGCGGGTCAGCCCGTACTCCGGCACCAGCAGCTCACCGCCGTGCGCGAGCGCTCCCCACAGCTCCCAGACCGCGAAGTCGAAGGAGAAGGAGTGGAACTGCACCCAGACGTCGTGCGGGCCGAAGTCCATGTCGGGCTGGGTGTGGGCGAGCAGCGTCACCACGCTGGAGTGCGGGACGACGACGCCCTTGGGGCGGCCGGTCGATCCGGAGGTGTAGATCACGTAGGCGGGGTCGTGCCAACTGGCCCCGGGGGGCGGCTCGGTCGTGGCCTGCGGAAGGTCGTCGCCCTGGACGAGTACGCGGGCCTGTACGCCCGTACGGGCCAGGAGTTCCGTGAAGCGGTCCCGCTGCTCCCGGTCCACGAGGACGACCTGCGGAGCCGCGTCGGCGAGGATGTACTCCAGCCGTTCGTCCGGGTACGCCAGGTCCAGCGGTACGTACGCGCCGCCCGCGGTGACGATGGCGACCAGGGCGACGACCTGCTCGACGGACCGGGGGACGGCGACGGCGACCCGTCCGCCGGGGCCGACACCGGCCGCCCGCAGAGCCGAGGCCAACTCGTCCTTGGCCTGCGCCAGTTCGCCGTAGGTCAGGGACCGGGCACCGCCGTCGAGGCCGCACTGGGTGACCGCCGTGGCGGCCGGGTCGCGCCCTGCGGCGGCGTCGAACAAGCCGCCGAGGGTGGTCGGGGTGATGCGCGCGGGGCGCCGGCCGTCCTCGGAGGCCACGTCGTCGACCAGGGTGTCCGGCCGGGTGAGCAGGGCGGTGAGGGTCGAGGTGAACGTGCGCAGGATCGCCTGGGCGGTCGTCTCCCGCAGCAACGCGCCGTCGTAGATCAGGTTGAAGCGCGGGTGGCCGTCGAGTGCGCGCTCCACGACCAGGGTCAACGGGTAGTGCGGTGCGCCCTCGTTGACGAGGTCGGTGACCACCAGGGTGTCACCGGGCCGGCGCAGTGCGGCCACGTCGGTCGCGACGTCGAACACCACCAGGGTGTCGAACAGGGAGCCGGCGTCGGCCTGGCGGCCGATCCTGGCCAGGGAGACGTGCTGGTGCGGCAGGACCGCACCCTGGTGTTCCCGCACCGAGGCGAGCAGATCCCGTGCGGTGGTGGTGGCGGTCCAACGGGCGCGGACGGGGATCGTGTTGATGAACAGGCCCACCATGTCCTCTATGCCGGGCACCTGCGCGTCGCGGCCGGACACCGTGGAGCCGAACACCACGTCCCTGCCCTGAAGGATGCCGCCCAGTGTCACCGCCCAGGCGCTGTGCACGGCCACGCTCAGCGGCACGCCGGCCGACCGTGCGGCCGCGTCGATGTCGTGCTCCGGGCGCACGGCGGTGTCGGCGAACCGGTCGGACGGGGTGTGCCCCTCGGCGACGAACGACGGGCCGGGAAGCTCCGCGAGTTGCTCGCGCCACACCCGGTCGCTCTCGTCGGCGTCGCGTCCGGCGAGCCAGGCCACGTAGTCGGCGAAGCCACCGACCGGGTACACGGTCCCCGGCGCGTGGTACTCGGCGAGCAGGGCGCGGAGCATCGGCGGCACCGACCAGCCGTCGGCGACGATGTGGTGCACGGTCTGTACGAGAACGTTCCGGCCGGGACCCGAGCGGATGAGGGTGTACCGCATCAGCGGACCCTTCGCCAGGTCGAATCCGGCGCGGCGGTCCCGCTCGGCCAGGTCGCGCAGCTCGGTGTCGGTGATGCCGGGGCGGTCCAGGGTGGTGAAGGGCGCCTCGACGCCGCTCTCCAGTACGGAGACCACGCGGCCGTCGGCGAGGGCCACGAAGCGCGCGGCCAGGTTCGGGTACAGCGTGAGCAGCCGGGTGGCCGCGGCGGCGAGCCGGTCGGCGTCCACCTCGCCGTCCAGGGTGAGCAGTTGCTGTTCGACGTAGGCGCCGGCCGAGTCGTCGTCGAAGACGGAGTGGAAGTACAGGCCCTCCTGCAACGGCGTCAGTGGCAGGACGTCCCGCAGCGCCGGGCCGTCCAGGGCGTCGACGTCGGCCTGGGTCAGCGGCACGAGGCCGAAGTCGCTGGGCGAGTGGCCGCCGTGCGGGTCGAGTGCGGCCAGCCCGGCCAGGGCGTCCCGGAAGTATCCGCCGATGGTGGCGATGTCCTCGTCGGTGAACATGCCGTCGGGCCAGGAGATGGTGGTGACCAGGTCGTACTCGCCGGTCGAGGCGGATTCGGCGATCGCGTTGAACTCCAGGGCGCGCGGCAGGCGCATGCGGGGATCGCGCTTCTCGCCCAACTGGCCTGTGGTCCGCGCGAGTTGCCAGTCACCCGGCTCGCCCGCGGCGAAGCGGCCCAGGTAGTTGAAGAGCACCTGCGGTGCGGGCGCGTCGAACTCGGTGTCGGTCAGGTACCGCAGGGCACCGTAGGAGACTCCGTTGTCCGGGACCCGGGCGAGGTCTTCCTTGACCGCCTTGAGGGCGGCGGTCAGGTATGCGGGTGCGGTGAGGTCGCCCGCCGTGCCGGGGTCGACGGTGACCGGGAAGAGAGTGGTGAACCAGCCCACGGTTCGGGACAGTTCGGGCTCGAAGCCGGCGGAGGCCGCCACGAACTGCCCTTCGCGGCCGTGACCTTCCAGTTCGATGTGCGCGAAGGTCTGGTCCTGTCCCAGGTCGCGGCGCCACCGGGCGAGCGCGACGGCGAGTCCGGTGAGCAGGACGTCGTTGACGCCCGCGTGGAACTTCGCGGGGATCTCGCCCAGCAGCGCGGCCGTGACCTCCGGGCCGGCCGAGACGGTCCGCAGTCGCTCCGTGGCGACGGTGTCGGCGTCGGACAGCGCGCGCCTGCCCACCGGTTGGTCCTCTCCGGGCAGGGGGCGCCGGTAGTAGGCGCTGTCAGCGTCGAACGCCGCGCGCTCCAGCAGTTGCGTCCAGCGGCGGAAGGACGTGCCCACCGGGGGCAGTTCGACCGGGGTACCGGAGGTGAACTGCCGCCAGGCCGTGGCCAGGTCGTCCATCAGGATCCGCCAGGAGACGCCGTCGATCACCACGTGATGGGCGACCAGGACCAGCTGCCGCGCCGCGCGGCGCCAGACGGCGCGCAGCATCACGCCGTTGTCGGGGTCCAGGGCGTCGGTGGCGAGTGCGACGCACGCGTCGAGCGGCCGGTCGCTCTCCTGCCATCCGGCGACGGCCCGGTCCGGCTCCGGGATGTCGAAGCTCCAGCGGTTTCCCCGCACCAGCCTGGCGCGCAGCATGTCGTGCCGGCGGACCACGGCGGTGAGGATCTCGTCGAGCGCGTCGGCGGTCAGGTCCGGCGGGGTGTTCAGGACGACGGACTGCACGAATCCGTCGATGGCGTCGGTGGTCGCGCCGAGCCACTGCACGACGGGCGATCCCACGACGGGTCCGGTCGCGACATCGCGGTGGTCGACGGTGGAGACGTCCTCCCGGCTCGCGACCGCGGCCAGGGCTCCCACGGTGCTGTGGGTGAAGATCTGCCGTGCCGTGACGTGGAGGCCCGCGTCGCGCAGTGCGGTCAGCAGTGAGATGGCCAGGATGCTGTCGCCGCCGAGCTGGAAGAAGTCCTGGTCGACGCCGACCTCTTCGAGCCGCAGTACCGCCGCGACCGCAGCGCAGACCGCGCGTTCGTTCTCGGTGGTGGGCCGTACGAGCGTGCCCGTGCCGATCACGGGCTCCGGCAGGGCGTTGCGGTCGAGCTTGCCGTTGGCGGTGAGCGGGAACTCCGTGAGCACGACGATGTGGGCGGGCACCATGTACTCGACCATGTGCTCGGCGGCCCACGCCTTGACCTCGTCCGCCCGCAGGTCCTCGCTGCCCGCGGCCGGGATGACGTAGCCCACCAGGTAGGTGCCGCCCGCCGTGTTCTTCCGGGCGACGACGCAGGTGTGCCGTACGCCGGGGTGTTCGGCGAGGCCGGCCTCGACGTCCTCGATCTCCAGCCGCATGCCGCGGATCTTGATCTGGTTGTCGGCACGGCCGAGGAAGTCCAGGGTGCCGTCCGGGGCGTACCGGGCGAGGTCACCGGTGCGGTACAGGCGGGAGCCGTCGTTCGCGAAGGGGTTGGCGACGAATCGGGAGGCCGTCAGGCCGGGCGCGCCCACGTAGCCGCGCCCCAGGAGGAACCCTCCCACGTACAGTTCGCCGCCGACGCCGACGGGGACCGGGCGCAGCTCCTCGTCCAGGACGTACAGCTGCGTGTTGGGGTTGGCCTTGCCGATGGAGGTCGACAGGCGCTCCGCCTCTCCCCGGTAGATGACGTGGGAGACGCCGATGGTCGTCTCGGCCGGGCCGTAGCCGTGGTACATGGGGATGTCGAGCTTGGTGCGGAACCGCTCGTACAGCTCCGGGGTCAGTACCTCGCCGCCGCACCACACGTGCGTGAGGCTGTCGAGCCGGCCGGAGTCGCCGGCGATCTCCAGCAGCACGTCCAGCATGGACGAGACGAGGTAGGTGAAGGTGACGCGCTGTTCGGCGATCACGCTCAGCAGGTGGTGCGGGTCGCGTTCGCCGCCGGGGCGCAGCACCACGAGCCGGGCGCCGGACACCAGCGGCAGGAATATCTCGTTGATGGAGATGTCGAAGGACAACGGCGCCTTGAACAGCGAGGCGTCGTCATGGCCGAAGCCCAGGATCTCGTTGACCTGCCACAGCAGGCGCTCGCTGATCGCCTCGTGCCGGATCATGGCGCCCTTGGGTCGTCCGGTCGAGCCGGAGGTGAAGATCACATACGCGAGGGCGTCGCCGTGGACGGTGACGCCGGTCCCGTCGGTGGGGTGGGAACCGTGGCGCCAGTCGTCGAGATCGACGGCCACGGCCGGTGGTTCGGCCGGGTCGTGCTCGCCCGAGTCGTTGAGCTGTACGACGACCCGGGCGTCCTCGATGACGACGGCCCGGCGCGCAGCGGGCCACTGCGGATCGAGCGGCACGAACACGCACCCCGTCTGGAGTACGGCGAGCAGCCCGACGACCATCTCGGCGGAGCGGCCCAGTGAGATGCCGACGACCTGTTCGTGACCGAGGCCGCGCTCGATCAGGTGGTGCGCCAACTGGCTGGAGACTTCGGCGACCTGACGGTAGGTCAGCGAACGGCGCTCGTCCACGACCGCGACGGCGTCCGGCCTGGTCCGCGCCTGCTCGTGGAACAACTCCACGATGGTCGGGCGGATGCGGTCGGCCTCGGTGTCGTTCCAGCGGGCCAGGAGTTCGAGTCGCGCCGCCACACTGGACGGGCCGATGGTGCCGAGGGGCCGGTCCGGGAAGTCGGCCAGGTCGTCCAGCGCGAGCTGCGCGTCGGCCGGCGCGATGCCGTGGGGCACGGTGATGCTCCGGCCGTCCGCGCCGACCTCCCAGTCTCGGGGTCCGGCCCCGCCGTTGTCGACCCATCCGAGGACGTCGGCGAAGAGGGTGCCGGGGGTGAGGTCGATGCCGTCGGGGCTCTCGCCCGTCGTCCAGTACGACAGCCCGATGGCGCACGCTTCGCTGATGGTCCTGTCGGAGTGGTCGCCGGTCCGCCGGCGTACGCCGGCCAGGCGTGCGGGGGAAAGCCGTACGAGACGAGCGCTCGGTTCCATCATCGAAGACTCAGCACCCTTTCAAGGAAACCAACGTGAGCCCAACGTGACTCGGGCTTGCCTAACTGCCCTCGCGCCATGCCTGCCACAGTCGCGCGTACCGGCCGCCCCGAGCCACCAACTCGTCGTGTGTGCCCTGCTCGACGACGCGGCCCGCGTCCAGCACGGCGATCCGGTCCGCCGCCATCGCCTGGGTCAGCCGGTGCGCCACGAACAGGGTGGTCCGGCCCGCGCACGCGGCCAGGACCGCGCGTTCCAGCTCGGCGGCGCCCTCGCTGCCGGCCTCCGCGGTGGACTCGTCGAGCACCACCACGGGCGAGCGGGCCAGCACCAGCCGGGCCAGGGCGATCTGGGCGACCTTGGTGACGTCCAGACGCTCACCGCCCTCGCCGACCCTGGTGTGCAGCCCTTCGGGCAGCGCCTCGACCCACGCGTCGGCACCCACCGTGCGCAGCGCCTCCGTCAGCTCGGCGTCACTCGCCCCGGGCGCGGACAGCCGCAGGTCGTCGGCGAGCGGGCCGGAGAACACGTGCGTCTCCTGCGTCAGGATGCTCACCAGGGCCCGCGCCCCGGCCTCGTCCAGACCCGCCAGGTCCGTCACGCCGATGCGCACCGACCCGGCCTCGGGGGTCCCGATGCCCGCGATCAGCGCGGCCAGGGTCGTCTTGCCCGCGCCCGTCGCACCCACCAGGGCGAGTGAACCACCGGCCGGGATCGTCAGATCGACGTCCCTCAGCACCGGTTCCTCGGCCCCGGGGTAACGGAACGTCAGCCCCCGCACGGTCACCGGCAACGGCTCGGCATCCGCCGGCGTGACAGCCGGGTCACCCACCAGCCGGCCCTCACCGGCCTCCCCCAGCACGCCGACCAGCCGGGTCAGGCTGGCGCCCGACTTCTGCGCCTCGTCGAAGGTGAACATGATCAGGCCCAGCGGGCCGAACAGCCGGTGGAACAGCAGCGGGGCCGCCGACACCTCGCCCAGGGTGGCGGCGTCGGCCTCCAGCAGCGCGTATCCCACCACGATGATCAGGACCAGCCCGATGAACTCGGCGCGGTTCTCCCGGCCTACGAACCGGCCGAAGAACCGGAACACCTCGATACCGAGATCGCGCACCCGCCAGGACTCGCTGGTGACCTTCTCGCGGAAGGCGCCCTCCAGACGGTACGCCCGGACCGTGTCGATCCCGTTCAGACCGCTGATCAACGCCTGCGCGCGGTCGGCCTGGGCCACCCGCTGCTTGCGGTAGAGCGGGGCGGAGCGGGGCAGGTACCAGCGCAGGGCCAGCGCGTAGGCGGGCAGCGCGCCGGCGCCCGCCAGTCCGAGCCGCCAGTCCAGCCCGAACATGCCGAACGTGGCGATGGTGACCAGCACTCCGGCCGAGAAGACCGTGGGGATGGCCGTACGGATGCCCTTGGAGATGACGGCCACGTCGTCGCCGACCCGGGACAGCACGTCACCCCGGCCGACCTGTTCGATGCGGGCGCTCGGCATCCCCAGCACCGCCCGGACGGCCCCTTCCCGCAGCCGCGCGAGCAGGTCGGCGCCCAGCCGGCCGATCAGAAAGGTCGACACCGCGGTGGCCGTCGCGCCGAGCAGCGCGGCGGCCCCGATCAGCACCCCGATGGTGACCAGGACCGAGCGCGACTCGCCCTCGACCACGCCGTCGACCACCCGGCCGAGCAGCAGGACCGGGAGCACCTGGAGCGCCGCGCCGGCCACCGTGGTGAGCACGGTGGCCGCCGACAGCCAGGGCACCTCGCGGCAGTGCGCCGCGACCCATCGGGCGGCCTCGCGTCCGGTCGCCGTGTGCAGGGCCGCCGGAGCGGGGCGGGTGGCGGTCGCGCTCACACCGCGCCCCGGGCGGGCAGAGGACAGGACAGGGTGACCGGCATCGCTACTCGGCCACCGACTTCACGAGCTCGTCGACGGCGTACGGCATGGACAGCAGCGTGCCCTGGGAGATGGCCGCGCCGACCGCCGGGCCCTCGCTGTCCAGCAGATAGGACACGTTGCCCTTCTTCACGGCGTCCAGGTTGGCGAACAGCTTGAACCTCTTCAGGGCCGCCGTGTCGGCCTTGTCGTTGATGACGAAGATGCGGTCGACGTCGACCAGGTCGACGCGCTCGGGCGAGAGCTTGGTGTAGAAGCTGCCGCCCGCGACCTTGTCGATCTCGGTCTGGTACTGGAAGCCGATGCCCGTCACGAGCCGGCCGCGCACGTCGGTGGAGGTGAACGGCGCCACCGAGTTCTCGTACCAGGACAGGACGACGGCCTTCTGCTTCGCGAGTTCGGGGTGCGCCTTCTTGGCCGCGTCGAGCTTGGCCTGGATGTCCCGCACCATCTTCTCGCCCTCCTCGGCCTTGCCGAGTGCCTTGGCGATGTGCACGGCGTTGTCCTGCCAGGGCGCACTGAACGGCTCCTTCTCGGCCTTGGTGCGGGCCACCGTCGGCGCGATCCGGGAGAGCTTGTCGTAGCCGGCCTGGTCGATCTCGGAGTAGACCGCGATGATCAGGTCCGGGCGCAGGGCGGCGATCTTCTCGTAGTTGGGCCCGGTGTCACCGTTCTTCATGATGACCTCGGGCTTGGTGTCACCCCACTTGTCCTTCACCCAGGGCCACTGGGTGTTGATGTCGGGGCTCTTGCCCGCCGGGTTCGGGTACTGGTCGGTCATGCCGACCGGCTTGACGCCGAACGCCAGGACGCTCTGGTCGTCGGTGTAGCCGACGGTGACGACCCGCTTCGGGGCTTCGGTGACCTTCGTGGTGCCGAACGCGTGCTCCACGGTGACCGGGAAGGCGCCGGCCGCGGCGGTCGAGGAGTTGTCGCTGCCCTTGTCCGCCGAGTCGGATCCGGAACCGCACCCCGCGAGGAGGCCGACGCCGAGCGTGGCGGCACCGAGCAGTGCCGCGACCCGCCGCCAGGGCTTCCTGCGCGTCGTTCTGTGGAGGAGCATCCGTCAATCCCCTTGCTTTTCCGCACGGTCCACTACGCCCCCGGGTAAGGGCAGGCAAACCGTACCGCAAGCCAGTAAGGCAAGCCTAGCCTTACTTCAGTAAGTTTATGGCGGACTGGTCGAGTTGGACGTGCGTGCGACCGATCGGGACGACGAGCGGCCGGTCGCCCACCGGGTCGTCGATGACCTTGGCGTGCAGCCCGAACGCCTCGTGCAGCAGCTCGGCGGTCAGCACGTCACGGGGATGCCCCTGGGCCAGGATCGACCCGGCCCGCATCACCACGAGGTTGTCGCTGTAGCGCGCGGCCAGATTGAGGTCGTGCAGCACCATCACCACGGTGCATCCCGACTCGTGCAGATCGTCGACCAGATCGAGCACATCCATCGCGTGCGCCAGGTCGAGATAGGTGGTCGGCTCGTCCAGCAGCAGCAGATCGGTGCCCTGGGCCAGGGTCATCGAGATCCAGACGCGCTGCCGCTGCCCGCCGGACAGCGCGTCGACCGGGCGGTCGGCCAGATCGGACACCCCGGTCATGGCCAGCGCCCTTTCCACCACCTCGGCGTCGTCCGACGACCACTGGCGCAGCCAGCTCTGGTGCGGATGGCGGCCCCTGGCGACCAGGTCGGCCACCGTCAGCCCCTCGGGCGCGACCGGCGCCTGCGGCAGCAGGCCGAGCTTCCTCGCCACGTCCCTGGTCCTGAGCCGGGCGATGTCGTCACCGTCCAGCACGACCGTCCCCCTGGACGGCTTGAGCAGCCGCGACAGGGTCCGCAACAGGGTCGATTTCCCGCAGCCGTTGGGGCCGATGATGGTGGTGATCACGCCGGGGGGTATCGCCACGTCGAGATCGTCGATGACGGTCCGGGCGCCGTACCCGACCGTGACGCCCCTGGCGGCCAGCCGTGCGGTGCGACCGGACTCGGACTCGACCCCTGTGACGGACTGGGTGTCCACAAGGCCCCCTCACTTAGGCTTGCCTGACTTTGTATCAGCTATCTGCGGTTCGCCCGTACCAGCAGATGGACGAGGAAGGGACCGCCGATCGCCGCGGTGACCACGCCGACCGGGAGACTGACGGGCAGTGCCGTGCGGGCGACCAGGTCCGCGCCGGTCAGCAGCAGCGCACCGACCAGTGCGGAGGCCACCACGGGCGGCGTCGGGCAGCGCGCCAGACGCATCGCCACCTGCGGCGCCACCAGCGCCACGAACGGGACCGGGCCCGCCGCGCTCACCGCCACGCCGGCCAGCAGCACCGCGCACAGCAGGAGCACCGCCCGCACGGCCCCGTAACGGACTCCCAGGCCCGCGGCGACGTCGTCACCGAGGTGCATCGGCTTGAACTGGAACGCGGCGCCCGCCACGACGGCCAACAGGACGAGCGTGCCCCACAGCGCCACCTGGACCTCGTCCCACGAGCGGTCGTCCAGCGAGCCGACCAGCCACGCCTGGGCCTGGGCCACGTCCCTGATGTCGGCCGTGACCAGCAGCCAGGTCGTCAGGGCCTCCATCACGGCGCTCACCGAGATGCCGATGAGGATGAGCCGCAGACCGTCGATGCCGCGCCGCCACGCGAGGAAGTACACCAGCAGGCCCGTGCCGAGACCACCCATGAGGGCCGCCGCCGACAGGCCCACGGAGCTGACGATCGCCGCGGCCGTACCGCCGGACACCGTCACCAGGAACACCGCGACCGCGCTGGCGCCGCCCGTGATCCCGAGGACGTCCGGACTCGCCAGCGGATTGCGGGCGATGGACTGCGTGAGCGCCCCGGACACGCCCAGCGCGATGCCCACGACGAGCCCGGCCAGGGCCCGCGGCATCCGTAGGTCCATGATCACGAACTCGTCGACCCGCTCGCCCCGGCCGAAGATCGTGGCGATCACCTGGGGCAGTCCGATGGGGAAGTCCCCGACGCCGATGGACAGACAGAACACCAGGAACGTCGCCGCCGCGAGCAGCAGCGAGACGCACACGATCCACGGCCGCCAGACGAACGACACCCGGCCGAGCCGCACGCCCGGCGTCACCGACGGCTTCACGTCTGTCCCGTTCATGCCCGGCTTCACGCCTGTCCTGTTCATGCGCTCTTGAACTTTCCGCGCCACACCAGAGCCGCGAAGAACGGGGCGCCCAGCAGAGCGACGACGACACCCGCGTCCAGCTCGCCCGGCCGCACCACCAGTCGCCCCACGATGTCGCAGACCAGCAGGACGACGGCGCCGAGCAGTCCCGCGTACGGCACCAGCCAGCGGTAGTCGGGTCCGGTCAGATACCGGGCCACGTGGGCCACCATGAGCCCGAGGAACGCGATGGGCCCGCACGCGGCCGTCGCGGCGCCCGCCAGCAGGGTGATGGCGATGATGCCGATGGTCCGGCTCAGCGCGATGTTCACGCCGAGCCCGCGCGCCACGTCGTCACCCAGGTTGAGCAGGTTGACGGCGGGCAGTGTGACCAGGGCCAGCACCAGTCCGGCCGCGATGAAGCCGGTCACCGGCCAGATGACGCCGAATCCGACGCCGGCGACCGAGCCGGCGTTCCAGAACCGCAGCGCGTTCAGCGACTTCTGGTCCGACAACGCGATCGCGGTGGTCATCGCCGCGAGGAACACCGTGACTCCCTGCCCGGCCAGGGCGAGCGTCAGCGGGTTCCCGGCGCCCCGTCCGATGCTCGCCAGCCCGAACACCACGACCCCGGCGACCGCCGCCCCGAGGAACGCGAACCAGATGTACTGGAACGGGTCGGAGAGCCCGAACACGGCGATCACCGTCACCACCGCGAACGAGGCACCGGAGTTCACGCCCAGCAGGCCGGTGTCGGCGATCGGGTTGCGCGTGTACCCCTGGATCAGCGCGCCGCCGACCCCGAGGGCGACGCCCGCCACGATCGCGAGCACCGTCCGGGGCACCCGCACGGTCTCCACGATGAGCCGGATCTCGGTGAGCCGCTGGTCGGACTCCGGTGCCGCGAACAGCCCGTGCCACACCTCGCCGGGGCTCAACGCGCGCGCCCCGACGGCCAACGACACCGCCCCGGCGGCCACGAGGGTCAGCACCAGCACGCCCAGGCCCACAACGCGCCGCCGACGGCCCGGAGTTGTGGCCTTGGACGCGGGGCGCTCCACTGCGATCGTGCCCATGTCGACGTACGTCATCCCTTTGATCTGCGCTGTCGTGCCTGCCGGGTGGGTGGACTAACGCGCCGCGCTGCCCGTTCCGTCCGCGACCGTGCGGGCCGCGTCGGAAGCGGACTTGCGGCCCCGGTCGAGGAGCGAGTCGAGGATGTCGCCGACCCTGACGGCGGTGTTGGACAGCAGGGACGAGGTGATGCCGTGCGTGTGCTCGGTGCCGCCCTGGAGGTAGATGCCGCAGTGCAGCTCCGGCTCCGTCGCGATGCGGTAGTCGCGCTCGACACGGACGCGGCCCTCGGCGTCCCTCAGGCAGCGGTCGGCCACCTCGCCGAGCAGCCCGACGGGGTCGGCGGGGCTGTAGCCGGTGGCGAACACCACGACGTCGGCGTCCAGGAGGGTCTCCTCGCCGGTGACGAGGGACGTGACGGCGGCCGTGACCTTGTCCGGCGTCTGAGTGACACCGGTGAGCCGGGAGACGTTGAGGAAGCGCAGGCGCTCGGTGCCGAGGACCTTCTCCCGGTACATCTGCCGGTACAGGTCGTCGATCAGGTCGATGTCCACCACGGAGTAGTTGGTGTTGCCGTGGTAGTCCATCAGCCGGCGTTTGACGTCCTTCGGCGCCGCGAAGAACGCGTCGACGGCCTCGGGGTCGAAGATCCGGTTGGCGAAGGCGCTGTCGTCTGCGGGGCTGTAGCCATAGCGGGAGAAGACGGCGCAGACCTCGGCCTCGGGGAAACGCCGGTGCAGGTAGGCGACGTTCTCGGCGGCGCTCTGCCCGGCGCCCACGACGACGAACCGGGACGGCGAGGCGCCCTCCAACGCGTCGACCCTGCCCAGCAGTTCGGAGTTGTGCCAGACGCGGTCGCCGCGCTCCACGCCCTCCGGCATGAGGGGGCGCAGGCCGGTGCCGAGGACGAGGTTGCGGGCCCGGTGGACCTCCAGGCCCTCCCCCGACCGGACCGTCACATCCAGGTACTCCACCGCGCCGTCGCGCACGACGGGCATGACGCCGACGACCTCGTGGCCGTAGGAGACCATGTCGTCGACCTGGCCCGCGGCCCACTCGAAGTAGTCGTGGAACTCCACCCGCAGCGGGAAGAGGTTCTTGTGATTGATGAAGTCGATCAGCCGTCCCTTGCTCTTGAGGTAGCACAGGAAGCTGTACTCGCTGGCCGGGTTCCGGAGCGTCACCAGGTCCTTGAGGAAGGACACCTGCATGGTGGCGTCGTCGATGAGCATGCCCCGGTGCCAGCCGAAGCGCGGCTGCTGCTCGAAGAAGTGAGCGGAGACCGCCTCTCCCCCGCCGGCGCGCGCGTTGTGCTCGCTGAGCGCGATCGCCATGGCCACATTGGACGGCCCGAAGCCGATGCCAATGAGGTCGTGGATCAAAGGGGCGTCGCCAGGACGAGCCTGTGCCATGTCACTCCCATCGTACGAAGTCGGGCAGCCGAAAGAGGCACCACCCAAAACTTAGGTAAGGCTAAGCTCATCCCATAGGGCTGTCCATAGACAAAACGGACTCGCACGCAGGGCGCGATCGTCAACACGCTCGCAAACTGGGCCCGTTGACCACTTAGGTAAGCCTTGCTTTACTGGCCACGGCCATTCCCTGCTTCGAGGAGGAACCCCATGCGGGTCGTCATGTTCGGTTACCAGACCTGGGGGCACCGCACCCTGCAAGCCCTCCTGGACTCCGAGCACGACGTGGTCCTGGTCGTGACGCACCCCAAGAGCGAACACGCCTACGAGAAGATCTGGAGCGACTCGGTCGCCGACCTCGCCGAGGAGAACGGCGTACCGGTCGTGATCCGCAACCGCCCTGACGACGACGAGCTGTTCGAGCGTCTCAAGGAGGCCGACCCGGACATCATCGTGGCCAACAACTGGCGTACGTGGATTCCGCCGCGCATCTTCGACCTGCCGCGCCACGGCACGCTGAACGTGCACGACTCACTGCTGCCGAAGTACGCCGGCTTCTCGCCGCTGATCTGGGCGCTGATCAACGGAGAGCCCGAAGTGGGCGTCACCGCGCACATGATGAACGACGAACTCGACGCGGGCGACATCGTGCGGCAGGAGGCGGTGGCGGTCGGGCCCACCGACACGGCGACCGACCTGTTCCACAAGACCGTCGACCTCATCGCCCCGGTCACCATCGGCGCGCTCGGCCTCATCGCCTCCGGGCAGACGGAGTTCACCAAGCAGGACCGCTCCCGGGCCAGCTTCTTCCACAAGCGGTCGATCGAGGACAGCCGCATCGACTGGACCTGGCCGGCCGAGGACCTGGAGCGGCTGGTCCGCGCCCAGTCCGAGCCGTACCCCAGCGCGTTCACCTTCCACAAGGGCAGGCGCCTGGAGGTCCTGGCCGCCGTCGTCTCGCAGGGGCGGTACGGCGGCACGCCCGGCCGCATCTTCTACCGCGAGGGCGAGGGCGTGGTCATCGTCGCCGGAGCCGACGCCCGCACCGGCCGCAACCACGGTCTCGCCCTCACGCGCGTCCGGACCGAGGACGGCCGCGAGCTGCCCGCGGGCGAGTACTTCACCGCCATGGGCGGCTACTTGACGAACCAGCCCTGAGGCCGCTGTGAAACTTCTGTGCAACGCGTGGGGCTTTAAGTTTCAAGATTCCTCTCGCCCGGCGGCTGCTGCGACAGTGAGCCCCATGGGGGCAGTACACGATGTCGAGTCGAACCACCGGGACGACAGTTGGCCTACCACGACACCTACCACCGGACCGCCGGCACGCTCCTGAGCCCCGTCCTCGGCTGGGTCCTGGCACTCACCGGGGCCGTGGTGCTCCCCCTGACCGTCGCGACGGCCCTCGAACCGGAACCCGGGCAGTGGCATGACCAGAGCCCCGGCCTGTACACCGTGCGGATCGCGGAGGACGCGGCGGAGAAGCCGGGCGTCCCGACGCCGAAGACCGACGGCCCACCGTAGCCAGGGGATCACGCCCGCCAGGAGTACCGCCGTTCGGGCCGGCCGGCGACGCCGTAGCGCAGGGACACCTCCGCGCTGCCGGTGCCGTGGAAGTACTCCAGGTAGCGGCGGGCGCTCACCCGGGACACGCCGGTCAACGCGGCGCACTCGGTGGCGGACAGGGTGCCGTCCGCCGCGCGCAGGGCCCGCTCGACGAGTTCGGCGGTCTCCACACTCATGCCCTTCGGCAGCGCGGGGGCCGGTGCGGGGACGCCCGCTCCGGCCAGCACCCGGTCGATGTCGGCCTGGCCTCGCACCACCGCCGTGAGCAGCCGTCCCCGCTGGGCGGCGTAGCGCTCCAGGCGGGGGCGCAGGTCCTCGAAGTCGAAGGGTTTCAGCAGGTAGTCGACGACCCCCTGCCGGACGGCGCCGCGGACCGTGTCGGCCTCCTGCGCGGCGCTGATGACCATGACGTCGCAGTCGTGGCCGGCGGTGCGCAGCCGGGGGATGACGTCGAGGCCGAACAGGTCGGGGAGATACAGGTCGAGCAGGACGAGGTCGGGGCGCAGTTCGTCCACGGCCTCGATCGCCTGTGCGCCGGTGTGGGCCACGCCGACGACCCGGAACGGCTCGACGCGTTCGACGAACGCGCGGTGGACCCGGGCCACCATGAAGTCGTCGTCGACCACGAGGACGTCGATCGTGCCCGCCTCGGCGCGCGTTCCGGTCATGTCGCGCGTTGCGGTCATGGGGCCGCTCCTTCCGCCACCGCTTCGGGGAGGTGGCTGACGGTCATGCGTGCGGTGAACACGGCACCGTCGGGGGTGTTGGCCACCGAGATCTCTCCTCCGTGCCGTTCGCAGACCAGCTTGGTCAGGGCCAGTCCGATACCGCGCTCGCCCTCCCGCGCGGCCTTCGTCGTGAAGCCGTGGGAGAACACCTCGCGGGCCAGTTCGGGAGCCACGCCCGGCCCCGAGTCGCGGACCGCGATCTCCACGCTGGAGGCGTCCTGCCGCAGCGCCACCTCGACCCAACGCTCCCCGGCGTGCGCGGCGGCGTCGACGGCGTTGTCCACGAGGTTGCCCACGACGGTCGCCACGTCGGCGGCGTCCTCCGGGGCCAGCCGCTCCAGCGCGGTGTCGTCCGAGATGCGCAGGCTGACCTTCCGTTCGGCCGCGAGGGACGCCTTCGCCATCAGCAGGGCGGCCACCGCGGTGTCCCGGACGCGGCGGCTGAGGGTGACGTCCAGGGACTGGCGGCGCTGGTTCAACGCGCGGATGTAGCGGACGACTTCGTCCTGCTCGCCGATCTGGATCAGCCCGGAGATGGTGTGCAGCTGGTTGGCGAACTCGTGCGCCTGCGCCCGCAGCAGCTCCGAGGAGCTGCGGAAGGAGCCGATCTCCCGCTCCAGGCGGGCCAGTTCGGTGCGGTCGCGCAGGGTGGTGACCGAGCCGAGGAGCCGGCCGTCCTTGGTGACGGTCATCCGGTTCATCACCAGCACCCGGCCGTGGCGGACGACGACCTCGTCCCGCTCGCCCGGGGCGGTGCCGGCCAGCACGTCGCGCAGCCGTCCGTCGATGCCCAGGGCGTCCAGGCTCTGGCCGACGCAGTCCTCGGGCAGGTCGAGCAGGCGGCGGCCCATGTCGTTGACGAGGGTGAGCCGGTGCTGCGGGTCCAGGGCGATGACGCCCTCGGCGATCCCGTACAGCATCGCCTCCCGGTGCTCGGCGAGCCCCGCGATCTCCCCCGGCTCCAGCCCGAGGGTCTGCCGCTTCACCCGCCGTGCGAGCAGCCAGGAGCCGGCCACGCCGAGCCCGCTGGCGATGCCCAGGTAGGCGAGCAGATACGAGGAGGCGCCGCTGAGCCGCTGCCAGACGGTCGGGTCGGCCTCGCCGATCATCACCGTGCCGAGGATCCGGCCGAGGTTCTCCTGCGTCGCCCCGAGGACGGGGACCTGGGCGGCCAGTTCGCGGTTGCCGTCCAGTGTCAGCTGTCCCGCCCAGCCCCGCGCCTGGTCGGCGCCCGGCTCGGCGGGCAGCCGCTCGCCGACCACCGTGGGGTTCGTGGAGCTGACGATCCGACCGGAGGCGTCGGCCACCGTCACCGAGGTCACCCCGGACTGCGCCTGCGTGGCGTGCACCAGCGGGGCGAGCGTCTCCCCGGGCGCGGGACGCACCAGCTGGCTGCGCACCAGGGGGTTGGCGGCCAGTTGTTCGGCCAGCGCGCTCACCCGGCGTCCCTCGACCCGGTTGAAGGTGGCCTGCGACTGGGCGAGCGAGACCGCGGCGACCGCCAGCAGCACCACCACGACGATGGCGAGCTGGAGCACCAGCATCTCGCCCGCGAGCGAATGGCGACGAAAGGTGGCGACCACAATGAACTCAATCTTCAATGCCGACACAGGTGGGGCGGCTCATGTGCCGAGTCGCACAATCATGACCCCGGCCAGGGAAAACCGGAAGTGAGGTGTCATGAGACGTCCCGCACGCGCCGTGCTCGGCGCCTGCGCCGCCCTGGTCCTGCTGGCGGCCGGGGCGTGCGGCGGGTGGCCGGGCGAGGCGCCCGCGCGGGACCTGCGGCTCATGGTGCCCAACACCCCGGGCGGCGGCTACGACACCACGGCCCGGACCGCGGCCCGGGTCATGGAGGAGACCGGGATCGCCTCGGACGTCCAGGTGTTCAATCTGCCCGGCGCCGGCGGCACGGTGGGCCTGAAGCGCCTCGCCGACGAGAGGGGCAACGGCGCTCTCGCCCTCCAGATGGGCCTCGGCGTCGTGGGCGCCGCGCACGCGGCCGGGTCGCGGGTGACCGTCACCGACACCACCCCGATCGCCCGCCTCGTCGAGGAGCCCGGCGCGATCGTCGTCCGGAAGGACTCGCCGTACCGGACGATCGGCGCGCTGGTGGACGCCTGGCGCGCTGATCCCGGGAGCATCAGGGTGGGCGGCGGATCCGCCGCCGGCGGGCCCGACCATCTGCTGCCGATGCGGCTGGCGCAGACCGTCGGCATCGACCCGCGGAAGGTCGCGTACGTGCCGTACGACGGTGGGGGCGGCGATCTGCTGCCCGCGCTGCTGGAGGGCAGGGTCTCCATCGCCACCAGCGGGTTCGGCGAGTTCCTCGACCAGATCCGCGCCGGCCGGCTGCGGGTCCTGGCCGTCACCGGTGCGCGGCCGGTCGCTGTCCTGCCGGGTGTCCCGACCCTGACGTCATCGGGGATCGACCTGGTCTTCGACAACTGGCGGGGCATCGTGGCCCCGCCCGGCATCAGTGACAGCGACCGGCGGCGCTGGGTCGAGGCGCTGACCGAGCTGCACGACTCCCGCCAGTGGCGGGCCGAACTCCGCCGGCACGGCTGGTCGGACGTGTTCGCCACCGGCCGTGCCTTCGAGTCCTATCTGGCCCGGCAGGACGAGCAGATCGCCGGTCTGGTCCGCCGGCTCGGGCAGCGGTGAGGTCAGGAGGCGCTCGCGCTCGGGCCGATGCCCCGCAACTTCCTGACCGTGCCGCCGAGTTCGGCGCGCAGGGGCTCCAGCATCTCCGGCTTGGCGCTGACCACCCAGCGCATGCCGACGAGGTAGGTGCCCCCGTACACGCGGGCCGCCTCCAGCCAGGTCTCCTTGAGCTTCTCCTGGGGGAAGGTGGTGATGAGGTAGTCGCCCTTCTCGGTGTGGCAGACGCCCTCGCGCAGTTCGTCCGCCTCGGTGCGGATCTTCACCTTGCAGCCGGTCAGGCCGGCGATCACCTCCACCTTCGCCGGCGCGACGACTCCGGCGGCGGGAGCGGCGGGCCCGCTCGGCGCCGCCGTCCTGCCGGCGGAGGCCGGCTCGTCGTCACCACCTCCGCAGGCGGTGACCAGGGGGAGCATGACCAGCGCGGCGGCCGGCGCGGCGGCGCGCAGCCGAGGGGCGCGGGACAGGGGCCGGTGGTGGGATCGTGCGTGCGGTTGCTGCTGGGACACGTCGTCTCTCCGGATGCGGACCGTCCCGCCCTCACGGGCGGGCAGGAGTACTCGTCAGGGGGTACGGACGCGCGCCCGGGGCCGTTCACCGAGGCAGGGCGTGTTACGCGGCGGCCTCGTCCGCGACCGTGCCCTCCGTCCCGCCGAACTGGGTCCGGTACAGCTCCGCGTAGCGCTCCCCCGCCGCCAGGAGCTCCTCGTGCGTGCCGCGTTCCACGATCCGGCCGGCCTCGACGACCAGGATCTGGTCGGCCGTGCGGACCGTGGAGAGCCGGTGGGCGATCACGACCGCCGTCCTGCCTTCGAGGGCTTCGGCGAGTGCCTCCTGGACGGCGGCCTCGGAGGTGTTGTCGAGGTGGGCGGTGGCCTCGTCGAGGATGACGACGCGCTGCCGGGCCAGCAGGAGCCGGGCGATGGTCATGCGCTGGCGTTCCCCGCCGGAGAGCCGGTAGCCGCGTTCGCCGACCAC
This sequence comes from Streptomyces africanus, assembly GCF_002150735.1. Lineage (GTDB taxonomy): Bacteria > Actinomycetota > Actinomycetes > Streptomycetales > Streptomycetaceae > Streptomyces > Streptomyces africanus. The sequence goes on from NZ_MUKA01000021.1 coordinate 79,024, forward strand.
CGTGTCGAGACCGTCGGGCAACGACCGTACGAGGTCGTCGAGACGGGCCCGGCGCAGGGCGTCCCACAGGTCGCTCTCCGTGGCCGAGGGGCGGGCCAGGAGCAGGTTGGCGCGGACGGTGTCGTGGAAGAGGTGCCCGTCCTGGGTGACCATGCCGAGCGTCTCCCGCAGGGACCGCGCGCTCAGGTCGCGGACGTCGACGCCGCCGACGCGTACGGCGCCCTCGTCGACGTCGTACAGGCGCGGCAGCAGCTGCGCGACGGTCGACTTGCCCGCGCCGGAGGAGCCGACGAGCGCCACGGTCTGCCCCGGTTCGGCGCGGAAGGAGATGCCGTGCAGGACCTCGTCACCGCCCCGCTTGTCGAGCGTGGCGACCTCCTCCAGGGAGGCGAGGGAGACCTTGTCGGCGGACGGGTAGCCAAAGCGGACGTGGTCGAACTCGACGGCCACGGGCCCGTCGGGCACCCGGCGCGCGTCCGGCTTCTCCTCGATGAGCGGCTTCAGGTCGAGCACCTCGAAGACCCGCTCGAAGCTGACGAGGGCGCTCATCACCTCGACCCGGGCCCCGGCGAGCGCGGTCAGCGGCGCGTACAGCCGGGTAAGGAGCAGCGCGAGCGACACGACGGCGCCGGGCTCCAGCGTGCCGCGCAGGGCGAGGGCGCCGCCGAGGCCGTAGACCAGGGCGAGGGCGAGCGCGGAGACCAGGGTGAGGGCGGTGATGAACGCGGCCTGGGCGGTCGCCGTCCGGACGCCGATGTCCGCGACCCGGCGGGCGCGTTCGGCGAACTCGGCCGACTCCTCCTCGGGGCGCCCGAAGAGCTTGACGAGGGTGGCGCCGGGTGCGGAGAAGCGCTCGGTCATGCGGGTGCCCATGGCCGCGTTCAGCGTCGCCGCCTCCCGCTGCATACGGGCCATACGGCGGCCCATGCGCCGGGCCGGGACGACGAACACCGGCAGCAGCACCAGCGCGAGCAGGGTGATCTGCCAG
>NZ_MUKA01000193.1 GCF_002150735.1 Streptomyces africanus
CAGTTCGTCAGGCGACGGCGAGTCCGCATGCGCCGATCCGTACGCCCGTCCGTTCTGACCGGCGCTCTTGCGCCGCAGCCGTAGACAACTGCGCCGTCCGGCGCTAACTTCCGCATCAGCGGGGTGGGAGCGCTCCCATAACGGTGGACCGGAACCCGCCCTCGCGTCGCCCCCACCCCGCGCATCCCCGCACACGCATCCGCAGGCCCGTACCCTCAAGGAACGGACGATGCTGTCATGATCCTGACAAGAAACTCGGGAGGATCCCCGAGGCCCCGATCAGCACCCCCCGCCCGGGCCAGAGCCTTCTTCCTGGTCCTGCTCTCCCTCCTCGTCACCGTTCCGGCCCTCGGCCTGGTCATGACGGCCGGTGGCGAGGCGGAGGCGCACGGCACCCCGATGAAGCCCGGCAGCCGTACCTTCCTGTGCTGGCAGGACGGTCTGACCGACACCGGCGAGATCAAGCCCGTCAACCCGGCGTGCCGGGCCGCGCAGCAGGTCAGCGGCACCACGCCGTTCTACAACTGGTTCTCGGTGCTCCGCTCGGACGGCGCCGGCCGCACCCGGGGCTTCGTACCGGACGGCGAGCTGTGCAGCGGCGGCAACACCAACTTCACCGGGTTCAACACGCCCAGCAAGGACTGGCCGCTGACCCACCTCACCTCGGGCGCGACGGTCGACTTCTCGTACAACGCCTGGGCGGCGCACCCGGGCTGGTTCTACGTCTACATCACCAAGGACGGCTTCGACCCGACGAAGCAGCTCACCTGGAACGACATGGAGGAGCGGCCGTTCCTGAGCGTCGACCACCCGCCGCTGAACGGCTCCCCGGGCACGGTCGAGGCCGACTATGCCTGGACCGGCAAGCTCCCCGAGGGCAAGTCGGGCCGCCACATCATCTACATGGTCTGGCAGCGCTCGGACAGCCAGGAGACCTTCTACTCCTGCTCGGACGTCGTCTTCGACGGCGGCAACGGCGAGGTGACCGGCATCAAGGAGCCCGGTACCCCGTCCGAGCCGGTGCCCGGCACCTGCACGGCCACCCGCAAGACGACCGGCAGCTGGAACGGCGGCTACCAGTCCGAGGTGACCGTCACCAACACCGGAACCGTCCCGATGCTCGGCTGGATGGTCGACTGGACGCTGCCGTCCGGCCAGAAGATCGAGAGTCTGTGGAGCGGCAACGCCACGTACAACGGCCAGTCGGTGATGGTCCACAACTCCGGCTGGAACGGCTCCCTCGATCCGGGCAGGAGCGCGACGTTCGGCTACACCGTCTCGGGCTCGGGCGGTGACAGTACGACGAGCCTGCCCTGCCGGGTCGGCTGAACCGTCGCTCCGGGCGGATTCGACGCTCCGGGCGGATCCGACGCTCCGGGTGGGTCCGGTGGCCGGTGAGTCCCGGCCGCCGGGCCCGCTCGCGCGTGACCGTCGAGACGCGGCGGCGGCAGCGGGTGCTCGGCTGAGCCGCCCCGCCGGTCCCCCGAGCGACCCCTCGGGCGATCCCTCGGGCGATTCCTTGGGCGATCCCTTGGGTGATTCCTCGGGCGATCCCCTCCCTCATCCCATATGTCGCAGTTATCCAGGTATGCGATTCTGAGGTGTGGGTGCCCTGCCGCTCATGTGGTCGTGGAGCCGCCGCGTCGTCGTCGCCTGAGTTCCGGGGACTCCCACCTGCCGAGGCTGCGGCATGGACGGGAGGTGGATGCGGACATGCCCCATTACGGCGATGCCCGGGCCGCGGCCCCCGGTCTTCGGGCACCGGGGAACGGGGACGCCGGTTCGCCTCGCCCCACGCCGGAGTCCGCCGCGCGGGAGCGCGTCCTGGCGTTCGCCGGGGTGGCGCTGGCGGCGGTGTACGTACGGAGCGAGGACGGTGCGGAGCTCCAGCTGGTGGAGTCCGCCGGTGCCGAGCCGGAGCGGTACGGGCTGCCGGGCCGGGTGCGGCACGGCGGGGGCACCTCGCCCACTCCGGCGCCGGGCTATGCCGCGGTGTCCGGGGAGTGCGGGTCCGCCGTGGTCGAGGCCTTCCGGAGCGGGCGGCCGCTGTGGCTCGCAGGCCGGCTGGAAGGCGGAGTCACCGGCACGCCGCTCGGGGTGGTGCCGCTGGGCGCCGCCGGCGGGTGGCTGGGGTGTCTGGCCGTGGTGGGAGAGCCCGGGGAGGGGTTCGGGGTCGAGCAGCGGGAGTTCCTGGAGCGGTACGCCGAGGCGATTTCCGGGCGGCTCCGGGGGGAGGCCGACCGGTCCGCCCCCTCGCCCCTGCTGGATTCCGCGCTGCGCGTCCTGGGGGTGGGTTCCTTCGCCCTGACACCCGGCACCGGGCTGGTCGAGACCGACCCGGCCCTGCTCGAACTGGTCGGCATCCCCGAGGGCGGCTTCGACGGCAAGACCGACACCCTGCTCTCGTACAGCCTCCCCGAGGACGTCCCGGCGCTGCTGTCGGTCATCGAACCGTCCGCGCAGACTCCGGGGCGCCGGGAACTGGAGTTCCGCACCCGCCGGGCCACCGGTGAACTGTGCTGGCTGCGCCTGAGCTGCCGGGTGCTGAAGGGGCCCGACGGCGCCCCTGAGCGGGTGCTGGGCGTGGTGACCGCGGCCCCGGTGCTGCGGCGCAGCGCCAGCGACGTCGCCCGGATCCAGTGGCTGACGGCCGCGCTCGACGACGCGACGACCGTCCGGGACGTCAGCCGTGTGGTGGTCGCCGCGCTGCGCGAGCCGCTGGGTGCCGACCGGGTGGCGCTCGCCGAGCTGCTGGAGGACCGGCTGGCGGTCACCGTGCTCGATCCGCCGGGTGCCGGTGCCTGGCCGGAGCTGTGGCGTTCCGAGTGGCGCTCGGAGTGGCCCGACGCGCCGGTCACCGCCCTGCCCACGCTTCACGCGGCGCTCAGGGACGGGCGGATGAGCCTGTGGCCGGCCGGTACCGCGCTGGAACCCGGGCTCGCGGGGATCGGCCCCGGCGGGCTCGCGGTCCTGCCGCTGCCGGCCAAGAGCAGGGTGGCCGGGGTGTGCCTGGTCGGCTGGGACGCGCCGCACGAGTTCGCGCCCGAGGAGCGGGCCCTGCTGACGGCGACCGCGGGGCTGGTGGGGCAGGCCCTGATCCGCGCGCACGCCTACGACGCCGAGCAGGAACTCGCGACGATGCTCCAGCGCAGCCTGCTGCCGCGCCGTCTCCCCCCGTTGCCCGGGGGCATCGCCGTGGCCCGCTATCTGCCCGCCCGGCGCGGGCTCCAGGTGGGCGGCGACTGGTACGACGTGATCGCGCTGTCGGATGGAAAGGTCGCCCTGGTCATCGGCGATGTGCAGGGGCACAGTGCCGGGGCCGCGACGATCATGGGCCAGATGCGCACGGCGGTCCGGGCCTACGCCGTGGAGGGTCATCCGCCGGACGTGGTCGTCGCGCACGCCAACCGGCTGCTCGTCGGCATGGAGACCGACCTGTTCGCCACGTGCTGCTATGTCGAGCTGGACATGGAGGAGGGCAACGCGCTGTTCGTGCGGGCCGGGCATCTGTCGCCGCTGGTGCGTCATCCCGACGGCGCGACGGAGGAGATCGCGGTCGAGGGCGGGCTTCCGCTGGGCGTGCTGGAGGACGCGGAGTTCCCGCTGACGGCGGTGGCGCTGGCGCCCGGCTCGGTGCTCGCGCTGGTGACGGACGGCCTGGTCGAGTCGGCCGAGCTGGACCTGGACGAGGGCATGCGGATCGTGCGCGAGCTGCTCGCCGCGGCGGACCCTGCCGACCCGGGGCGGATGGCCGACGACCTGCTGGGCGAGGCCGGGCGCCGGGAGGACGACGTGGCGTTGCTGCTGCTGCGCTACGACGGGATGCGGGTGCGGCCGGTGCGGGCGGGCTGGGTGGTGTGGCGGCTGCCGGACGCGGTGATGCACGCCCGTCGGTTCAGCGCGCGCACGCTGCGTTCGTGGGACGTCGTGGCCGAGGCCGACACCGTTCTGCTGGTGGTGTCGGAACTGGTCACCAACGCGCTGGTGCACACGCAGGGCGCGTTGCGGCTGGACCTGACCCTGGCCGCGGACCGGCTGCGGGTGACCGTGAGCGACTCCTCGCCGCGGGCGCCGGCCAAACCGGTGGTCGTGGACTGGGAGTCGACCGGCGGCCGCGGGCTCTTCCTGGTCGAGGCGGTGTCGGCGGCCTGGGGCTCGGTGCCGGTCGGCGGCGGCAAGCAGGTGTGGAGCGAGATCGTCGTGTCCCGCCCGGAGGCGGACGGCGAACCGGAAGCGGAACCGGCGCCGCGGGCGGAGCCGGCGATCGCGCCGGCGGAGGAACGGCGGCCGGCCCGGGACCGGGGCTGGGGCCTCGGCCGCAGCCGGGACTGGGTCATGGGCCGAACCCGCGAGCGGAGCGGAGGCGGCAGGGGCTCGGGCCGAAGCCGGTCCCGGGACGGGGACCGCGACCAGGACCCGGGCAAGGGGCGGACCCCGGACAGCGACGGAGACCGGCCCGAGGACCGAGACCCGAACCCGAACCCGGGCGAAGGCCAGGCCCCGGGCCACAACCCGGACCGCGATCAGGCCCCGAACCGGAACGGGCACCCGGCCCCCGGCGACGGCCAAGTCCCGGACAGCAACCCAGACCCGGCCCCGGACCCGAACCCGAACCCGGGCGAAGGCCAGGCCCCGGGCCACAACCCGGACCGCGATC
>NZ_MUKA01000729.1 GCF_002150735.1 Streptomyces africanus
TGTACTGCCCAGGCAGGTTGGTCAACCGGCTGATGGGGGCCTTCCTGCCGATGGCGGTGTGTTGCCGGTGGTGATTGTAGGTGTGGAGCCAGGCCGGTAGCGCGGCTCGTCGGGCTTGTTCGGACCGGTAGTGACGGGCGAAGGCCCACTCGGCGGCCAGGGTGCGGTGGAAGCGTTCGATCTTGCCGTTGGTTTGCGGGCGGTAAGGGCGTGTGCGTTTGGCTCGAATGCCCAGTTCGGTGCAGACTCGGGTCCATGCTTTGGACCGGTAGCAGCTGCCGTTGTCCGACAGCACACGCTCGACGGTGACACCGCGGTCGGCGAACCATGCCACCGCTCGTCGCAACACTGCGATGGCGGTGTCGGCGGTTTCGTCGTTGTGGATTTCTGCGTAAGCGACGCGGGAATGATCGTCGATCACCGTGTGCACGAATGCGTTGCCCAGCAGGGGGTTGCGGTGGCGGCTGCGGGTGATGCCGGGCGTGGCTGCTCGGTTCCGGCGACCGGTGACCCGGCCGACGAACCGCCAGCCGCCGCCGACCGGGATGTTTCCCAGCTTCTTGACATCGACATGGATCAACGACCCGGCATGAGGATGCTCATAACGCCGGATCACCTCACCGGTCCGGATATCGATATGCGACAAACGACTCAACCGGCACCGGACCAGCACTGCATGCACCGTCGAAGCCGGCATCGACAGCCGCGACGCGATCGCCTGCGGGGACAGGCGTTTGCGCCACCGCAGATCCACGATCTTGCGCACTACCGGGGCCGGGGTGCGGTTCGGGCTGTGATGCGGACGGCTGGACCGGTCGGCCATCCCGGCCTCGCCCATCGCCCGATACCGGGCCTGCCAACGGTTGGCGGTCCGCCAAGACACATGGAAATGCTCGGCCGCCCGAGCGACCGGCCAGCCGTCCTCCACGATGCGCCGGGCCAGCAGCAATCGGCCCCTCGGAGTCAAAACTGCGTTAGCGTGGACCACGAAGGTCTCCTGTCGGTTCGAGTGGTTGTCTCAGCAACTCCCACTCCACGACGGAGACCTTCACCATTTCAACGATCACCTACAGCGTGTCGCCACAAACCCTCGACCAACCTGCCTGGGCAGTACACCTAG
>NZ_MUKA01000194.1 GCF_002150735.1 Streptomyces africanus
AAGCGCACCCTCCTCCTGGCCGCCACCCTCACCACCGGCCTGTTCACCGTCACCCCGGCCACTGCCGCGCCCTCCGGCCTCGCCGGGGACTTCAACGGCGACGGGTACCGGGACGTCGCGGCCGGCGCCCCCTGCACCACCGTCGGCTCGGCGTCCTGCGCCGGTGCGGTCGTCGTGCTGTACGGCTCGGCGTCCGGTGTCTCGGCCACTCGTAAGGCCGTCATCACCCAGAACTCCACCGGCGTGCCCGGCACCGCCGAGTCCGGCGACCTGTTCGGCTCCGCCCTGGCCACCGGCGACCTGGACCGGGACGGCTACTCCGACCTCGTCGTCGGCGCCAGCAACGAGAGCATCGGCGACCGGGACGGCGTCGGCTCCGGCACGGTCCTGTGGGGCGGCAAGTCTGGCCTGACCAGCGGCAAGGGCCTGCCGCAACCGTCGACGCTCTCCGAGTACGGCAACTTCTCCCGGGGCATCGCCACCGGCGACTTCGACGGCGACGGCGACACGGACGTCACCCTCACCGGCCAGAGCCACACCCGCATCTACAACGGCCCCTTCACCCGCACCGGCGGCCCGCTGAACAACCTCCGCGTCGGCGAGGTCGGCACCACCTTCGAGGTGATCGCGGGCGACCTCACCGGCGACGGCGCGGCCGAACGCGTGTACCCGTTCAACGTGGACGGCGACACCGGCGGCGAGATCGACTGGTTCCGCTGGACCGGCACGACGTACAAGATGGCCGAGCTGCCCGACGCCGACGGCTACCCGGGCTTGATCGGCGACATCAACCGCGACGGCTACGGCGACCTCGTCCTCGGCGACTACACGGACCCGTACGACCTCAAGCCCGGCGGCCACAAGGGCGGTCAGATCACCGTCTGGTACGGCGGCCCGAACGGCCCCGACCCGGCGCAGCAGCCGACCGTCGTCCACCAGGACACCGCGGGCGTGCCCGGCGCGGGTGAGGCCGACGACGGTTTCGGCACGGCGGTGAGCACCGGCGACATCAACGGCGACGGGTACGCCGACGTCGTGGTCTCGGCCCCGGGCGAGGACGTCGGCTCGGCGAAGGACGCGGGCTCGGTGACCGTGCTGTTCGGCTCCGCCTCCGGCCTGAAGACCGGCAGCGGCGTGAAGTCGTACACCCAGGACACCACGGGTGTGCCCGGGTCCGCCGAGTCCTGGGACCGCTTCGGTTCGGCGGTCGGCCTGACCGACGTGACCAGGGACGGCAAGGCGGACCTGGTGATCGGCGTCGACGGCGAGAACTCCACGGGCGGCCTGTGGACCCTGCGCGGCTCCGCCTCCGGCCTGACCACGAGCGGCGCGCAGGGCATCACCACCACCGCCCTCTCCCTCAAGTCCGGCGCCAACCTCGGTTCGGTCGTGGCCCAGTGACACCCCGTCGACCCCTCTGTGAGGCACGTACCGCCATGCGCACCCGTATCACCGCCGCCGTCCTCGCGGCGGCCCTGACCCCGCTCGCCCTCACCCTGTCCGCCCCCGCCGCGCACGCCGCGACGCCCGCCGCCCCCTACGACTTCAACGGCGACGGCCGCACCGACCTCGCGATCGGTGCCCCGGGCGCCACCGTCGCCGGACAGGCGAAGGCGGGTGCCGTGTCGGTGGTCTACGGCAGCACCAGCGGGCCGAAGAGCTCCACGCGCACGCTCCTGACCCAGAACACGGCCGGCCTGCCCGGTACCGCCGAGGCCGACGACGCCTTCGGCTCCGCGCTCGCCTCCGCCGACCTGGACACCGACGGCTACGCCGACCTGCTGATCGGCACGCCCGGCGAGGACGGCAGCGACAGCAACGACGGCACGGTCACCATCGTCTGGGGCGGGAAGTCCGGCCTGTCCGGCGCCCGTTCGCTGTTCAGCTTCTTCAGCACCGACTACGACCGGTACGGCCAGGCCCTGACCGCGGGCGACTTCGACGGCGACGGGGACGCGGACGTCGCGGTCGGCTCCACCGGCCCGATCACCCTCTCCCTCGTGGACGGCCCGATCACCAGGACGAGCGCCTCCAACGGCGGTTCGGGCTCGCGCAACGACGGGTGGTCCTCCTCGACCGGCGTCACCCACCTCTCCTCCGGCGACGTCACCGGCGACGGCCGGCCCCGGGTGGTCCTGCACGGCCGTGCCGTGAGCACCGGCGCCGCGACCACCGCCCTCGCCGACCTGAAGATCGGCAACTACGTCGACTGGCTGGAGAAACTGCCCGCCGGGTTCGTCTCCGCCGTCGGGGACATCGACGGCGACGGCCACGACGACATCGTCGTGGGCAACGACCGGGAGCCGTCCGCCGACCCGGAGGGCGCCCTCGGCGGCCGGGTCACCGTCGTCTACGGCGGACCCGACGGCCGCGACACGAACCGCGCCCCGCTCGTCCTCACCCAGGACACCGCCGGGGTGCCCGGCGCCGCCGAGAAGGGCGACCGCTTCGGCAGCGACGTCTCCCTCGGCGACATCAACGGCGACGGCTACGCCGACCTGGCCGTCGGCACCGCGGGCGAGAACTCCGCCGCCGGTGCCGTCACCGTGCTGTACGGCTCGGCGTCCGGCCTCACCACCAAGGGCGCCACGTCGTACACCCAGAACACCGCGGGCGTGCCCGGCGGCTCGGAGAAGGGCGACCGGTTCGGCGAGCGGGTCACGCTCACCGACCACACCGGCGACCACCGCGCCGACCTGTCCGTCTCCGCGCCGGGCGAGAACGCCGGCGACGGCGCGGTCTGGTCCCTGCGCGCCACCGCCACCGGCCCGACGACCACCGGCTCCGTCAGCTTCGGCCCGGGCACGACCGGCGTCTCCACGGCCGGCACGCCCGGCTACGGCACCGCTCTCAACTCCTGATCACGACAGCAGGGACTCCACAGATGCGCAAGCGCACCCTCCTCCTGGCCACGGCCCTCACCACCGGCCTGCTCACGGCCCTGCCCGCGACGGCCGCCACCGCCGCTCCCGCCACCGGCCCCAAGGCCGACTTCAACGGCGACGGCTACGGCGACGTCGCCTTCGCCGCCCCGTACGCCAAGGTCGACGGCCTGGGCATGGCCGGCTACGTCGCCGTCGTCTACGGCGGCACCACCGGCCTCGACCCGGCCAAGCGGACCGTGGTCAGCCAGAACACCGCCGGCGTGCCCGGCGCCGCCGAGGCCGAGGACACCTTCGGCGACGCGCTCGCCGTGGCGGACCTCAACGGTGACGGCTACACCGACCTCGCGGTCGGCTCCTCCGGCGAGGACGTCGGCACCGACACCGACGGCGGCTCCGTCACCGTGCTGTGGGGCTCGGCGAGCGGCCTGAAGAACGGCACCACGGTCAAGGACCCGGCGGTCTCCGGGCACGACAACTGGGGCCGGCTGCTGACCGCGGGCGACTTCGACGGCGACGGCAAAGCGGACCTGGCCGTCGGCACCGGCTCGTCCCACGCCTACGTCGTCCGCGGCCCCTTCACCACCACTGGCACCACCGGCACCGCGAAGCGCGTCAACACGCCCGAGACGGCGTACAGCGTCGACGCCATGGACGCGGGCGACACCAACGCCGACGGCCGATCGGACCTGGTCCTCACCTACCGCGTCCGCCTCGACTCGGACGAGTCGGGCAGCTGGTCCAAGGGCGTCGCCTACCTCGGCTCCCCCACCGGCCCGGACACCTCGGTCCCCCGCCCCCTGAACGGCGGCACCTCCCTCGCCCTCGGCGACATCGACGGCGACGGCTACGACGAGATCGCCCTCGGCAACGTCTTCACCAAGGAGGACGACCACAGCGGCAGCCTCGGCGGCCGGGTCGTCGTCATCCGCGGCTCCGAGGGCGGCCCGGTCAACGGCGACGCCCCCATGGCCGAGCTGACCCAGGCCTCCACCGGCGTCCCCGGCGTCGACGAGGCGAACGACGGCTTCGGCAGCTCGGTCTCCATCGGCGACGCCAACGGCGACGGCTACGGCGACCTCGCCATCGGCGTCGTCTTCGAGGACGTCGGCACCCTCGAGGACGCCGGCTCCACGGTCCTGATGAACGGCTCCGCCTCCGGCGTCTCGCGCACCGGCGCCCGCACCCTCACCCAGGCCACCGCCGGTGTCCCGGGCACCGCCGAGGCCATGGACTACTTCGGCTCGGACGTCCTGCTGGCCGACGTCACCAAGGACGGCCGCGCCGACTTCACGATCACCGCCGGCTTCGAGGACGAGGGCATCGGCGGGATCACGGCGCTGCGCGGCTCGGCCACCGGCCCCGTCACCGACGGCGCCCGCGCCTTCGGCCCGGGCAGCCTCGGCCAGACCCGCTCCTACGGCGCCTTCGGCACCGGCCTCATCGGCTGACGGACCAGGAAGACACCATGCGCAGATCCACCACGACCGCCCTGGTCGCCGCCCTGCTGGCGACCGGTGTCACCCCCGTGTTCCTCACCGGCCCGGCCTCCGCGGCGGTGGCCAAGCACTACGACGACTTCAACGGCGACGGCCGCCGCGACCTCGCCTACGGCGGCTACGACGACGTCGACCGCGAGGGCGGCACGATCACCGTCGTGTACGGCACGACCACCGGTCTCGACACCGCCCACCCGAAGTACCTCCACCAGGACAGCGCCGGCGTCCCCGGGGCCGGGGAGGAGGACGACCAGTTCGGCGCGTCCCTCGCGAGCGCGGACCTCGACAAGGACGGCTACGCGGACCTCGTCGTCGGCAACCCCACCGAGCACGTGGGCAGCGACGACTACCGCGGCACCGTCACCGTCCTGTGGGGCTCGAAGTCCGGCCTGTCCGGCGGCACCAACCTCACCCCGGCCGGCGGCGCGGGCGGCCACTTCGGCCGTGACCTGGCGACCGGCGACTTCACCGGCGACGGCTCCCCCGACCTGGCCGTGATCGGCGGTGAGGAGGCCTGGCTGTACCGCGGCCCCTTCACCAAGTCGGGCACGACCGGCAAGGTCAGCAAGATCGACAAGGCCTCCGGCGGCTGGTACTCCTCCGCCCTCGCGGCCGGAAAGGTCGACGGCGACGGCAGGACGGACCTGGTGGTGATCGGCACGGAGATCACCGGCAGCGACATCCGCGAGCGCGCCTGGTTCCTCAAGGGCACCTCCTCCGGCCTGGCCCCGGGCGCGTCCAGGACCCTCAGCGACCGGCAGCAGGGCCTGTACCCGAGCCCGGTCATCGGCGACTTCGACAAGAACGGCTACGGCGACATCGCCCTCGGCCTGCCCGACAGGGACAACGGCAAGGGCGCGGTCACGATCTGGCGCGGCACGTCGACGGGCCCGGGCACGGCGACCACGTTCACCCAGGCCACCTCGGGCGTCTCCGGCACCCCGGAGGCCGGCGACGACTTCGGCTACGCGATCTCGGCCGCCGACACCAACGGCGACGGCTACGCGGACCTCGCGGTCGGCGTGCCGCACGAGGACGTCGACGGCCTTGAGGACCAGGGCGGGGTCCACGTCTTCCGCGGCGGCTCCGGCGGCCTCAGCAGCACCCGCTCCTCCTGGATCGCCCAGACGGTCCTGGGCCCGGCCGACTCCGACGCCGCCTTCGGCTACACCCTCCGCCTGCGCGACCTGACCGCCGACGGCCGCGCCGACCTGGCCGTGGGCGCGGCGGGCGGCGCGCTGCTGATGCCGGGCACGGGCACGGCCCCGACGAAGACCGGCGCGATCGCCCTGCCGGACCTGGGCGGGGCGCTGCCCGACTGACCCGCCCGGGCCGGCCCGGGGCACCGGCAGGCCCGTACGGCCGAACCCCTACAACCCCCGGACACCCCAAGCCTCTTACCCCCTAAGGGATGTCACAGCTCGGCCGCAAAGCCGGGTCCGGAAGCCCGGGCCCGGCACGCCACCGCCCGCGACCGGGTACGTTCGATGACGTGGCTGGATTCAGGATCGGACGCGGCCGGAACAACGGCGCTCCTCAGACGCGACCGCACAACCCTCCGAACGGGCAGCAGACGCCGCAGGGACCGTCGTACGGCTACCCGCCGGCGCCGCAGCCGTACCCGCAGCAGCAGCCGCCCTACGGCAACGGCGGCGGCCCCACCTGGCCGCAGCCGAACGCCGGGCGGCCGGGCGGCGGCTACGGCGGCCAGGGAGGCCAGGGCGAGCCGGAGTACTTCGGCGACGGCGCGTACCCGCCCGGCCCGCAGGGACCGCACGACCCGTACGCGGCGAACAACCCGGGCCACACCCAGGCCTTCTCGGTCGGCGAGGACCCCTACAGCGAGGGCGACACCTACCGCGCCGGCTCGGCCGCCCCGCCGCCCGGCCCGGTCGGCCCGCGCCTGCACTGGAAGGCCCTGCTGAGGGGCATCGTGCTCGCCCCCAACCAGACGTTCCTCCAGATGCGGGACTACACGATGTGGGGCCCGGCCCTCATCGTCACGTTCCTCTACGGCCTGCTCGCCGTCTTCGGCTTCGACGGCGCCCGCAAGGATGCGATAAACGCCACACTCTCGAACGCCGTCCCCATCGTCCTGACGACGGCGGTCGCGATGGTGATCAGCGCGTTCATCCTGGGCGTGGTCACCCACACGCTGGCCCGCCAGCTCGGCGGCGACGGCGCCTGGCAGCCCACGGTCGGCCTGTCCATGCTGATCATGTCCCTCACGGACGCACCCCGCCTGGTCTTCGCCATGTTCGCCGGCGGCGACGCGACGTTCGTGCAGCTGCTGGGCTGGGCCACCTGGATCGCGGGCGGCGCGCTGCTGACCCTCATGGTCGGCCGCTCCCACGACCTGCCCTGGCCGAAGGCGCTGGGCGCGTCGGCGATCCAGCTGATCGCACTGCTGTCGATCGTGAAGCTGGGCACGGTCTGAGGCCTGCGGCACGTGTGAAAAAGGGGCTCCCCGGAAGGGGAGCCCCTTTTCTCGCTGTCGGTGTCAGGCGTCGAGCACCTGACCGGCCCGCCGCACCACGGGCGGCTCCACGGACCACGGGAAGTTGATCCATTCATCGGTCCGCTTCCACACGTACTCGCACTTCACCAGCGACTGCGACTTCTCGTAGACGACGGCGCTGCGCACCTCGGCGACGGTGTCGAGGCAGAAGTCGCGGACCAGCTTGAGCGTCTTGCCGGTGTCGGCGACGTCGTCGGTGATCAGCACCTTCTTCTCGGAGAAGTCGATCACGTTCGGGACGGGGGCGAGCATGACGGGCATCTCGAGCGTCGTCCCCACACCCGTGTAGAACTCGACGTTCACGAGATGGATGTTCTTGCAGTCGAGGGCATAGGCGAGCCCGCCGGCCACGAAGACACCGCCGCGGGCGATGCTGAGCACTATGTCGGGCTCGTATCCGTCGTCGGCGATGGTCTGCGCGAGCTCGCGCACGGCGACGCCGAACTGCTCGTAGGAAAGGTTCTCCCGGACACCACTCACGCTCGTGTCGCTCATACTCGGGTCACTCACACCTGGGTCCGATGGAAGTTGAGGAAGGACCGGGAGGCGGTCGGCCCCCGCTGCCCCTGGTACCGGGACCCGTACCGCTCGCTCCCGTACGGGAAGTCGGCGGGCGAGCTGAGCCGGAACATGCACAGCTGCCCGATCTTCATCCCCGGCCAGAGCTTGATGGGCAGGGTGGCGAGGTTGGACAGCTCCAGGGTGACGTGCCCGCTGAACCCGGGGTCGATGAAGCCGGCCGTCGAATGCGTGACCAGTCCGAGCCGCCCCAGCGAGCTCTTCCCCTCCAGCCGGGAGGCGAGATCGTCGGGCAGCGAGATGACCTCGTACGTACTGGCGAGGACGAACTCCCCCGGATGCAGGATGAACGGCTCGTCCCCCTCCGGCTCGACGAGCCGGGTCAGATCGGCCTGCTCGATCGAGGGGTCGATGTGGGGGTACCGGTGGTTCTCGAACACCCGGAAGTAGCGGTCCAGCCGCACGTCGATGCTCGACGGCTGCACCATGGCGTCGTCATAGGGATCGATCCGCACGCGCCCGGCATCGATCTCGGCCCGGATGTCCTTGTCTGAGAGAAGCACGCCCCGAGGATACGCAAGGCGCGCGGAGCGACCACAACCGGACGACTCCGCGCGCCTGCCTGCGTGCTTCTGGCTGCCGCGCCGCTACCGCTTCTCGTAGCTCACGGGCACCACGCTCCTCAGCCGCGCACAGCGCGGACACCGAAGCAGCCGGCCGGGGCCGAGCCGCTCGGCCTGCTGCATCGGGAACGAAGCGGTGCTGAACACGTGCCCATCCGCACAACGGACGACGGTGCGCTCCATCAAGTCCAAGAGTCCCTTCCCCAAGAGCCGCGTCGGGCTGCTGCTTGCCTGACGGCAAAAGCCACGGTACGGGATCAAAGGGATGGCCCTCCAGGCGGCACTCCGGTCCCGCCCGGACCCTCGCCGACGCCCCCACCGTACGCCCCAACTCCGGTCACCCGCAGCCGCATCCCGCCCCTGAAACGCCCTCAGGCTCCGCGGCATGAACACCGGGAGCCTGACATGAGGTAAAGTGGCGACCGTTCGGACACCGACTCCGGTCGGCGTCTTACGCGGGTGTAGTTTAATGGTAGAACATCAGCTTCCCAAGCTGAGAGCGCGAGTTCGATTCTCGTCACCCGCTCCATGAAGGCCCAGGTCAGAGACCTGGGCCGTTTTGCTGTGCGCCGTGAACGGTTGTCGCGTGTCAGACCGTGTGCCGCGTGCCACACCCGTGCCAGACCGCCTGTCGGCGGCCTTCTGGGCAGCCTGCTCCCGGGCCTTCCAGAGCGTGGCATCGAGGCCGCCGGCGATCTTCTCCCGTAGAAGCGGAGCGAATTCTCACCTTCCGGGCCAGGCATCGGCCACCACGAAGGAGACGACGGTTCCGCCGAAATGACTCGGCGCCGCGTGCCACGACTCGGCCAGCGAATCGACCAGGAGCAGTCCACGCCCGTGGGAGTCGTTGGCGTCGGGATGCCTCAGCCGTACGTTCGCCGGAAAGCCCGGGTTGTGCACGTCGACCCGAAGCGAAGTGCTTTCACGGAACCACTCGACCCGGACGAGCCAGGGCTCGTCCGACTGGCCGTATGTGATGGCGTTGGTCACCAGCTCCGAGATCATGAGCGCACAGTCGTCGACGGAGCAGGCCGGGTTGTAAGGGGCGATGAACTTGCGGAACCAGCGCCGAGCCCGCGGTACGGACTCAGCGACAGGATGCAAGGCCATCGCACCGAGACGCGGTGACTCCTCAGACGGGTAGCGGTCAATCATGTAGGCCATCAGGTGCTCACTTCCTGCCGCTACCGTCGCAGTCGAGGCAGCGCCGCTTCGATGTGGCACGGGTGCGGTCGGCGGCGGTGGCAAACTTTCTGGATAGTGGCATTAGCCACTTGGCCGACGCAAGCGATTCGCTGCAACTGGTCCCCTCAGGTGAGGGGGTAGCCCTGCTCGAACGCCCAGCGATGCGGCGGGTAGGTGGCCTCAGCGAACTCCAACGGCCGGTCCTGGAGGTCGAAGACGACGTGGTGCACGATCAGCACGGCGGAGCCGGCGGCAAGTTGAAGGTCCTCGGCCTCTTCGTCCGTGGCCGCACGCGCGCACATGCGATCTTCCGCGTAACTCCCCTGCCGTCCGGTCAGGTTCTCGACGTACAGCAGCGTCCCCTCTTGGATCCGCTCCGGCTCCAGAAGCTTCGGCGCACGTTGACCGACATCCGGAGCGAACCACGAGGTGGAGAGCGTGATCGGCCCGTCCTGGTTGTTGGTAACCCGCCGCCGGTGCACCGCCCGACGATCCTTGACCAGACCCAGCGCCTCAGCCACGTGGTCCGGCGCCTCCAGCCAACCGGCAGAGGTGATCACGGCGTACTCGCCCGGCGTGTAGATCTTCCCGGTCTGCCGAGCACGCCCGTACAACTCGCGAGCCCGCCGATTGACCTCCAGACTCCGCACGTACGTGCCCGATCCCTGACGCTTCTCGACGAGCCCTTGATGGCTCAGCGCCTCCAACGACCGCGCGGCCGTGGGCCGGGACACCTTCCAGTCCGCCGCCAACTGCCGTTCGGACGGCACCTCGTCCCCTGGTCGCAGGTCACCCCGAAGAATCTGATCACGGATGTAGTGCGCGATCTGGAGATACTTCGGCTGAGCCTCCTCGATCTGCGGCATCAGTCCTCCTCACCCAAGGCGGGCCCCAGGCGAGTAGTCGGGCACCCCGCTACCGAGCTGAGGCCTGCTTCTCGATACAAGTGGCTATGGCCTCTAGCCACTATAGGGTGAGTGGTCAACCCCCCACCCCGTAGGCTGAACTGCATGACGCGGTTGATCGTCGCAGCAGGAGGAGGGGGCGACGCAGTCGCCGCCGCAATGATTCACGCCGCCCTCCACGGCGACGAGGACCAGGCGGTGATCCTCACGTACGCGTGGGACCGCCTCCTGATCGACCCGGTACCAGGCCCCCGAGGACCAGAAAACTTCACCGGCCTCCAACCCCTCACTCCAGCGGTCTGGGCAGTGCCGGCCGAGGCCCGGCCGATCGCTCCGGCAGGCTCGACTCTCCCCCGGCTTGCAACAGAGCTCCCGCACACGTTCGCGCTGATCGATCCGCGCCATGGAGTTGAGGGCGTCACCCGCCAACTCGAAGAGCTGGTGGACCACTTGTCACCAGTGTCGATCGACCTGCTGGACGTGGGCGGCGACATCCTCGCCCGCGGCGATGAGCCGACGTTGAAAAGCCCCCTTGCCGACGCCGTCACACTCGCCGCGTGCTGCCAGGTGAACGCTCCCGTCCGCCTCCTGGTGGCGGGGCCTGGCCTCGATGGCGAACTCCCGCTCGACGAACTGCGGGGCATGCTCGGCCCGCTCATCCACACCTTCACCGCGAAGGACGTCGAGCCGATCAGCTCGGTCCTGGAGTGGCACCCCTCCGAGGCAACCGGGATGCTCGCAGCGACAGCCGGAGGCGTACGCGGGACCTGCGAGATGCGAGACGCCGGCCTCCCGGTCCCCCTCACCGAAGAAGGGCCGACGGTCCACGAGGTCGACTTGGACGAGGCACTGACTCGCAACCAGTTGGCCCGCGCCATCCTGACGACCGCCAACCTGGACGAGGTTGAGGCACACAGCCGCGAAATCTGCGGCTACTCGGAGATCGACTACGAGCGCAACAAGGCCGCATGGCTCAAGGACCAGCCACCCGTGCAGCTCGACCCTGAGGCCGTACTGTCCCAGCTCGACCAGTTCGAAGCCGAGGCCTACAGCCGCGGAGTCACCCACACGACGTTCCGCCGCATCACAGAGGCCTTGAACGTCAACGGCTCCTTGCGCGAGGACCTGCGCCAGCTGCTCATCAACAGCCGTCCGCAGCAGTACGACGCTCCCTTGTGGCGCATCGCAGCCACTACTGAGTAACAACCTTCCTTACGGTCCAAGGCCCGCGCCCGGCGCGGGCGCGCGCCGCCTCCGCGGCGCGGCCTGCCTCCTGTCTGCGCCCCGGCTGGCCGCGCCCGGCGGCGCGCTCGGCGGCTGCGGGCATGAAGTGGGGAGACACCCTCTGTGGCTGGGGCGGTCGGCTCCACGGCTTTAGGCAGCCACTTTGGGGCGAGCCTCCAAGATCATGGCCCCAACGTCGTGCTTTAACGGGCAGGTCCACAGACTGCCCGACTCGCCGGAAGCTTACGGGGCCATGATCACTCGCCCCAAAGCAGCTCCAGCCCAAAGCCGTTCCACCGACCTCCGGTTCGTCGAACTTCCGAAGTGAATGACGCTCACAAGCGGCACAGTTGAGGCATGATGATCACACAGCGCCGCGGGGCAGATCTTAGAAGGATTCTTAAGATCTTAAACCCTGCCGAAAACGGAGGATTGAATAGCGCATGGCAGATGGCGAGCCACGGGGTTATGAACAGCTCAAAGCTGGAGTTACCGGAGAGGCCATACTCGATGCCATTAGACGCTCCGGATACCCCCTTCAAGCCCAAATATCAAATATCCTAGAGGTCGCAATTACCGACATGGAAATGAGGACAAGAATCCAAGAAGAGTGGGCCTACCTCGATAAGGACTCCGATACTGTGCGGGCACTCGACATCTTCGCCGAGATATACCTGACAGACGACACGACCACAAAGAGAACTTTCACCCCTCACCTCCATATGCTGATCGAATGCAAACAAAGCGAACTTCCCTATATCTTCTTCCTGAGGAACTCACCCCCAGGGCTTTCTGCAGAGTTCCCCGAAATTGCCGGAATCAAGCGCGACCTCAAGATGTTTAGAAAGATCGACGCTATCGACCCTTTAGGTGAGCACTCAGTCGCCCTGAGCGTTTACGACGCTTTGGCATTCTATGATTTTCCGACATTCGAGAAGCCGCCATTTTATGCCATTTCACTGGCTAAAGCAGCGCGGCGAGGGGGCTCTAAATTGGAACTGACTGGAGAGGATGCGTACCGCTCATTGACCCTGCCACTCCTGAAGGCCGCTGACCACTTGAAGTCAATCCTGAGGGGCGCCGGAAAGCCATCCACACCTCCCCGCTGCAGCCTTGTCGCTCCAGTCGCAGTGGTGGATGCGCCGATGATCGGGGTCCTTTACCACGAAGGGAGGAACCTCATGATTTCATTGCCATGGGTCAGGATGAGTTACCTAGAGCCAGGCAATGAGCGGGACGGGTGGGGCGGTCGGACAGATAGCGACGTTCGGCACTACGACGTGATACACAAAGATTTTTTGAAACAGTACACAAGAGCCCTAGTTCGAGACTCTAAGGCCGCAGCACTCAGAATCGAGGAAAATAGCACTGTCGTGATGACAGGTGTCGGAATTCTCCCCGGCAGGGAAGATGACGAGTATGCAATTCTAGAAGAGCTCGAAGGCGATCGTCTCAAATATGCTGAGCGGCAGCCGATTGGCAGAGTAATGAAGGAATCTGGTCACGCAGGCATTACATTCAATGATGGCATTTCCCTGCCGGATGAGGCTGTCATATTGAATATGCGCATAGGAGATGAGCTATAAATTGAATCTCTCAATGCGGTCGCCAAGTGGCGTGATCATGCAGTGCAGGCGCATACCGCTCTAGCAGATCAGGAACGACCCAACTTCGTATGCGGTGCTTACAGACGAGCGCCCTCCCGGGCCGTCCTGGGGCCGTAGAAGGGCGCTCAACGATGACCAACGCCGACAACTGCCGACAGCTCAGCCGCAGGTCAGGAAATTGATCGATTAGGCGGCCGGAGGTCACGGCCGCCGATGATCAGTTGTGGCTGTACAGGTGCTAGTGCACAAGTCCGATGTACGAACGACGGTAGGGTCAGTCGAACCACGTCGACAGTAGGCCCGCGACCGTCGCGCATATCAGGCCGATGGATGCAAGCACAGCGGGAGTTGTGACCTCGGGCGCTTGCTCAAGGCTTACAAGCTCGACGCGCTCACGGATGTGTAGGACGTCTCCCCATGTGCTCTCACTGGGTACCTCTTGTTCCAGCCTGCTGCTGCGTTCTTCCTCGGAGAGTCCAGGGTCGGTCATGATCTCTTGGTATCTGCGGAGCTTGCGCCTGAGGTGACTTCGTCGGCCGTCAACTCGCCGCCATAGCAGCCAGACGCCAAGCGCCGGCAGTACGCCGCTCGCTAGAGTCAGGATGGTGATCGCCAGTTTCACTCCTGCCACTATGCGGTGCGCATCGAGGAACAGGGAAGCCCGCGGGAACCTGTGCGTGGGCATGGCACCGACTTGAGTGTCTAACTGAGTGACAACACCGACGAACTGCAGCGGACAAGCGCGCACTTGCGCGGACGGTCGCAGCAGGTGAGAGGCGCAGCGCCCCCAGGTCAGCGCCCACCCAAGTTACTTCGGGACGAAGAGGTCGTGCGTTCACATCCCGCTACCTCGATCAGCCCCCTGCGCCCGGGCTTTGAGACAGACCGGCCCCACCGCTGCTTTCGTGGTCAGGCGGTTGACTTCCTGCGGATCACAACGCGACGCCTTCCCGACTCTACTGCGGCAGGTGCGAGGCGGTTCACGAGTTGCTCCACCATCTTGAAGTCGGCGTCATCGAGGGCGTCGACCTGAGGCGTGAGTCGTTTTACGCGACTGGACACCTTCTCTGGAGCGACACCAAGCCACTCCTCGGCGATCATCGCCCGCACCTGCTCGCGAGTCGTGCCGAACAGTTTGGCGATACCGGCGATCTCCTCGTCGTACACGGGAGGTTGAACGCTCTCATCGAAGCGGGTAATGCGGCTCCACCATGAAGCCTTGCGCACATGATCGCAGCCCGCCTCCATCTCGGCGAGTGTCATGTAGGAGGCCAGGGCACGCGCCCTGTCAGTGAAGGCGTAAGGGTTGGTCACGCCGAGGAGCATACTTCAGAAGACACGATCCATGTCTGCAGAAATATAAAGCCACCCAATCGAGGCCAACCCATGGTGCCCACGGGGCCAACTGCCCCTCCGCCTCCAGCGTCGCACCACAGGCGCACCAGATCGAGCGGGGAACAGCGGGGAATCACGGTGAAAGCGGGCCCGCCCGGCGAGGCGCAAGTCCAGCCATTGACCCAGGTCAGCCCCCGAACCGGCCCCAAATGCTCGCAGCTTCCCAAGCTGAGAGCGCGAGTTCGATTCTCGTCACCCGCTCCATGATGAAGCCCCAGGTCAGCGCCTGGGGCTTGCTTGTTGTCCAGGGCTTTTGACGTCTGTCGCGCCCCCGGACACGGCTCGAGACAGGGCACGCAGAGGGCACGGGATCTCCCTCGGCGCAAGGGACGTCCGACCGAGCCCGGCTCAACACCGTGCTCGTCCGAGAACCCGCTCTGCCCACCGGCCTTCGCAGCCCCCTGCCCAGAGCATGCCCGTAAGAACGGCAAGGGCCATCTGCAGCGGACGTCCCGCTGTCGGTCGTCGTCGGAGTGCGGGGGGAATGCCGCCGCTCCGCGGCGGTCGACCCTGTCGGGAGGCGGGGCAAGGTGTGTTGCCCCCCAGCGTGCCCTTCCGTCCCTGGGGCCGGCGGCTCCGGCCGCCTAACGTGGGTCCATGCGTACCCATGAAGGCCCCGGGCAGGCACACGCCACGCCGCACGTGACGTCTGCGCGGAACAGCCGTGGCCCTCGCACCCTCGCGACACTGCAGAGCACCGCGGGCAACACGGTGGTCTCTCGGATGATCACGGTGTCCCGGATGATGACCGAGGACCAGTTCAAGCAGAACACGGGGGGCAGCACGCTGCGCGGCCGCTCCGAGATCACCAACGTGGACGCGGCACTCAGGGCGTTCTACGCCCTGCCGGACGGCGGACAGGGCGCCCGGCTGCTCGCCCTCAAGGACATCGTCAGGGCGTGCAGCGACTACGTCGCTCACAAGGGCGCCGGAGGGTCGCGGGTCCGGGGCACCCAGCGGCTCGGCGAGCAGGCCGTGGCGGCGCAGGGGCAGCTGGACCCCGAGGCGGTCTTCCGCGACCTGCTGACCGAGATCGACCGGGTGATGGGCGAGGGGAAGAACCCGGACATCGACCGTCGCGCTCCGGCCAGTGAGGCCCAGAAGGCGGCCCAGGCCATCCCCGCGGACAAGTTCCACGCGATGATGGTCGACTTCGTCCAGAAGCTGGGGGCGCTCCGCGAGGACGGGACACTGCCCGAGGAGACGCACGCCGTCATCGGGGAACTGATGGCCGTGGTGCCGCTGGTGACCGTCATGCAGTACCCGCGGGGTGGCAGGGGAGGCGTGAAGCTCGACCCGGCCGCCGCCGGTGACGACCCGACGTTCACGTTCAACGTCGACACCCAGGCCAGGGGCGGCACGTCCTTCCTGCTGGGGCACATCGCCCATGAGCTGACCCATGTCGCGGCTCATCAGGCGTTCGGCAGCAGCCCGGTGATGGAGCTGGTGCAGTCCGGGGCGACCGATGCGGAGGTCGCGGCGCTGGCGGCGGAGCGCAGGCAGGCGCTCGCCGATCTGCAAGGGGCGCTGGCCACGGACACCGAGTTCGACGAGTTCCAGCGGGGAATGCTGGAGGAGAAGCTGGGCTACGGTGCTCAGCCGTACAAGCTGGAGCAGTACGCGACCGCCTTCGAGAAGGCGGGCAAGATCACCGCCGAGCAGAAGGAGCGGCTGGTCGGCTGGGGCACGGCGGCCGGCGAGGCGTCCGGCACCCTGGTCGAGTACGACACCGTGCTCAACCAGATGCTGATCTACCTGCACATGTGGCAGACCAGCCAGGACAACCCCTTCTACGTGCGGCTGCGGGCGGCGGCCCGGGCGGCGTACGACCGCCGCAGCAGCGCTCGCCGGTCCGCGGGCCCGTCGACGGATCAGCCGTCGTAGGACCCGGTCGCGGGCCGGCGTCGGGTCAGCCGCGCTGGAAGAACTCCACCTCTGCCAGGGCCAGTTGACGGCCCCGTGTCAGCCCCGCGGGTGAGCGCAGGACCAGGCGTACCGTCTTCACGCCGCTGATGCCGGTGGTGATCGTCTGTGGTCCCGGTTTGTCGCTGAGGGTGAGCTGCTTGTGCTGCTGCTCGCCGTTCTGCGTCGTCACCTCCAGGTCCATCTGAAGTGCGCGTGCCTGGCTGTGGTACTCCTCCGGGTTCTTGGACGGGCCGTTGGTGATGATCAGGTCGACCATGCGGAACGGTTTGCCGAAGGTGTACGTCACCGAGGCGCCCGGCGCGGGTGCGCCCCAGTAGCTGTTGCTGATGCCGTCGGTGGAGTTCTTCGCCGGGTGCCGGGGGGACTCGGCGCTCGCCTTGATGTCCACCGGCGTGACGGGCGTGGCCTTGCCGAGTTTGTCCCGGGTGTCCTCGAACAGGGCGCGTCCGGCGGGGATCAGCAGGAAAGCGCCGGCGCACAGCGCCATCAGCACGGCCAGGGTCACCAGGAGCCGTACCGCCCTGCCCGAACCCGCCCGCACCCGACGGCGGAACGGCCACACGGTCCGCCACCAGGGCAGCGGTTCGGGC
>NZ_MUKA01000195.1 GCF_002150735.1 Streptomyces africanus
CCTTGGCCGCCTTGGCCGCCGCCTTCATTTCCTGTTTGTGCGCTCGGACCTTCGCCAGCGAGTCGGGGCCGGTGATGTCGGCCACCGAGCGGAAGGACTGCGGCTCACCGTAGGAGCCCGCGGCCTCCTGCCAGCCCGGCGGCCGCACTCCGAGCTGCTTGCCGAGGAGGGCGAGGAAGATCTGGGCCTTCTGCTTGCCGAAGCCGGGCAGCTCGGCCAGCCGCTTCAGGAGCTCCTTGCCGGTCGTGGCGTTCTTCCAGACGGCCTCGGCGTCACCGTCGTAGTGCTCGACGAGGTACTGGCACAGCTGCTGGATCCGCTTGGCCATGGAACCGGGGTAGCGGTGCACCGCCGGTTTCTGTGAGAGCAGCGCGGCGAAGGCCTCGGGGTCGTGCGCGGCGATCTCGTGCGCGTCCAGATCGTCCGTGCCGAGCCGCTGGGCGATGGTCGCCGGGCCCTTGAACGCCCACTCCATCGGGATCTGCTGGTCCAGCAGCATCCCGACCAGCGCGGCGAGCGGACTGCGCCCGAGCAGCGCGTCGGCCTCGGGGTCCTGGGCGAGGTGAAGAGTGACGTCCATGCACCGATCATCCCTCGGGGCGGGACCGGCCGCGTCCGGAGCCCGGGCCGCCGGTGCTTACGCGGGGCGCCAGTAGCCCAGTGCGTGGACCCGCTGTCCGGGCAGGCCCAGGTCCTTGCGGACGTAGGCGGACAGGGCGCGGGTCGTCGTCGTGTCGCAGGCGATCCAGACGTACGGGTCGGACGTGCCCCGGAGCAGGCCGGGCAGGTCCGCCTTCACTTGTTCGACCAGGTGTGCGCCGCCGTCCTGGCGCGGCACCGTGCGCAGTTCGTGCCGGGTCGGGTCGGTGCGGAACGGCAGATCGTCGTCGCCGCCCTCGAACCAGACGGTGGCCCGCGCGGAACCCAGCGCGTCCAGCAGGGAGTTGATGGCCGGCAGGGAGGCCGGGTCGCCGACGGCGAAGACGTGCGAGGGGGCCGGGTCCGGGTGCTCGAAGCCGGTGCCCTGGACCGTCGCCTCGACGGTGTCGCCCGGCTTCGCGGCCCTGGCCCAGTCGCTGGCGCGGCCCTCGTGCAGGGCGAACTCCAGGCTGAACGTCCCTGCCGCCGGGTCCGGGTCGACCAGGGTGTAGGCCCGCTGGTGGGGCTTGCCCGCGTTGTCGAACCACAGCCGGACCCACATGGTCGGGTGCACACCGGTCGCCGCGAGCAGGCCGCCGTCGGTGAAGCGCAGCCGCCGGTAGTCCGGGGTGACGTCCTGCGCGTCGGTCACGGTGAGCGCGAAATCCTTCGCGCGCAGCAGCCTGAGGACCGCGCCCTCCCAACCCCGCCCCTGCCCCATCCCGTGTTCACCCTTCGCGTACGATCTCCGCCACGGCTTTGACTTAGGCAAGGCTAACCTAAAAAAAGTGGGGGAAGAGTATGGCCACGGAGATCTACCGCGACGCGTGGGGCATACCGCATCTGCGCGCCGGCAGCGTGGCCGGACTCGCCCACGCCCAGGGTCTCGTCACCGCCCGCGACCGGGCCTGGCAGCTGGAGATCGAACGGCACCGGGCCCAGGGCACCTCGGCGTCCTTCCTCGGCGCGAGCGCCCTGCCCTGGGACCGGTTCGCCAGACGTGCCCGACTCGACGACACCGCCAGACGCTGCTTCACGGACCTGGAGAGACGGGACCCCGAGACGGCGCGGTGGGTGCGCGCGTACGTCGACGGGGTCAACGAGGGGCTCGCCGACGGCACCGCTCCCGAATGCGCCCGCACCGGTCTCACCCCGGGCCGCTGGGAACCCTGGACGCCCCTCGGCGTCTGGCTCGCCACCCACATCCTGTTCGCCGGGTTCCCGGCCAAGCTCTGGCGTGAGCAGGTCGCGGCCCACCTGGGCGCCGACGCCATCGGCCTCTTCGCCACCGACGGCCCCGGCACCTCCGGCAGCAACGGCTGGCTGGTGAGCGGGGAGCGGACCGTCACCGGGCGGGCGGTCATCGCCGGTGATCCGCACCGCTGGATCGAGGACCCGGGCGTCTACCAGCAGATCCGCCTGTCCTGCCCGGACTTCGACGTCGTCGGCCTGGCCGTCCCCGGTGTCCCCGGCATCGCCCACTTCGGGCACACCGGCACAGTCGCCTGGGCCATCACCAACGCCATGGCCGACTACCAGGACCTGTACCGGGAGCGGCTGCGGCGCACCGGCTCCGGGGTGGAGGCCCTCGGCCCGGACGGGGGCTGGCACCGGGCGGCCCGGCACACGGAGGTCGTCGAGGTGGCGGGCGAGGAGCCGGTCGAGGTCGAGGTCATCGAGACGGACCGGGGCCCGGTGGTCATCGGC
Organism: Streptomyces africanus; assembly: GCF_002150735.1. Classification (GTDB taxonomy): domain Bacteria; phylum Actinomycetota; class Actinomycetes; order Streptomycetales; family Streptomycetaceae; genus Streptomyces; species Streptomyces africanus. Next base: position 2,347 of record NZ_MUKA01000195.1, read on the forward strand.
GGACCCGAGGGACTCGACGGGGACCCGCTGGACCCGGTCGGTCCGCCCGTCGCGATCAGCCTGCGCTACCCGCCCCGCGTCACCGGCGACCTCGGCTTCGGTGCCCTGCTGCCGCTGCTGCGGGCCCGCCGGGTCGCCGACGTGGACCGGGCGTTCGACCGGTGGGCCGAGCCGGTCAACGTCGTCCAGGCCGCCGACACCGAGGGCGGTGTCCTGCACCGCGTCGCCGGGCGGGTGCCGTTGCGCGCCGAGGCCAACCGGCTCCGCCCCGTGCCCGCCTGGGAGCCCGGCCACGAGTGGCACGGCTGGCAGGAGACACCCCGTGCCGGGCTCACCGACGGCGTCGCCGTCATGGCCAACCAGCGCGGCCCGGCCGCACCCCTCGGCGTCGAGTTCGCCCCGCCGCACCGCCACGACCGCATATCCACGCTGCTCTCCGGCCGGGAGCGCTGGTCCGCCGCCGACATGCCCCGGATCCACACGGACACCCACCTCGCCTCCGCGGCCCCCCTCCTGGACCACCTGCGGACCCTCGACGCCCTGACCCCCGAGGCCGCCGCTCTCCGGGACCGTCTCCTCGCCTGGAACCGCCGCATGGACGCCGACAGCGCCGACGCGGCCCTCTACTCGGCCGTGCGCGGCGCGGTCGTACGGCAACTGGCGGCGCACCCCGCCTTCGCCGCGCTCGCCACACCGCCGGCGTACCCGGAGGTGTTCCGGCCCTGGCTCGCCCTCGTCCCCCGCGTGGGCTTCGCGCTCGAACACCTGCTGCGGGCCGAGGAACTGTACGAAATCGACCGCCCGTCGGCCGTGCGCGCGGCGGTCGAGGAGGTGGCCGCCCGGCCGCCCGCCGGTGTCTGGGGCGACACCCACCGGCTCGCCCCCCGGCGGGCCCTGGACCCGGAGACGCCGTACGACGAACCGGGGCTGTCCGGCGACCACGACTGCGTGCTGTCCACCTCGGGCGTGCCCGGCCTCACCGACCGCGCCGCGCGCGGCCCGGCCGCCCGGTACGTCTGGGACCTGGCCCGGCGCGAGGACAGCCGCTGGGTCGTGCCGCTCGGCGCCTCGGGCGTCCCCGGCTCGCCCCACCACCGCGACCAGCTCCCTCTGTGGCTCGCCGGCGACCTCGTCCCGGTCGTCACCGACTGGACCCTGCTGAACAAGGAGACCGATGTCTGACCCGTACGCCTCCCGCACGGCCGTCCACGAGCAGGTGACCGACGACTTCGGCACCGTCCGCGTCCTGCCGCTGGACCCGGAGGCCGACGCCGGGACGGTCCACCGCTGGGTGAGCGAGGACCGGGCCGCCTTCTGGGGCATGACCGGCCTCACCGAGCGTCAGGTCGCCGAGATCTACGCCCACATGGACGCCCTCACCACCCACCACGCCTTCCTCGTCGTCCGCGACGGCGAGCCGGTCGCGCTCCTGCAGACCTACGAGCCCGGGGCGGACCGCGTCGGCGAGTGCTACGACGTCCGCCCGGGCGACATCGGCGTCCACCTGCTGCTCGCCCCCGCCGGGCCGGGCGGCGCGCGCTCCGGCTGGACCGCACGGCTCGTGACCGCCATCGCCCGGTACGTCCTGCTCGGCCTGGACCGCCGGCGGGTCGTGGTCGACCCGGACGTCCGCAACGCGAAGGCGGTCGCCCGTTTCCTCGGGCTGGGCTTCACGGCGGGGCCGGTGGCCGTCCTGCCGGAGATCGACCTGCCGGACGTGTACCTGCCCGAGAAGAAGGCCCAGCTCGCCTTCCTCGACCGGGAGATACTCTTCCCCGCGTGACGCCCGACGACCTCATCGCCCACTACGGCCTCGAGCCGATCCCGCGCGAGGGCGGCCTGTTCCGCCAGACCTGGGCCGGTCCACAACGCCCCGACGGCCGACCCGAGGGCACGGCGATCGTCGCCCTGCTGACAGCGGGCCCCGACGACTACTCCGCCCTCCACCGCCTGCCGACCGACGAGATCTGGCACTTCTACCTCGGCGATCCCCTGGAGCTCCTCCTGCTCGCCCCGGACGGCAGCACGCGGACGGTGGTGCTCGGGCCGGACGTCCTCGGCGGCCAGCACGTCCAGTTCACGATCCCGGCGGGCACGTGGATGGGCGGCAGGGTGCGCGAGGGCGGCCAGTGGACCTTGTTCGGCTGCACGATGGCTCCCGGCTTCACCTTCGAGGGCTACGAACACGGGGACGCGGCGGAGCTGACGGCGAGCTATCCGGCAGCGGCTGACAAGATTGCAGAACTGATTCGTCCTTAGGGGCGCGGGGAACTGCGCGACCAGCCCCCACGCACCCGCACCCGCCAACCACACCCACCCCCGGCTGAGCGCTACACCTTTCCCTTCCGTACATAACCGGGAGCCGTACAGCCCGACCCCGGAGACCCACGTGGAGCGCAATGTCGGACACCCCCGGCGATTTCAAGCCCTGGTGCTGCTCGGCACCGTGCTGGTCCTGCTCCTCGCAGGAGCAGCCCCCGCCTCGGCCCACGCCGCCCTCCGCAGCACCGACCCCGACGACGGATCCGTCATCCAGCGTGCCCCCCGCCACCTCACCCTGACCTTCACCGAGTCCGTCGGGCTGCTCGACGACTCCTTCCGGGTCTTCGGCCCGGACCAGCGCCGCGTGCACACCGGCGAGGCGCGGCACGCGGACGGCCAGTCCGACACGGCCCGGGTCGGGCTGCCCGGGAAACTCGCCCGGGGCACCTACACGGTGGCCTGGCGGGTGGTGTCCGCCGACAGCCACCCGGTCTCGGGCGCCTTCACCTTCTCCGTCGGCAAACGGTCCGCGACGTCCGCGCAGGTCGACACCGGCCCGGACGAGGACCCGCTGACCGGCGGCCTCTACGACGCCGCCCGCTATCTCGCCTACCTCGCCGCCGCGCTGCTCGTCGGCACGGTGGCGTTCGTGCTGCTGTGCCGGCCCGCGGACACGTCCGCGCTGCGCAGACCGCTGACGGCGGCCTGGTGGACCCTGCTCGGCTCGACGCTCGTCCTGCTGGTGCTGCGCGCCCCGTACGAGACGGGTGCGGGCCCGGCCGGGGCCTTCGACCTCTCCGCCCTCGAACGCACGGTGACCAGCCGCCCGGGTCTGGCCCTGCTCGCCAGGCTGGCCGTCCTCCTGCTGACCGCCGCCTTCCTGCTGCGGCTGTCCCGGCACCGCGACCGCCGGGAGCCCGTGCTGCGGGCGGTGGGCGCGACCCTGGCCGTCGCCCTGGCCCTGACCTGGGCAGCGGCCGAGCACGCCTCCGCCGGGATCCAGGTGCCGCTGGCGATGACCTCGTCCGTGCTGCACCTTGTTGCCACGGGCGTCTGGCTCGGCGGTCTCGTGGCGCTGCTGCTGACCCTGCGCCGGGCCTCCGTCGACGCCCTGACGGACATCGTGCCCCGCTTCTCCCGGATCGCCTTCGCCTCGGTGACCGTCCTGGCCGTCACGGGCCTCTACCAGTCCTGGCGCGGCCTCGGCTCCCTCGCCGCGCTGACCGGCACGTCGTACGGCCGGCTGCTGCTGGCCAAACTGGTCGCGGTGACCGCGCTGTTGCTGGCGGCCGGGTACTCGCGCCGCTGGACGGCCCGCCTCGCGGCGCCGGCGACCGCCGCCGCCCGGACGGCCGTACCGGCACGGGTCGCGCAGCCGGTCGGCGCGGGTGCGCCGGGGGAGCCCGGCGAAGCCGGCGCACCGGACGCGGCCGGGGAGCCGGAAGCGCCCGAGAAACGGCAGGGACCGCCGGAGCCGGCCCCCGAGCCCGGTGACGCGGACATCCGACGTCGTGGTCTGCGCCGCTCCGTCCTCGTCGAAGTCGCCGTCGCCGCCCTGGTACTGCTGATCACGACACTGCTCACCACCACGCTGCCGGGCCGCGCGCAGGCCGAGGCCGCGCAGCGCTCCCCGGCGGGGACCCTGCCGCCCACGACCCTCGTCTCGGTGCCCTTCGACACCGGCGGCAGCAGCGGCCCCCTGTCCGGCCGCGGCACGGTGCAGGTCACCCTGGACCCGGCCCGGGTCGGCGAGAACGGCGTCCAGGCCGTGGTCTTCGGCGCCGACAAGGGTCTGATCGTCGTCCCCGAGGTCCGCCTCACCTTCACCCTCCCCTCCCGGAAGGTCGGCCCGATCGACGCCGGACTCACCGACGCCGGCGGCTACTGGAGCGCCAACTCCGTCAATCTGCCCCTCGCCGGGACGTGGACGATGAAGACGACCGTGCGGGTGTCGGACGTGGACCAGGTGACGGTGGAGAAGCAGGTGCGGATCGCGCCCTAGGCAGCGTCGGTGCCGCTGCCGGCGGGGCGCCGTCGAGGAGCCGCGTCATGCACTCGGCGGCGCGGACGGCCGCGTCACCGCAGCAGTTGTTGAACAGGACGTGGACCTGTCCGGTCCGCTCGGCCAGCCGGCGCAGCCGGGGCAGCCACTCGGCGAGTTCGTCTTCGCCGTACCCGTACCGGAAGCGGTCCTCCTTGCTGCCGGTCCCCCAGGCGGTGCTGCGGCCGTGGAACCGTACGACAGACAGCCGGGGCGAGGTGACGGGGGTGACGGGCGGTATCGAGGCGGGCAGCGTCTGCGTCATGTCGACGGCGACCGCGGCCATGCCGTACCGGGTGAGCAGCGCGCATGTCGTCTCCGCCCGGCCCGGCTCCCACCAGGAGGGATGCCGGAACTCCACGGCGACGGGCCACCCGCGCGTCCGCTCTGAGCATGCCTGGAGGAAGGCCTCCGCCCGCTCCCCGGGCCGGAACCACGGCGGGAACTGGAAGAGCACGCTGCCCAGCCGCCCGGACCGCCGCAGCGGCTCGATCCCGGCCGTGAACCGGGCCCACACCTCGTCGAGCACGGCGGGGTCGCGGTGGTCGGCCGGCAGCCCGGGCGGCATCACCGCCTCCCTCGTCGGATGCCCGGTCAGCAGCGAGAACGCCTTCACGTCGAACACGAACCCGTCCGGTGTCCGCTCGGCCCACAGCCGGCTGTTCCGTTCGCTCGGCAGGGCGTAGTACGAGGCGTCGACCTCGACGACCGGAAACCGCTCGGCATAGTGCCGTAACCGCCCCTCGGCGTCCCGCCGCCCCGCCGGATACCAGCCGCTGCCGACCAGGGCCCGGTCGGTCCAGGAGCACGTGCCCACCAGGATCTCGCCCATGGGGGACCGGTTACCCGGGCCGGGCGGCGGCAGGCTCACGGGCCGGGCCGTGGCGGCACGGTGAGACCTGCCCCAATAGGGGTAATCATGGGATAAGCCACACATACAGTACTAATCCAGCATGCTGATCCCCTCCAGAGCGAGATGACCGATCATGGAGCAGCCCGTCACCGTCGGCCGGGCCGGCCACCGTGCCGGCCGGTCGCTCGGAGCGGAACCCGAAGCCCCCCACGCCACCGAAGCCACCGAAACCCCCGAAGCGCTCGCGGACCTCGTCGGCGAGTCCCTCACCGCCCGCGTCACCCTCGACGAGCAGGGCAGGGTGACCGGCTGGAACACGGGCGCCGAGCGGCTCCTCGGGTACTCGGCCCGGCAGATGACCGGCCGCCCCGCCGCGGGTCTGCTGGCCGAGCCGATCCCCGCCCGGGGCGGCCCGCCCGCGTTCGCCGGACTGTCCCGGTGGAGCGGCGATGTCGCGCTCCGGCACCACGACGGCCGGAAGCTGACCGTCCGGGTCCTCGCCCACCACAGGGCGCCCGGCACCGGAGCCCCGGCCTGGCTCCTCCTGTCCGCACTGACCCGCCGGCAGCCCCGGCCCGCCCTCGACGAATCCCTCGTGAGCTGGAGCTTCACCCAGTCCCCCTGCTGCGCCCTGGCGCTCTACGACACCCGGCTCAGGCTCAGGCGGGCCAACGAGGGCATGCAGCGGGCCATGGCGCTCACCGAGGAGGAGATGCTGGGCCTGCGCGTGTCCGAGATCGTCGACGACGAGGCCGGTGCGCGGGCGGAACGCAGCATGGCCCGGGTGCTGCGCACCGGTGAGACGCAGTACGAGGAGAACTATCTGCGCGCCCCGGGCGAGCCCCGCGAGCACGCCTGGTCGGTCTTCGAGTCGGCGCTGCGGGACGCCGAGGGCACGATCCAGGGCGTCTGCCTCTCCGCGCACGACATGACGGAACAGTTCTGGTCCCGCAAGCGGCTCCAGCTGATCGCCGAGGCCGGCCGGCGCATCGGCGCCACGCTCGACGTACGGCGCACGGCCGAGGAGCTGACGGACGTGATCGTCCCGGCCCTGGCCGACTTCGTCAGCGTCGATCTGGTCGCCGCGCTGGACGACGTACCCGAACCGCCCGCCCGGGTCCTTCCGGCGGACGGGCCGCTGCTGCTGCGGCGGGTGGCGCTGCGGTCGGTGACCCCGGGAGCCCCGGAGTCGGTCGTGGCGGCCGGCCAGGTGGACGCCTACCCCGAGGGTTCGGCGCCCTACGAGAGCCTGCGCGCCGGACGCGCCACCCTGCACGAGGTGACCGACCCGGCGTTCGCGGCGTGGCTCGCGCACGACGCGGAGCGGGCCGCGAAGATCCGGGCGTTCGGCATCCACTCGGTGATGACCGTGCCGCTCGTCGCCCGCGGCGTCACGCTGGGCGTCGCTTTCCTCCTCCGGTACCGCAACCCCGACCCCTTCCGGCACGACGACCTGGTCCTGGCCCGGGAACTGGCGGCCCGGGCCGCGGTCAGCATCGACAACGCCCGCCGCTACACCCGGGAGCGCACCACGGCCGTCACGCTCCAGCGCAGCCTGCTGCCGCGGCGACTGCCCCGGCAGGCGGCGGTCGAGGTCGCCTCCCGCTATCTGCCGGCGGGCGGGCACGCCGGCGTCGGCGGGGACTGGTTCGACGTCATCCCCCTCTCCGGGGCGCGGGTGGCCCTCGTCGTCGGCGACGTCGTCGGCCACGGCCTGCACGCCTCCGCGACCATGGGCCGGCTGCGGACGGCCGTACGCACCCTGGCCGACATCGACCTGCCGTGCGACGAGCTCCTCACCCACCTCGACGACCTGGTCACCCGGCTCAGCGTGGAGGGGGAGGACGGGGAGAGCGCGGAGACCTCCGGGGACCTGGGCGCGACCTGCCTGTACGCCGTGTACGACCCCGTGTCGCGGCGCTGCTGCATCGCCGGGGCCGGGCATCCGATGCCGGCCGTGGTGAGCCCCGACGGGAGGGTCGAGCTGATCGACCTCCCGCCCGCGCCCCCGCTCGGCATGGGCGGCCTGCCCCACGAGGCCACCGAGGTCGTCCTGCCCGAGGGCAGCCTGCTCGCCCTCTACACCAACGGCCTGATCGAGAACCGGGACCGGGACGTGGACGCCGGCGTCGACCGGCTGCGGGAGGCCCTGGCCCGTCCGGCGCCCTCGCTGGACGCGCTGTGCGACACCGTGCTGGCCGGCCTGCTGCCGCCGCGCCCTGCCGACGACGTGGCCCTGCTCGTCGCCCGCACCCGGGCGCTCGACGCGAGCCAGGTCGCCACCTGGGCGGTGCCGGACGACCCGTCCGCGGTCGCCCAGACCCGCAAGGACGTGGTGGCGCAGCTGGAGAGGTGGGGGCTGTCCGACGCGGTCTTCGTCACCGAACTGGTCGTCAGCGAACTCGTCACCAACGCCATCCGGCACGCGCGGCCGCCGATCCAGCTCCGGCTCATCCACGACAACACCCTGATCTGCGAGGTCTCCGACGGCGGCAACACCGCTCCCCACCTGCGGCGTCCCCGCACATACGACGAGGGCGGGCGCGGCCTGCTCCTCGTGGCCCAGCTGACCGAGCGCTGGGGCACGCGCCAGGCCGCCACGGGCAAGACCATCTGGGCCGAACAGACACTGCCTCTCCCGTGAGGATCCACCGGCCATGACCGCACACCCTTCCCACCGGGCCCCCGCGGCGCCCGTGCAGCGGGCCGCCCAGCTGGTGGGCGTCGTCTTCCTCGTGGTCGGTGTGCTGGGCTTCCTCCCCGGCGTCACCACCGACTACGGGTCGATGGAGATCGCCTCCCACGAGTCGGGCGCCGAACTGCTGGGCCTGTTCCAGGTCTCGGTCCTGCACAACCTCGTGCACCTGATCTACGGTCTGCTCGGCCTGGTGTTCGCCGGCACGGCCGCCGGGGCGTACTCGTACCTGCTGGTCGGCGGCGCGGTCTACCTGGTGCTGTGGGTCTACGGCCTGTCCGTCGGCCACGACAGCGACGCCAACTTCGTCCCGCTCAACTCGGCCGACGACTGGCTGCACTTCGCCCTGGGCATCGTGATGATCGCCCTGGCTCTGGCCCTCGGCCGCCGCCGGACCCGCACCTCTCGCGCCGGCCCGGAGCGGTAGGCATCCCGGACGGGACGGCGTGCAGACCTTCCTCCCCCACCCCGGCTTCCGGGAGTCGGCGCTGGTCCTGGACCGCCGCCGGCTCGGCAAACAGCGGGTCGAGGCCGTGCAGGTGCTGCGCGGCCTGGTCGTCCCGGGGTACGGCTGGCGCCACCACCCGGCGGTCCGGATGTGGGCCGGATACGAGGAGGCACTCGTCCGCTACGGCCTGGAGATCTGCCGCGTCTGGCGGGAACAGGGCCACCAGGACAGCTGCGCGGCCACCCTGGTCGCCGACCTCGCGGTGATCCGCCCGCACGCCCCGGTCCGCGACCAGCACGTCCTGGCCGCCGAGGGCGAACTGCCGCCCTGGCTGGGCGACGCCCCCTTCCACCACAGCCACCGCTCGGCCCTGGTCCGCAAGGACCCCGCCACCTACGCGGACCTCTTCCCCGGCGTCCCGGACGACCTGCCGTACGTGTGGCCGGTGTCGGACCGGGCCGCGTAGGACCGGCGCCCGCGCAGGCACTACGGCCAACTTCCTTCCGCGCCGCCCCCGTTGTCCGATCAGACCGTTCCGTGTTCCACTGGATCTTTTCTGGCACATCGGTCACCGGTCACCCGCCCCCGGGCGGGCAGGCACTCCATGGGGGGTCCGTGTGTGAAGAACTGGGGTTCGAGAAACTCCTCGGCGAGGAGGGCTTCTTCGCGCGGCTGCTGGGGCGGGCGCCGTCGGGAGCCGGCCGGGACCTGCTGTACGGCCCCGACCTGCCCGTCGTCCTGCTCACCGGCGGCCCGGGCATGGGCAAGGGCAGGCTGCTGCGCGCCGTACGGGACCGTTTCGCCGCCAAGGTGCCGGTGATCCACCTGGACTGTGCCTCCCCGGTGTACGAGGACCGCGCCGACCCGGAGCCCGGCGCCCGCTCGGCCGCGACCGAGGCCCTGGTCGAGGTGGCCCGGCGGCTGTGCACCTGGCAGGGGACCGGCGGCTCGTTCGCCTTCCCGCGGCTCTTCACGGGCCTGGCCATGATCGCGACCGGCGTGGCGGAGGGCACGCCCGAGGCGGTCGCGACGGAGGCCGAACGGTACGAGGACCTGGCCCAGAAGCAACGCCTGCGCGGCCTGGGCGTCGGCGACTTCTGGCGCGGTGTCCTGCGCGGCACCATCCGCAACCTCCTGACCACCCTCGGGCAGGCGCTCGACCCGTACTCGGCGGCCGTGAGCAACGCCCTCCTGGACGCCCTCTTCGAGGGGCTCGCGCCCCGGGGCAGGGCGGAACTGGGGCGGATCTACGGCGCGTATCCCGGCGCCGCCGGGCAGCCCAGGATCGGGCTGCGCATCCTCGCCGCCGACTTCCGGGCCGGCGGCGAGGCGCGTGAGGTCGCGGAAAGCTTTCTCTTCCGGGCCCTGCGCGAGGACCTGGAGGCGGCCTACGCCGCACCCATCGGCTGGCTGCGCCGGGTCGGCCGCCCGGGCCTGCTGCTGGACCACGCCGAGTCGCCCCTCGGCGAGCAGCTGCTGCGCGGCGTGCTCACGGACCGCCGGGGCGGACAGCGCGACCGCGTGGTCATCGTCGGCACGGCTCGCCGGCCCGACGGCGGCGCCTTCCTGCACGGCGGCCTGCCGCCCGAGGAGGTGACGCCCCCGGCGGAGTACCGACCCGCCGACGGGGCCCCGCCCGCCTGGTCCCGCCGTACGGACGAGAGCGCGGACCGGGCGCCCCTGGCCGACGGCGTGCTCCTGCTGCGGATGCCGCTGCTCACCGGGGACCAGCTCCGCCGGGAGACCGTACGAAGACAGCAGCGCGCCGAACCGGAGGGCGGCACGAACCGCCGCCGTATCGACGCCGCCGTGGCCCGGCTGAGCGGCGGCCGGCCGCACACCGTGATCCGCCTGGCCGAAGCCGCNNCACCACGACCACTGGCTCGACCTCCTCACCCACCTGTCGGTGGCACACGACACGGAGTGCGCGGACGTCCTGCTCCGCCACCACCAGCGGGGCCACGTCCACCACCTGACCGCCCATCACGTCGCCCGCCTCCTCACCGACACCGGCTGGCCCGGCTGCGAACGCCACTTCATCGGCGACTTCGGCCTCCGCCAACTGCTGGTGCACCGGCTGTACGGACTACGCCCCGGCGGGGCCGCCTGGTACGCCGACCATCACCTGCTGCGCGACCACTACGCGCGGCGGGCGGTGGGGGAGGCAGG
>NZ_MUKA01000730.1 GCF_002150735.1 Streptomyces africanus
GCAGCAGCCGCGGCCCCGGCGGCGCAGGGCGGCGACGCGCTGATGGCAGTACCCGGGACGCCGCCCGGCGGCAGGCCCCTGCGCGGTCTCCACCCAGGCGTCCGGTTCCCCGCCGCCGGCCCACTGCTCGTGCAGGAACTCGGTGATCTCCGCGAACTGGTGCACCGGGTAGGACTCGTCCTCCGGGAACTCCTCTTCGCCCTCGGCCAGCTCACCGACGTTCACGAGGACCTTCAGCCGCCCGAGCTCCCGCTCCCACACCGACAGCGCGGCAAAGCTCCCGCCCAGCGCCCGGCACGCCCCGACAGCCGCCGCACGCCACGCCTCACGCGACCCGTGCGCCGCCGCCATCCCCTGAGCCAACGCGACGACAGCCACGAGCCGTCTGTCCTCACCCATCACCCCAGGCTAGGCAGTTTCCAGCCATTTGGTTCGGTTGACGGCGCGAACGGGGCGAAGCGGAGGCCCTGCAGCCGGCCTGGCGACCTCAGCTCACTCCCCCGGCCACTGCGGCCTCCGCTTCTCATTGAACGCGGCCACCCCCTCCGCCCGATCCCCCGAGAACGCCACAGCCCGCCAGGCCGCGTCCTCCACCTCGAGGCCGGCCCGCAGATCCAGCCCCTGCCCCAGCCGCAGCGCCCGCTTCGCCGCCCGCAACCCCACGGGCGAATTCCCGGCGATCCGAGCAGCCAGCTCCAACGCCGACTCCCGGTCCCGCCCCTCCTCGACCACC
>NZ_MUKA01000196.1 GCF_002150735.1 Streptomyces africanus
CGGCGCGCCGGCCGCGCCGGAGATCCGGCTCGGATTCCTCCTGGACCCCACGCACCTGCTGGTCACCGTCTCCGACCCCGACGACCACCCGCCCGTGTACGCCCCCACCGGCTCCGCCCTGGCGGAGCACGGCAGGGGCCTGGGCATCGTCGACGCCCTGTCCGAGGAGTGGGGCTGGACCCCCTGCCCTCCGGCGGGCAAGACGGTCTGGGCCAGGTTGTCGACCTGTCCACCCCTCTGACACGACTGCCGCGGAAAGGCCACTCGCCATGCGCAGCGCTTCGACGGAACACCCGAGCAGCGAGCGCCCACAGCGCCCCGGCGCCCCGTCCGGGGTCGCCACGACCACGCCGCTCACGGCCCTGGACCGAGTGCCCTGGGGCGACATCCAGGACTCCACCGGTTCGGCGGCGGCCATTCCCCTCCTGCTCAACGGCATCGCCTGGGGCGACGCCGACACGGCCCGCTCCGCACTCGCCGACCTGCGGAGGCGGATCTGCCAGTTCGGCTTCGTCGTGGAGCAGGCGACGGCCGCCACGGTTCCCTTCCTGTGGGAGCTGGCGAAGCTGCCGCAGGTGACGTGCCGCGCCCAGATCATCCAGCTGCTCAAGAGCATCGCCGACGCCCGGCAGTGGGAGAGCACCGCCGCCGCCTACCCGAAGCTGCTGAACCGCCGGGAGAACCCGGTGGTGTGGGAGCGGGCGGCCCGCCAGGCGGTGCGGGCCCGGCGCGGCGAGCTCGGCCGGCTGATGGCGGACGAGGACACGGAGATCGCCCGGGCCACGACCGAGCTCGCCCGTTCCCTGAGCACCTGACGGTATGCGGTGCCCGGGCGCCGGGAGTCGTGACGAAACGGTGAGGGCCCCCTGTCACCACGGGTGATGCCCCTCGCCTCGCGCGGCCGGGCAGTGTAGACATGGCACATGGTCCGACTCTTGGGTCGATCCGGGACTCGATCGCCCCTGCGGCCCGGCGCTGCGCCGTCCGCTCGGCAGCGGCGGGAGGCGGGCTCGTCGCGGTGGCAACCGGTGGCGGGGCTGCGGTCGGTGCTGGGCGGACGCAGCGTCGCCGGACAGGTGTTCCTGCTCGTCGTGGTGATCGTGCTGCTGCTGGTGGTGGCGGCCGTCGTGGCGCTGGTCCTGCAGGTGCGGCACGACACGACCCAGGAGGCCCGCAACCGTTCCCTCGCCGTCGCGGAGACCTTCGCCAACGCGCCGGGCACGGTCGAGGCGCTGGACAGCCCCGACCCCACGGCGGTGCTCCAGCCGCGTGCCGAGGCCGCCCGTGAGCGGTCGAAGGTCGACTTCATCGTCGTCATGAACACCGACGGGATCCGCTACACCCATCCCAAGCCGGACCGCATCGGGAAGAAGTTCGTGGGGACGATCGCGCCCGCGCTGGCCGGAAAGGCGGTGACCGAGGACATCGAGGGCACCATCGGCCACCTCGTCCAGGCCGTGGTGCCGGTGAAGGACACCCGCGGGCAGGTCGTGGGGCTGGTGTCCGCGGGGGTCACGACCAAGAACATCGGCGGGACCGCCGACCGCCAGCTGCCGCTCGTGCTGTTCGCCGCCGCTGCGGCGCTCGCCCTGGCGACGGCGGGTGCCGCGCTGGTGAGCCGACGGCTGCTGCGCCAGACGCACGGGCTCGGGCCGCACGAGATGACCCGGATGTACGAACACCACGACGCCGTGCTGCACGCCGTACGGGAGGGCGTGCTCATCGTCGACGACGGGGGCACCCTGCTGCTCGCCAACGACGAGGCGCACCGGCTGCTGGGACTGCCCGCCGACGCCGAGGGCCGGCACGTGCTCAGCCTGGGTCTCGACCCCGGCACCGCCGAGCTGCTGGCCTCCGGGCGCGTCGCCACGGACGAGGTGCACCTCGTCGGGGACCGGCTGCTCGCCGTGAACCAGCGCACCACGGACCGTGCGGGCGTCCCGCCCGGCAGTGTCGCCACGCTCCGCGACTCCACCGAGCTGCGCGCCCTGTCCGGCCGGGCCGAGACCGCGCGGGAACGGCTCAACATGCTGTACGACGCCGGGGTGGGCATCGGGACGAGCCTGGACGTGACCCGTACGGCCGAGGAGCTGACCGAGCTGGCGGTGCCCCGGTTCGCCGACTTCGCCACCGTGGACCTGTTCGACGCGGTGCTGGGCGGTGGGCAGCCGGACGCGGCGACCGCGCTCAGCCGTGCGGCGCTGAGCGGGGTCCGCAAGGACGCTCCCCTCTACCCCGTCGGCGAGCGGATCAGGTTCGTCGGGTCCTCTCCGCAGGGCCGCAGCCTCGACACCGGCCGGCCCGTCCTGGAACCCCGGCTGAGCGAGGCCCCCGGCTGGCAGGCACAGGACCTCGAGCGTTCCGCGCAGATCGTGGAGTACGGCATCCACTCCCTGATCACCGTGCCGCTGCGGGCCGGGTCCCTGCTGCTCGGCGTGGTCAGCTTCTGGCGCTGCGAGAAGCCGGAGCCCTTCGACACGGACGAGCTGGCCCTGGCGGAGGAGCTGGTGGCGCGGGCCGCCGTCTCCATCGACAACGCCCGCCGCTACACCCGCGAGCACAGCATGGCGGTGACGCTCCAGCGCAGCCTGCTCCCGCGGAACCTGCCCGAGCAGGACGCCCTGGAGATCGCCTACCGGTATCTGCCCGCGCAGGCCGGGGTGGGCGGCGACTGGTTCGACGTACTGCCGCTGTCGGGGGCCCGGGTCGCGCTCGTGGTCGGGGACGTCGTCGGGCACGGGCTGCACGCGGCGGCGACCATGGGGCGGCTGCGCACCGCGGTGCACAACTTCTCCGCCCTCGACCTCCCGCCCGACGAGCTCATCGCCCTGCTGGACGAGCTGGTCGGCCGCATCGACCAGGACGAGACGGAGGCGGAGGGCAGCGCCCCGGTCACCGGCGCGACCTGTCTGTACGCCGTGTACGACCCGGTCTCCCGGCGCTGCACCGTCGCCCGGGCCGGGCATCCCCCGCCGGCGCTGATCCACCCCGACGGCAGTGTGGAGTTCCCCGACGTGCCCGCCGGCCCCCCGCTCGGGCTCGGCGGTCTGCCGTTCGAGACGGCGGAGCTGGAGCTGGCGGAGGGCAGCCGGCTCGTCCTCTACACCGACGGGCTGGTCGAGGACCGGGAGCGGGACATCGACGTGGGTCTCGACATGCTGCGCGAGGCGCTGGGCCGGGCCGGCCAGTCCCCCGAGGACACCTGCCGGACCGTCCTCGATGCCCGGCTCACGGCCCGCTCCAGCGACGACATCGCCCTGATCGTCGCGCGCACCCGGGCACTCGCCCCCGACCGGGTCGCCGAGTGGCCGGTGCCGGCCGATCCGGCGGCCGTGGGCGAGGTGCGGGCGGCGGTCACCCGGCAGCTGGCCGAGTGGGGACTGGACGAGCTGACGTTCACCACGGAGCTGATCCTGAGCGAGCTGGTCACCAACGCGCTCCGGTACGGCGGCGGCCCCATCCATGTCCGGGTGCTGCGCGACCGCAACCTGATCTGCGAGGTGTCCGACAGCAGCAGCACGTCGCCGCGTCTGCGGTACGCGACGATGACGGACGAGGGCGGGCGGGGGCTGTTCCTGGTCGCGCAGCTCGCCGAGCGCTGGGGGACGCGCTATCTGCCCGCCGGGAAGGTGATCTGGGCGGAGCAGCCGTTGCCGTGAGCGGCCATAAGGCCGCCTACGACCAGCCATAAAGTCGCCTTATGAGCTCATAGACCGGACCCGCGTACCAACTTAGGCATGCCTCAGTTTAGGCTTCACGGCGAGATCACTTGTCGCCGCTCGAAGGGAACCTGACCATGCCCCGCCCCCTGCGGGTAGCCATCGTCGGATCCGGCCCCGCCGGGATCTACGCCGCCGACGCCCTGCTCAAGTCCCAGGTGGCCGCCGAACCCGGCGTGTCCATCGACATCTTCGAGCGCATGCCGGCGCCGTTCGGACTGATCCGTTACGGCGTCGCCCCCGACCACCCGCGGATCAAGGGCATCATCACCGCCCTGCACCAGGTCCTCGACAAGCCGCAGATCCGGCTCTTCGGCAACGTGGACTACGGCACCGACATCAGCCTGGACGACCTGCGCGCGTTCTACGACGGCGTGATCTTCGCCACCGGCGCGATGGCCGACCGGGCGCTGTCCCTCCCGGGCATCGACCTCGACGGCTCCTACGGCGCCGCGGACTTCGTGTCCTGGTACGACGGCCACCCGGACGTGCCGCGCACCTGGCCGCTGGAGGCGGAGAAGGTCGCCGTGCTCGGCGTCGGCAACGTCGCGCTCGACGTCGCGCGCGTCCTGGCCAAGACCGCGGACGAGCTGCTCCCGACGGAGATCCCGCCGAACGTCTACGAGGGTCTGAAGGCCAACCGGGCCAAGGAGATCCACGTGTTCGGCCGCCGCGGCCCGGCGCAGGCGAAGTTCAGCCCGATGGAGCTGCGGGAGCTGGACCACTCCCCCAACATCGAGGTCATCGTCGACCCCGAGGACATCGACTACGACGAGGGCTCGATCGCGACCCGGCGCGGCAACAAGCAGGCCGACATGGTCGCCAAGACCCTGGAGAACTGGGCGATCCGCGACGTCGGCGACCGGCCCCACAAGCTCTTCCTGCACTTCTTCGAGTCGCCGGTGGAGATCCTGGGCGAGGACGGCAAGGTCGTCGGCCTGCGCACCGAGCGCACCGAGCTCGACGGCACCGGCAACGTCAAGGGCACGAGCACGTTCAAGACGTGGGACGTCGGCGCGGTCTACCGTGCCGTCGGCTACCTGTCCGACAAACTCCCCAAGCTGCCCTGGGACCTCGACTCCGGCACCGTCCCCGACGAGGGCGGCCGGGTCATGCAGGAGACCGGCGAGCACCTGCAGTCCACGTACGTCACCGGCTGGATCCGGCGCGGTCCGGTGGGCCTCATCGGTCACACCAAGGGCGACGCGAACGAGACGGTGGCGAACCTGCTGGACGACTACGCGAACGGCCGGCTGCACACGCCCGCCACCCCCGGCCCCGAGGCCGTGGACGCGTTCCTCGCCGAGCGGAACGTCCGCTTCACCACCTGGGACGGCTGGTACCAGCTGGACGCCGCGGAGAAGGCGCTGGGCGCGCCCGAGGGGCGCGAGCGCGTGAAGCTCGTCGAGCGCGAGGACATGCTGCGGGCCAGCGGCGCCTGACCTCATGGACACCCCGCGGGCGGGTCCGGTGGCAATGTCACCGGACCCGCCCTTATGCGTGCTTGAACCGTGTACGATCCGGATGTTTCACCGAACCATCACATCGCCTTCACCAGAGGGTCATGCCAGGGGGGACGAACGTCCATGCGTATACGCCTTGTCGCGGCCACGGCCGTCGCTGCCGGAACACTCACCGCGCTTGCGGCGGTTCCGGCTCAGGCCGCCGAGTACAACTCCGCGCTGAAGATCCGCGGTATCCAGTACGACGCGCCCGGGAGGGACTCCAACAGCTGCTCGACGGGGAACACCGACGAGGAGTACCTGACCATCAAGAACTACTCGCGGTCGACGACGGTGAACCTCAAGGGCTACGTCGTGAAGGACGCCGCGGGGAACAAGTTCACCTTCACCGCGAGCCACACCCTCCAGCCGGGTGACTACGTGAAGCTGCGCGGCGGCAACGGATCCGACTCCGACGCGAAGAACGTCGTGTACCGCGACAACTGCAACTTCATGTGGAACAACGACAAGGACACGATCTACGTGTACAAGCCGTCCGGCAGCCGCGCCGACGTGCACTCGTACACCAAGAGCGGCTCCGACGCGGACGGCAACGGGTACATCACGTACCACGGCTGAGCCTTTTGCCGAACCGGCAACAGGCTTCGTGTGCGTCGCGGCGGGCGCTGCATGATCGGTGGACCGAGCGCCCCTTTCCGGAACGCGGGAGGATCCATGCCGCAGACGTCCGCCGTCGACCACACCCATCGCCTGGTGCCTTCACCGGCCGGCCGCCTTCACCTCGTCGAGCAGGGTGAGGGTCCGCTGGTCCTGCTCCTGCACGGATTCCCCGAGTCCTGGTACGCCTGGCGCCACCAGCTGCCGGCCCTGGCCGCCGCGGGCTACCGCGCGGTGGCCGTCGACGTGCGCGGCTACGGGCGCTCCTCCCGGCCCGCGGAGGTGGACGCGTACCGGATGCTCGAACTGGTGGCGGACAACGTGGCCGTCGTGGAGGCGCTGGGCGAGCGGTCCGCAGTGCTCGTCGGGCACGACTGGGGCGCGACCATCGCCGCGACGTCCGCGCTGGTCCGGCCGGACGTGTTCCGCGCGGTCGCGCTGCTGAGCGTGCCCTACACCCCGCCCGGCGGGCCCAGGCCCAGCGAGGTCTTCGCCGGGATGGGCGGCGACGAGGAGTTCTACGTCTCCTACTTCCAGGAGCCCGGCCGGGCCGAGGCGGAGATCGAGCCCGATGTGCGCGGCTGGCTCGCGGGCTTCTACGCGGCCCTGTCCCCGGACACGATGCCGGAGGCCGACCCGCATTTCCTGGCGCGCGGAGGCCGGTTGCGCGACCGCTTCCCCGTGGACCGGCTGCCGCACTGGCTGACCGAGGCCGATCTCGACGTCTACGCCGGGGAGTTCGAACGCACGGGCCTGACCGGCGCCCTGAACCGCTACCGCAACATGGACCGGGATTGGCAGGACCTGGCCGACTTCGCCGGCGCCCCCGTCACGCAGCCGTCACTGTTCATCGGCGGCGGCCTGGACGCCTCCACGACCTGGCTGTCCGACGCGATCGAGGCATACCCGACCACCCTGCCCGGACTGACGGCCTCCCACATCCTCGACGGCTGCGGTCACTTCCTCCAGCAGGAGCGTCCCGCCGAGACCAACCGGCTGCTGGTCGAGTGGCTGAAGGGGCTCCCGGCCTAGGTTTTCCGGCTGGGCAGCCAGTGGTCGAGGTAGGTGCGCAGGCCCGTGAGGTCGGTGCCCCGAGCGACGTAACCCACGTATCCGTCGGGTCGTACGAGGGCGTGGGTGGTGCCGGGCCAGGGACTTTCCGTGCCGAGGCGGTGGACGTCGACCAGGTCGTGCGGTGGCGGGATCTCGGGCCAGGAGCCGGTGAGCAGGAGGTGGTGCCCCGGGCCGGCGGTGCGCTGCTGGAGGCCGCGTGGGTCGTCGGGGAGCCGGTCTCCCGCCCGGGGGCCGCGCGCCGGCCGGGCCGGGCCGGTGGTGGACAGGGGGCCGCGACGGTAGTGGATGCCGAGTTCGGACACCGTGCGGAAGAGGCGCGCGCGGGGGCCGGTCGCGCGCAGGAGCAGCGGGGCGACGAGCGGGGCGAGGCGTGTCCGGGCCAGCCGCAGGGCCGGCTGGCTGCTCGTGCCGATGGTGAACGCGCGGTCGGTGAGGCGCCGTACGCGGTGGCCGACCGGGGCCCGCTCCGCCTCGTAGGTCTCCAGCAGCTCCTCCGGCGCTGCCCCGCGGCAGACGTGGGCGAGTTTCCAGCCCAGGTTGAGCGCGTCCTGGATGCCGGTGTTCATGCCCTGGCCCCCGGCCGGGCTGTGGATGTGCGCGGCGTCTCCGGCGAGGAAGAACGGGCCCTTGCGGTAGTGGGCGGCGCCGCGGTTGTGGATGCGGAAGGTCGTCGTCCAGACCGGATCGCGCAGGGTCAGCCGGTCGGTCGTCCAGTCGTCGACGATCTGCTGGAGGAGGTCCGGTGTCACCTCGTCGGACCGGGCGCCCGGCGGGCGCGTGGCGATCATCCGCCAGCTGGCCGGGGTACCGAGCGGGAAGAAGAACAGCAGGCCGGAGGCGGTCATGTAGGTGTGCGCGGCGCCCGGCTCCAGTCCGTCGACCTCCAGGTCGGCCAGCAGGAACGTCTGGGGATAGGCGTATCCCTCGAAAGCGATGCCCGCTTGGTCGCGCACGGTGCTGTGGGCGCCGTCGCAGCCGACGACGTAGCGGGCCCGCAGCGTCTCCTCGCCGCCCTCCCCATGGCGCAGGCGGCAGGTGACGTACTCCCCCTCCGGCTCGGCGCTCACCAGCTCCGTGCCCCGCTCGACGGTGACGTCCCGTGCGGCGAGCCCGGCCGTGAGGACCGCCTCCGTCTCCGACTGCGGGAGGAAGAGCAGGAAGGGGTACGGCGTGTCGTCGCAGCCGACGTCGAACACCGGCACGTGCAGCGTGCGGCGGGGCAGATGCAGGTGCAGCCGGACCGACGCGTTCCCCCGGTCGACCAGTTCGTCCGTCACGCCGAACCCGGCGAGCATCTCCAGGGTGCGGGGCTGGACGGCCGGGGCGCGCGACTCCCTGACACGGTCCAGGGAGCGGTCGACGATCCGGAACAGGGTGTCGTACGCGCGGAGCTGTGTCGCGAGTGCGAGTCCGGTCGGCCCCGCGCCCACCACGAGCACGTCCAGGGGTGCGGTCATGGGACCAACCGTAGGCGCCGCCGCCCGGCATGCCGGGGCCCTCCGCGACGTGTCCGTGGCGGAGGGCTGCCGTCCGGTGGTGCCGGCTCAGACCTCCAGGTCGGTTTCGATCCGGCGGAGCTGGTGGCGGGCCATCGCCAGGTTCGCGCGGCTCGCGTCGAGCACGAGGTACAGGAACAGTCCGCTGCCGCCGCGCCCCTTGAGCAGGCGGATGAGGTGGTACTGCGAGTTCAGGGTGATCAGGATGTCCTCGATCTCCTCCTTCAGGCCCAGGAGTTCCATGGTGCGCAGCTTGGCCCGGACGACATCGGTGTTGCCTGCGGCGGCGACTTCCAGGTTGAAGTCCTTGGTGCCGCCGCAGGCAACACCGAT
>NZ_MUKA01000731.1 GCF_002150735.1 Streptomyces africanus
CCGGGCGGCCGAGTCCGGCGGCCGGAGGGAACTCCGACACGGGCCCGGCGGGGGCCCGGCGCTCGGCCGGTGGAGTTCGATCGGTGGGCCTTGGCCGGTGGCACTCGTGCCGGTGGATCGTGGCCGGTGGTGGTTGGCCAGTGGCACTCGCGCCGGTGGCACTCGTGCCGTGGTACTCGTGCCGTGGTACTCGTGCCGGTGGTACTCGTGCCGTGGTACTCGTGCCGGTGGCACTCGTGCCGGTGGTACTCGCGCAGGTCTTGCTCGGCCGGTGGTCTCGGACGGTGTGCTCGTCGGATTCGGCGGGCGCCAGACCCGACGGGACGCCGGATGTAGGGGCGCGCTGGATCCGGAGGGGCGCCAGATGCTGACGAGGCCCTAGATCCGCAGGGGACGCAGGGCGTCCGGGAGCAGCTCGGGAAGCCACTCCCACAGGAACCGGCGGTTGTGGAACCGGGCGTGGTGCTGGTAGGCGCAGTACGCGACGAACTCCGCCGCTTCCAGCAGGCCGCCCGCCGCGGCCAGGGCGTACGGCGGGCGGCCTGCTGGAAG
>NZ_MUKA01000197.1 GCF_002150735.1 Streptomyces africanus
CCCCGGCGCCGAGGCCCTGCGCGGCCTCACCCTCCCCGGCCTCGCCAACGCCCACAGCCACGCGTTCCACCGTGCCCTGCGCGGCACCGTCCAGGTCGGCTCCGGCACCTTCTGGACCTGGCGCGAGGTCATGTACGCCACGGCCGCCCGGCTCACCCCGGACAGCTACCACGCCCTCGCCCGCGCCGTGTACGCCGAGATGGCGCTGGCCGGCATCACGGCGGTCGGCGAGTTCCACTACGTCCACCACGGCCCCGGCGGCACCCCCTACGCCGACCCCAACGCGATGGGCGAGGCCCTCATCGCGGCCGCCGCCGAAGCCGGGATCCGCATCACCCTCCTCGACACCGCCTACCTCTCCTCCGGCTTCGGACAGCCGCCCACGGCCCCCCAGCTCCGCTTCTCCGACGGCACGGCGGACGTCTGGGCCGAACGCTGTTCAGTTCTCAAGGAACGAGATCACGCGCGGATCGGAGCGGCGATCCACTCCGTGCGGGCCGTGCCCGCCGACCAGCTGGCGACCGTGGCGCGGTGGGCCGAGGAGCGGCGGGCCCCGCTCCATGTGCACCTGTCGGAGCAGACGGCGGAGAACGACGCCTGCCGGGAGGCCCACGGCCGCACCCCCACCCGGCTGCTGGCCGACCACGGCGTCCTCGGCCCGCGCACCACCGGCGTCCACAACACCCACCTGACCGTCGACGACATCTCCCTCATCGGCGGCAGCGGCACCGGCACCTGCATGTGCCCCACCACCGAGCGGGACCTCGCCGACGGCATCGGACCCGCCGTCGCCCTTCAGCAGGCGGGCTCGCCGCTCTGTCTCGGCTCCGACAGCCACGCCGTGATCGACCTGCTCGAAGAGGCGCGCGCCATGGAGCTGAACGAGCGCCTGCGCACCCGCACCCGAGGCCACTGGACGGCGGCAGCCCTCCTACGGGCCGCCTCGGCGGACGGGCACGCGGCCCTCGGCTGGCAGGACGCGGGCGCCCTGGAGCCCGGCGCGCTCGCCGACTTCACGACGATCGCGCTCGACTCGGTCAGGACGGCAGGGCCGCTTCCGCGGCTCGGGGCCGAGACGGCCGTATTCGCCGCGTCGGCAGCGGACGTGTCGCATACGGTCGTGGGAGGGCGGCACGTCGTACGGGACGGGGTCCACTCGCTCGTACCGGATGTGCCGCGAGCCCTCGCGGACGCCGTCGAAGCCCTGCGCGGATGACCCCGGGCCGCTCCTTCGAGCGGCCGGCCCCCGAACCCGACCCCACCGCCGACCAGGCCACCAAGGACGCCATGAGCAACGCGACGACCGTCAGCCCCGCCCACTCCGCGAGCACCGCAAGCACGCTCATCACCAACATCGCCGCCCTGGTCACCAACGACCCCTCCCTCGGTGACACTTCCCCTCTCGGACTGGTCCAGGACGCGGCCGTCGTCATCGAAGGCGACCGCATCGCGTGGACCGGTGATCAAAGCAAAGCACCCGCCACTGACAATCGGGTCGACGCGGGCGGCCGGGCGGTCCTCCCCGGCTTCGTCGACTCCCACTCCCATCTCGTCTTCGCCGGCGACCGGACGCAGGAGTTCAACGCCCGGATGTCGGGGCGGCCGTACAGCGCGGGCGGCATCCGCACGACCGTCGCGGCCACCCGCGCCGCGACGGACGAGGAACTGGAAGCCAACGTCACGCGTTACCTCGCCGAGGCCCTCCGCCAGGGCACGACCACCTTCGAGACCAAGTCCGGCTACGGCCTGACGGTCGAGGACGAGGCCCGGGCCCTGCGCGTCGCCGCCGCCCACACCGACGAGGTCACCTACCTCGGCGCCCACATCGTCGCGCCCGAGTTCGCCGAGGACCCGGCCGCCTACGTCGCTCTCGTCACCGGCGAGATGCTCGACGCCTGCGCCCCGCACGCCCGCTGGATCGACGTCTTCTGCGAGCGGGGCGCCTTCGACGGCGACCAGGCCCGCGCGATCCTCACCGCCGGCCGGGCACGCGGCCTGCACCCCCGTATCCACGCCAACCAGCTCTCCCACGGCCCGGGCGTGCAGCTGGCGGTCGAACTCGACGCGGCCAGCGCCGACCACTGCACCCACCTGACGGACGAGGACGTCGACGCCCTGGCGAACAGCCGCACGGTCGCCACCCTCCTGCCCGGCGCCGAGTTCTCCACCCGCGCCGAGTGGCCGGACGCCCGCCGCCTCCTCGACGCGGGGGTCACCGTGGCCCTGTCCACGGACTGCAACCCGGGCTCGTCGTTCACCTCTTCCGTCCCGTTCTGCATCGCGCTCGCCGTACGGGACATGGGCATGACGCCGGACGAGGCCGTCTGGTCGGCCACGGCGGGCGGCGCCGCGGCCCTCCGGCGCACCGACATCGGCCGCCTCACCCCGGGCGCGTACGCCGACTTGACGCTTCTCGACGCCCCGAGCCACGTCCACCTGGCCTACCGGCCCGGCGTCCCGCTGGTCACCGGGGTCTGGCAGCGCGGCGAGCGGGTGCTCTGAGCAACGAAGACGTGCTCCTCGGTATCCCGGGCGTCATACCGATCCGGATGCTGTCAGGAAACGCGCCCGGGGGCGGACCGTTCGGTCCGCCCCCGAAAGACAGCGTCACCGGGCACAGCGTCGTGCAGTGAGGATCCTCGGCGGAGGCCTCCTCGGAGGATCACTCCTCGACGGTCAGCCCCTTGCGAAGCCGTACCAGCGTGCGCGACAGCAGCCGCGAGACGTGCATCTGGGAGATGCCCAGTTCCTCGCCGATCTCCGACTGGGTCATGCCCGCGACGAAGCGCAGCGACAGGATCTTGCGGTCGCGCGGCGGAAGTTCGGCGATCAGCGGCTTCAACGACTCGACGTACTCGATGCCTTCGAGTCCGTGGTCCTCGTAGCCGATGCGGTCCGCGAGCGCGCCCTCGGAGTCGTCCTCCTCCGGCTGGGCGTCCAGCGAGGAGGCGGTGTAGGCGTTCGACGCGGCCATGCCCTCGACGACCTCGTCGTTCGAGATGCCGAGGCGCTCGGCCAGTTCCGTCACCGTCGGGGCGCGGTCCAGCTTCTGGGCCAGCTCGTCACCGGCCTTGGCCAGGTCGAGCCGCAGCTCCTGGAGCCGCCGCGGGACGCGCACCGACCACGAGGTGTCGCGGAAGAAGCGCTTGATCTCGCCGACGATGGTCGGCATCGCGAATGTGGGGAACTCGACACCCCGAGACAGCTCGAAGCGGTCGATCGCCTTGATCAGGCCGATGGTGCCGACCTGGATGATGTCCTCCATCGGCTCGCTGCGGGAGCGGAACCGGGAGGCGGCGAACTTGACCAGTGCGAGGTTCAGTTCGACGAGCGTGTTGCGGACGTACGAGTACTCGTGGGTGCCTTCCTCCAGCGACTCGAGGCGCTCGAAGAGGGTCTTGGACAGGGCCCGTGCGTCGACCGCGTCGACTTCCTCGTACGGGGGGATGACCGGAAGTCCGGCGAGAAGGTCGTCCTGTGTGACGAGCATCTCGTCCTGCTCGATGGGATCCAGATGTTCCGGAGGGGGTGTCGACGTCGCTTTCTGGGTACGCGATGCGTCGAGCCGGGGTGACATGATGTCCTCCATCGTTCTCGGCATAAGGCTGCCGGAGCCGTAAGGTGCACTGCGGTGTGCGGCGCCTCCAAAGCCGGCCGTGTCGGGTACGTGTCCTTACTAGGCCTACCCGCTTCCCCGAGCCCACCGCAAGTGCGTTCTGTGTGCATATGTCCGTTTGTGTGCGGTTGTTCGGGTGTCGAAGCGTGGAGGGAAGGCGTAGTGTTCGTGGGCGTCAGCAGCAGTCACGACGTCGGGAGAGAGAGACGGCATGGACCGCGGGACAGTCGGCAGCGCACAGTCTGGCCGGCTTCTGGTGGAGGTGCGGGAAGAGGGCTCTAGCGCCGTCGTGACCCCGGCGGGTGAGCTGGATCACCACACCGCCGATCTGTTGCGTGAGCCACTCGACGACTGCCTCGCCAAGGGATTCAAGCGCCTGGTCATCGACTGCGCGCGGTTGGAGTTCTGTGACTCCACGGGGCTCAACGTGCTCCTGGGCGCCCGCCTGAAGGCCGAGGCCGCGGGCGGTGGCGTGACACTCGCCGGGATGCAGCCGGTGGTAGCACGCGTGTTCGAGATCACTGGCGCGGATGCGGTCTTCAGCGTCCATGACACGCTTGAGGCGGCCCTGGCCGACGAGTCGGGCTGACCGGCGTTGCGTGGGCGCGCCGAGCCTCGGCCATCCCTCTGTGACCGGTGTCCTGCCCCTGGCATGCCTTTCGCGCCGAATACGGGGGTGTTCCCCCGGTCCGCCCGGGCAGGAGACATCCTGGAACGGTCGGCCGCCAGGGCGGCGGGGGCGTCGCGAAACCGTCGTGCCGCGCACTGCGTGACTGACTGTGGAATGAATTTTTTGAATCGTGAACTGGTGAATCGGTGAGGTGAAGCGCTGATGAGCACCACCCGGCCCTACTCGCCGGGCGACCGCGGGCCGGAGCCCAGCGGCGCTTCCGGGGCGTCCGAGGGTGGCGTGCCGGCGGGCGGTGCGTCCGGCGAGGGCGTGGCCGCGCCGTCCGGAGCCGCGGCACCGCCGGGGGGCCGGCAGGTGCGCCGGCTGAGCTTCGACGGGGCGAGCGGTGTCGTCCCGCTCGCCCGCGACTTCGCCCGCCAGGCGCTGTACGCGTGGGGCTGGCTGCCGGCCGCCTCCGCGGACCAGCGGGCCGCCGCCGAGGACGTCCTGCTCGTCGTCTCCGAGCTGGTCACCAACGCCTGCCTGCACGCCGAGGGGCCCGACCAGCTGTGGATCACCTGCGACAACAAGGTGATCCGCATCGAGGTCGCCGACCGGGGCACCGGCCAGCCGTCGCCCCGCACCCCGCACCGGGCCGGCCGCCCGGGCGGCCACGGCATGTTCATCGTTCAGCGGCTGTGCCTGGACTGGGGCGTGGTCCGCACGCCGGGAGTCGCCGGCAAGACGGTGTGGGCCGAACTGGGGGCTCCTGCCTGATCCGGGCTCCTGCCTGATCCGGGCCCTTGCCTGATCCGGGGTGCCGCGAGCGTGCCGGGCGCGGGCTCCGACTGCTTCTTGGGTGCTCGGCCGGGTGGCGGGCTTCAGCTGTTCTCGGGTGCCTGACCGGATACCGGCCTCCGCACACTCCCAGTGGGGCATCGACCGTGCGCGGCTTCGGGCGTTTCCCGGGGACCGTGCGGCCGTTCGGGTGAAGAGTCGAGCCGGCGGTTCGCCGACGGCTGTCCGGCTGCCGGGCCGCCCCGACCATCCTCATCCCCGTCCCCGTCCCCGTCC
>NZ_MUKA01000732.1:0-419 GCF_002150735.1 Streptomyces africanus
GCGGATAGCCGAAGCACAGAACGCCCTCGATACGTCCGCTGAGCGGGTCCCGGACGGGCATCGCGACGCAGGCGTTGCCCTGGGAGCGTTCCGCGAAGTGCTCGGCGCCGTAGACGCGGATGAGCTGCCGCTCCGCCAGGGCGAGGCCGATGCCGTTGGTGCCGGCGACCTGCTCGGCGAACACGAATCCCGGCACCCGCTGGATCGCCGGCACCAACGGCATCGGCCTCGCCCTGGCGGAGCGGCAGCTCATCCGCGTCTACGGCGCCGAGCACTTCGCGGAACGCTCCCAGGGCAACGCCTGCGTCGCGATGCCCGTCCGGGACCCGCTCAGCGGACGTATCGAGGGCGTTCTGTGCTTCGGCTATCCGCGCAGTTTCGAACAGCCCGCGCTGGGTGCGGCGATCCGCCGGGCGGCC
>NZ_MUKA01000732.1:454-854 GCF_002150735.1 Streptomyces africanus
CGGCGGAGTCCCTGGTCCTCCCGCACCAGGCGGACGAGCTGCCGGACCTGGCCGCGTTCTCGGCCGCCCCATGGCCCCCCGGGCCGTCGATCACCCTGCCGTCCGGATACCTCGCCGCCGCCTCCGCCCCGGCCGTCGCGCCCGACGGTGACCGGGTGCCCGCGGGGCACGGCGAGACCGCCAGGGGGACGACGGACGGCGGTGGGGGTGCCGCGGGGCGTGGTGTGGCCGGTGGTGACGCGGGCGCGGCCCACGGTGGCAGGGACGTCGTCGACGGCGGTGTGGACGGGGCGGACGGTGGCTGGGACGTCGTCGACGGCGGTCGGAGCACGACGGGCGGCGACACCGGCAGGGCCGACGGGGGTGCGGACGCCGCGGGCGGCGGCGGGGGCGTCGTCGA
>NZ_MUKA01000733.1 GCF_002150735.1 Streptomyces africanus
GGACGGGCCCCGGGCCGCCGTCACCGTCGCCGTGGTGGATCTGTATCTGCGGGGACTGGTGGTGGCGGACCGGCCGGGGACGATGCGGGCGGGCGTCGCGGACGCCGTGAGCGCGCAGCGGCCGCCGTCTCCCCTGGCCCAGGAGGTGCACGCCTGTCTCCACGAGCCCGCCGGTCTGCGGACGTTGGTCAAGGACCCGGGCGTACGGCTCGCGGTGGCCCTGATGCGCATCCCGCTCGCGGAGGCGGGCCTGCTGCGCTATCCGCTGCTCGGCCCGACACGCGGCGCCCGACG
Organism: Streptomyces africanus; assembly: GCF_002150735.1. GTDB lineage: Bacteria > Actinomycetota > Actinomycetes > Streptomycetales > Streptomycetaceae > Streptomyces > Streptomyces africanus. The sequence continues at coordinate 295 of NZ_MUKA01000733.1, forward strand.
CCATGTGCGGGAACTGCGGCAGCGCCATCCGCTGCCGGCCGGCAGGCGCGGGCTGACCGACCACGACCGGCTGCTGGCCGTCGCCCTGCACGGCGAGGCTGCCGTGCGGCTGCTGGTGCCGCGCTTCGCCCTGCGGGCCGGGCTGATCCGCCGGGCCGAGGTGGGCGGCAAGGGCCTCCTCAAGCACGCGCCGCGCGGCACGGGCGGGGGCGGCGGGGGCTACTTC
>NZ_MUKA01000198.1 GCF_002150735.1 Streptomyces africanus
CGCAGCCACAGGCCGGGGGCGGGCAGGATCAGGGCGAGGGCGTAGGACAGGACGACGGCGCGGCCGAGCCGGTGCCGCAGCCAGGACGCGGCGCGGGTGTGCATGGCCCCATCGTGATCAGGCCGGACCCGGCGGGCCGGGAAAGCCGCGCGGCAGTCAGGATGCGTTCAGGTAACCGCTGGCAACGTCCTGCCCATGACCTACGAACTCTCCGAGACTCCCGAGGCCGAACCGGGCACGAGTGCCTCCGCTCGCCCCTCCCACCGTCTGCGCTGGAACAAGGTCCCCGAGGTCACCGCCTATTTCTGGATCATCAAGGTGCTGTGCACGACGGTCGGCGAGACCGCAGCCGACCTGCTCAACGAGAAGGCCGGTCTGGGCCTGACCGGCGTGTCCGTGCTCATGAGCGCGCTGCTCGCGGTCGTCCTCGTCGTCCAGTTCCGCACCAAGGCGTACCGCGCGGGCGTGTACTGGCTCGCCGTCGCCCTCATCAGCGTCGTCGGCACACTGATCAGCGACAACCTGACCGACAACATGGGCGTCCCGCTGGAGACGACCACCGCCGTGTTCGCCGTCCTTCTCGCCGTCGCGTTCGTCGTCTGGTACCGGCGCGAGCGCACCCTCTCCATCCACAGCATCGACACCACCAGCCGCGAGGCGTACTACTGGCTGGCCGTACTGTTCACCTTCGCCCTCGGAACGGCGGGCGGCGATCTGGTCTCCGAGCGCATGGACCTGGGCTACTGGCTCGCGGCGGTCCTGTTCGCGCTGGCCATCGCCGCCGTGGCGATCGCGCACTTCGCGCTGGGCCTGGACGCGGTGTGGAGCTTCTGGATCGCCTACATCCTCACCCGCCCGCTCGGCGCCTCGGTCGGCGACTACCTCTCCCAGCCGACCGGCGACGGCGGCCTCGGGTTCGGCACCGTCGTCACGAGCGGGCTCTTCCTGGCGGTCATCCTCGGCCTGGTGGTGTACCTGGCCGTGACCCGCAAGGACGTCGCGGACCCCGCGCGCGTGACGCGGCAGGCGGCCTGAACGGCTGGGAAGGCGTTCAGGAAGCGTTCAGGCGATCACCGACAAGGTCGGACACCACGGCCGGCCCGCGCGGTCGGCCCGTGTGTCACAGGGCGCGCCCGCTCGGGGCGACAGCCGGCGACTTCCTGACCAAGCCGGTCGCCAAGGGCGGTCTCGACCTCGGTACGGCGGGTTCGTCTGCCGTGCTGTTGGGCGTATTGGTCGGTCTGACGGGTTACGCCCACACTCAGGAGCGCCGTAGCCTCGCCCCGTCCGCGGCCCTGCCTCCGGAGACGGGCGAGTGCGATCGGGCCACCGAGCGGGCCGACTGAGCGCGAACGGCGCCAGCACGTCCGGCGGGCGCGGGAAGCGTCCTGCGCCCGCCTCCCCACCTGACTGCTGCAGCGTGTCGGGGGAGGATGCGCCTGCCGGATTCGTCCGGTGAAGAGGAGAGCGCCCCTAGGAGGTGGTCCGATGTCCAAGAGGCCATGTCCGGCCTGCCAGGCACGCGACACCCTGGGGAGGAGTTCGTGAAGCTCGTACGCACCACGTCCGCCATGCCCGAACCGTCGAACCCACCTGCCCGGGGGCTCTCGGCGTGGCGGTTCGTAGTGGTGTTCGGGGGCGTCAGTCTGCTGATGGACTTCGTCTACGAGGGCGCTCGTTCCGTCACCGGCCCACTGCTCGCTCACCTGGGCGCCTCCGCGGCCGTGGTCGGCTTGGTCACGGGGGCGGGCGAGGCCGCCGCGCTCGGACTGCGTCTGGCCTCGGGACCGCTGGCTGACCGCAGCCGCCGCTTCTGGGCATGGACGATCGCCGGATACGTGCTGACCGCGGCCACCGTCCCGGTGCTCGGTCTGACCGGCGTGTTGTGGGTGGCCTGCGCCCTGGTGATCGCGGAACGCGTCGGCAAGGCCGTTCGCTCCCCGGCCAAGGACACGCTGCTCTCGCACGCCACCGCCGCCACCGGCCGGGGCCGCGGCTTCGCAGTGCACGAGGCGATGGACCAGGTCGGCGCGCTCATCGGCCCGCTCACGGTGGCCGGGGTCCTCGCCCTCACCAGCGGGGACTACGCACCGGCGCTCGGGGTGCTCGCGCTTCCCGGCGTGGCTGCCGTCGCGCTGCTGCTCTGGCTCCGTGCCAGGGTCCCCGATCCGGTGGCCTACGAGACGACCGTTGGCGCGGCGGCGCCCGAGGAGCCGGACCCACCCGAGGAGCCGGGCCCTGCCGGGGCCCGGGAGAGGAAGCTGCCGCGGGCCTTCTGGGCCTACGCGGTCTTCACCGCCGTGACCCTGACCGGTTTCGCCACCTTCGGTGTGCTCTCCTACCACCTGGTCGTCCGGCACCTGATGCCGACCGCGACGGTGCCGGTGCTGTACGCGGCGGCCATGGCGGCTGACGCGGTGGCGGCGCTGGCCACGGGCTGGCTGTACGACCGGTTCGGCGCCCAGGTCCTGGTCGTCCTGCCGCTGCTGTCCGCCGCTGTTCCGGCCCTGGCCTTCACCGACACGGTGGGAGTCGCCGTGGCGGGTGCGCTGGTGTGGGGCGCCGCAGTCGGGGTGCAGGAGTCCACGCTGCGTGCCACCGTCGCCGATCTCGTACCCGTGGGCCGCCGGGCCACCGCGTACGGCGTCTTCGCCGGAATCATGGGAGCGGCCGCGCTGGCCGGCGGCGCGTTGGCGGGGGTCCTGTACGACATCTCCATCCCCCGTTTGATCGTCGTCGTCGCCGGCATCCAGGCCGCCGCGCTGGTTCTGCTGTGGTTCACCCGGGCCGTGCGGTCCACACCCGCCCACTGAGTGGTGAACGTGCGGGCATGCACAGGGCGTTCTCGTCATCGTGCGGCCGGCCATGGTGTGGCGGACACCTTCAATGCCAGGGCAAAACCCGGGAGCTGTTCCACTTCGGTCCTGCGGGACGACATCGCCTTCGCCCGGCCCGGCGCCACCGACGAGGACATCCACGCGACGGCCGCGGCCGCGCACGTAACGGAGTTTGTCGACCAACTCCCCGACGGCTTCGCCACCCTGGTGGGGGAGCGGGGAGTCGAATGCTTGGGCGGCCGGCGCCAGCGCGTCGTTCTCGCCAGGGCCATCGTGTGCGGCGCCCCGATCCTGCTGCTCGATGAGGTGTGGCGGTTGATGGACGGGCGTGCGGCCCTCGTGGCCGCCCACCGTCCGAGCGCCGCTTGTAAGGCGGGCCACACGGCTGCCCGTCAATGCCGGTCACGACTGGACGAAGCGTCAACTCATTGGCAGCCCGCACAGGCCAGGTTGAGCATCGGTTCGGACGAAGCCATCCGGCAGTGATCGAGTCATGCCGTTGTGCCGGGATCAGTGGGACGGTTGCGCAATGCCGTCCCGGGCGGGGTCTGACTCATGAGATCTATGACCGAAGTGTCCAGTCACGGGCTTGTCGACTGTCGTTGCGGGATGGCGCCTGCTGGTAGCGAGCTACAGGGCGTGTCCCGATAGGGGCCTTGCCGAAGATTAGGCGCCATCACGGTTCAGACCGCCCGAGCAGGTCGGTGCCATCAACCCAGCACGTCACCACGCGGGAGGCGAACCACCATGAGGACCAGACAGCGCAGCAGCTCCTCCAGCCCACCACGGCGGCCGGATATCACCGGCTGCTCGTCTGGGCCCGCAAGCTGGGGACGGTGCGCCGGGCCGGTGTGGAGGGCACCGGTACCTTTGGAGCGAGTCTGTCCCGCTACCTGCTGGCTCAGCGCGTCCAGGTGTACGAAGTGAACCGGCCCGACCGCACAGCCCGCCGTCTGCTCGGGAAGTCGGACCCGCTCGATGCTCAGGCAACTGCGCGGGCCGTTCTCAGTGGTCGCGCCCGGGCCAGGGCAAAAACCGGCGACGGACCGGTGCACAGCGCCCGGATGTTCAAACTCGCCAAGGACAGAACGATCCTGTCCCCGGCCCGTTGGCTGCTCGCCGGTGATGACCTTCCCGCCGCGTCGACACCATGGCCGCAGTGGGACGCGCCCCGATAACACGGGGTGCGGGAAACCGGTCTGACCAGGTTGAAGACCTCGCGGGCTCCGTAGCGCAGTGCGGGCAGGAACGGCAGGTTGGAGGCGGCGGTGCCCCACATGAACCCGGTGCAAGGAACGGCCAGCGCGACGGGTGCCTCGGCCAGGAACCGGGCCAGCGGATGGGTGTGGTGGCCCAGGTCCGCGCGCCGTCGCCGATCAGGAAGTTCGCCCACACGTCTTTGCCACCCTTGATCGGGGAGCAGCCGAAACCGTCGGCGAAGGCGAGGACGAGAGCCAGCCCCCGGCCGCACTCAGCGTCCGAGTCTACGTGTACCAGGACATTGGTCAGCAACTCAGAGACCGCCAGCGTCACGCCGCCGATCAGGCAGGCCAAACCCCACAGCGCCGGTTGTTGATGCAGCGGGCAGGTCCAAGAGGTCGGCCTTCACAGATCCACTTCGGTCTGGCGGAATCCTCACCAATGAGGTCTGACTACGGTGTGTACTGGTGTCGAACCGGTCGGCAACTATTCAGTCAGGCCGCGAGTCCCGCGTGCAGATCCGGATGCGGAGAGCTGAGATATCCGCATCACGACCCAGGGACCGAGATGCCGCAGCCAGAGAAAGTGCTCAACGCGGAGGGCTCACCTGAAGAATGGTTCGGTGCCGAACTGCGGTACTGGCGCAAGCGACGCCCGGGGATGAGTGCCGCGCAGTTGGTAACCGGCGATGCGCGGCTATGTTGCGCGCCGCCGGATCAGACGACGGATTTTGTTCGACCTGATGGTCGGGTGGTCGAGCCCTGCTGTGGCGATCGTCACGAGAGTCTTCGGGGGCTGTTGCGTACCCTGATCGCGGCCATTCGTGAGGGGCGGCCTCGGGGAGTGAGGACGACCCCGGCCGCTCCTCCAGGCGCCTGATACACCGTCAGAAAAGTCAGCATTGGGTCAGCATGAGTCCTGAAAAACCTAGGGAAAGCTGCCCGGAGATGCGACTCGTTGTAGGGTATGGAAACAGCCCTTGACCTGCAAAAACGCAGGCAGGGAGCCTACTTGTGGGAGTACCCCGATGTTGCGTACTATGTTCAAGTCCAAGATCCACCGCGCCACCGTCACCCAGGCCGACCTGCACTACGTGGGCTCGGTGACCATCGATGCCGACCTGCTCGACGCCGCCGACCTGCTGCCCGGCGAGCTCGTGCACATCGTGGACATCACCAACGGCGCCCGGCTGGAGACGTACGTCATCGAGGGCGAGCGCGGGTCCGGCGTCGTCGGGATCAACGGGGCCGCCGCCCATCTCGTCCACCCCGGCGATCTGGTGATCATCATCAGCTACGCCCAGGTGACGGACGCCGAGGCCCGGGCACTCGTCCCCCGGGTCGTGCACGTGGACCGCGACAACAGGATCGTGGGCCTCGGCGCCGACCCGTCGGAGCCGGTACCGGGCTCGGACCAGCAGCGCAGCCCGCAGGCTGTCAAAGCCTGACCGACGTACAGGGACAGGAGCGTGTCCGTATGAGGGACCTGGTGATCCGCGACGACCGGGAGGCGGGCCGTCTGGAGGCGGTGTCCGGCGGTGAAGTCGTCGGTCGCGTCGAGTACTTCGTACTCGACCATCCCGAGCGCGCGCTCGTGCCCGTGCACACGATCGTCGAACCGGCCCACGAGGGCCAGGGCATCGCGGGCGCGCTGGCCCGGGAGCTCTACGGCATCGCCGCCCGCGAGCACAGCGCCGTCGCCCCGCTCTGCCCCTACGTCGTCAAGTGGGCCGAACGCCACCCTGACGAGGCCCCACCGGCCGGCCAGGCCCTGCTGACGGCGGCGAAGGACTGGCTGGCCGAACACCCCGGCCGCTTCTGACCCGAGCCGGGCTGATCGTGGACGTGCGCGG
>NZ_MUKA01000734.1 GCF_002150735.1 Streptomyces africanus
GTCGGGCGGCCGGGTGGTCGGTGGGGCGGTCGGACTGGCGGACGGCGGGCACCCGCGCCGTCGGGAGGTCGGACGCCGGGCACTGCCGGCCGGGCGGTCGGCGGCGGCTACGGCCTGTCGGAGCGGGCGGTTGACCGTCGCGGGCGGGCTGTCGGGCGGCGGGCGGAAGTGCGCGCGACTCGGCGACTCCTCCCCCACCCGCCATCCGTCCCGGCGGAGCTGTGACCCCCCAACCAGGCGCCGGTGCACGGCAGCCGGCCAGTCCGCTGGCTACCACGGCCCCGGCCTGACCCGGTCGACGGGCACGGCCCCGGCCGTACGGTGGGCCCGGCCGACCCGACGACCCCGGCCGATCAACCGACCAACGCGGGCCCGACGGCCCGGCCGATCAGCAGGCCACAGGCCCAACGCCCCGGCCGACCCGCCGCCCGGCGACCAACTGACCAGCAGGATCTGGCAGCTCCCCCGGCCAAACCGGCGGAGCCGCTACGCGCCTGGTGGTTCGGGGGTCGCCTGAGGCTCGGGCGGGCCCTCGGCGACGTCGACACGGGCACGGTCGCCGAGGTGCCCGCCCGGGCCTCAGG
>NZ_MUKA01000199.1 GCF_002150735.1 Streptomyces africanus
GCCGGTGACGTCCCCACCGTCCGGGACGCCGTGGCCGCCGCGACCGGCAGCGGATACACCCTCGTCATCGCCCCGGGCGTCTACCGGCAGACCGTCGCCGTCGACCCCGGCCGTACCGAGATGACCTGGATCGGGGCGAGCGAGAACCCCCGTGACGTCGTCGTCGTGTACGACAACGCGGCCGGGACGCCCAAGCCCGGCGGCGGCACCTACGGCACGACCGGGTCCGCCACCACCACCGTGCAGGCCGACGGATTCACCGCCCGCTGGATCACCTTCGCCAACGACTGGCTGCGCGCCGACCACCCCGGCATCACCGGCACCCAGGCCGTCGCCCTCAAGGTCCAGGGCGACCGGTCGGCCTTCCACCACTGCCGGTTCCTCGGCCACCAGGACACCCTGTACGCCGACTCGATGGCGCTGGGCACCTTCGCCCGCCAGTACTTCACCCACTGCTACGCCGAGGGCGACGTCGACTTCGTCTTCGGGCGGGCGACCGCCGTCTTCGAGCAGTGCCGCTTCCGGACCCTGAACCGGACCGACCTGCCGGGTGCCCCGTACGGCTTCGTCTTCGCCCCGTCGACGGCCGCCGCCAACCCGCTCGGGTACCTGGTGACCGGGAGCCGCGTCGACAGCGAGGCCCCCGACGGCTCCTACAAGCTCGCCCGTCCCTGGGTGCCCAGCTCCGACACCACCGCCCGTCCCATGCTCACCGTCCGGGACACCTGGCTCGGCCCGGGCATCGACGCGGTCGCGCCCTACACCAACATGTCGAACGCCTATCCGTGGCAGTCGATGCGGTTCGCCGAGTACCGCAACACCGGACCGGGCGCCGCCGTCTCCGTGCCGGAGAACCGGCCCCAGCTCACCTCCCGGCAGGCCCGGTCGGCGACCCGCGCCGGCTACCTGGGCGACTGGGAGCCGTGGAAGGAGGCCTGCTGAATGCACCGGCGCACCCTGCTCACCGGAATAGCCGGCGGCCTCGTCGCCACCGGCGCAGCACCCGCCTTCGCCGCGGCCGGCCAGCCCCGCGTCCACCATGTCCGCCCCGGTGACTCCGTGCAGGCCGCCGTGGACGCCGTGGACGGTCCTGGCTGGACCGTCGTCGTGCACCCGGGGACGTACCGCGAGGTCGTCAGCGTCCCGGCTGACAAGACCGGGCTGACCCTCAGGGGCGCCACCCGGGACCCGCGTGACGTCGTCATCGTGTACGACAACGCCAACGGCACGCCCAAGCCGGACGGCTCGGGCACCTACGGCACGGCCGGCTCGGCCACCTTCACCTCGGCGGCCCCCGGGCTGACCGTCCGCGACCTGACGCTGGCCAACGACTGGCTGCGCGCCGACCACCCCGACATCACCGGCACACAGGCGGTCGCGGCGTACACGTACGGCGACCGCACCCGCTTCGAGAACGTCCGGCTCCTGGCCCACCAGGACACCCTCTTCGTCGACACGACCGCGCTCGGCGCCTTCGACCGGCAGTACTTCCGGCACTGCTACATCGAGGGCGACGTGGATTTCGTCTTCGGGCGGGCGACCGCCGTGTTCGAGCAGTGCCATTTCCGCACGCTGGCACGGGACGTGGACTTCACCCCCAAAGGCATGGTCTTCGCGCCCTCCACGGCCCGGGCGAACCCGTACGGCATCCTCGCCGTCCGCTGCCGCATCACCTCCGGCGCCGAGGACGGTGCCTACAAGCTGGCCCGCCCGTGGGTGCCGTCGTACGAGACCACGGCCTGGCCGTCGCTGGTGGTGCGGGAGACCCGGATCGGGCCGGGCATCGACGCGGTGGCCCCGTACACCAACATGCGGGAGGCCTATCCGTGGCAGTCGATGCGGTTCGCCGAGTACCGCAACACCGGGCCGGGCGCCGCCGTCTCCGTGCCGGAGAACCGGCCCCGGCTCAGTCGCGCGCAGGTCGGGCTGCACACCAAGGAGACGTACCTCGGCGACTGGCGGCCCGGTGCGTAGGGCCGCGGCGCTCCTCCTCGGTGTGTGCCTGCTCTGGCCGGCCCCTGCGGCCTCCGCCGCCGAACGCGCCCCCGTCGGCTGGGCCTCGGCCGGCTCCGGCACCACCGGCGGGGCGGGCGGCACGACCTGGACGGTGCACACCCGCGCGGAACTCAAGGAGGCGCTGGCCAATGACGGCGAGCCCACCGCGCCCAAGGTGATCCGGGTCGTCGGCGACGTCAACGGGCACGAGAGCGACGACGGTTCCCCGCTCGGCGAGCAGGACTACGCGCCCGGATACGACCTCGGCAGGTACATGTCCTGCTTCGGCGAGGACGGCGCCGTCTGGTCCGACACCCGCTTCGACTACTGCAAGCAGCAGCGGCAACTGCGCCAGACCGGCTCGAACAAGGAGAAGGCGCAGATCCAGCTCACCGTGCCGAGCAACACGACCCTCGTCGGCGTGGGCAGGGACGCCCGGCTGCTCGGGGTGTTCCTGACGGTCAACACCGGCAGCAACATCGTCGTGCGCAACCTGCGCCTGGAGGCGCCCGTCGACCACTTCACCAGCTGGTCCCCGGACGACGGCACGCGGGGCAGCTGGAACGCCCGCTTCGACGCGCTCACCGTCATCACGGGCAGAAACATCTGGATCGACCACTGCACCTTCACCGACGGCCGGTTCCCCGACCGCGAGGCACCCCTCGGATTCCACGGCGAGCGCGTGCAGCGGCACGACGGGCTGCTGGACATCGAGGACGGCTCCGACTTCGTCACGGTCTCCGACAGCCGGTTCGAGGACCACGACAAGGCGATCCTGATCGGCTCGGGCGACGGCCGCGGCGACCGGGACCGGGGGCACCTGAAAGCGACCTTCGTCCGCAACCTCTTCAGCGGCATCGTGCAGCGCGCCCCACGGGTCCGCTTCGGGCAGGTGCACGTCCTCAACAACGTCTACCGCGGCCGGGCTCCCCTGTACGCCCTGGGCGTGGGCGTGGAGTCCGCGATCTTCTCCGAGCGCAATGTGTTCCGCTTCCCGCAGCGGTCCCAGGCCGTCGCCGCCTACGGGGGCGAGCACTTCCACGACACCGGCTCCTGGTTCGACGGCCGGCCCGCCGGCCTCGACGCGGTGGCGAGCCGGCTGGGACTCACCGACGACGTCGGCTGGGACCCCGCCGACGTCTACCACTACCGCCCCCTGACGTCCCCGTCGGCCGTCGAGGGGTACGTCCTGAGCCACGCTGGAACCGGGAGGTCGTATGGGCACCCATGAGCCGCTCGGGCGGCGGACGTTCGTGGTCGGGGCCGGCACGGCGCTGCTGGCCGGGGGAGCGGTGAGCGGGGCGGAGGCAGCGGTCGTGGAGGGCCCGCTGCCCGACTTCCACCCGGCGCTGAAGGACGCCCTGACCTTCCCGCAAGCCTGGGGGAGATCCCCGGTCCGCGACTTCCGCGCCTGGCGGCGCGCCGCCCGGGCCACGGTCGAGGAGCACCTGCTCGTCGACCGGCAGGACGGGACGCCGTACGCGCCGCAGGTCAGTGGCCGTGCCCAGGGGGACGGATACACAAGGGAGTTGGTCACCGTCTCCCTCACCCGCCACGAACGCGTGCGCGGCGCCCTGCTCACCCCGCACGGCAAGGGACCCTTCCCCGCCGTGCTGCTCCTGCACGACCACGGCGCCAGGTTCGACATCGGGAAGGAGAAACTGGTCCGGCCCTGGTACGACGACACGCGTCTCGCCTCCGCCCGGGCCTGGGCGGACAAGTACTTCAGCGGGCGGTTCGTCGGCGACGAACTGGCCCGGCGCGGCTATGTGGTGCTGTGCCTGGACGCGCTCGGCTGGGGCGACCGCGGGCCGCTCGCCTACGAGCAGCAGCAGGCCCTCGCCGCCAACTTCTACAACCTCGGCTCCTCGCTCGCCGGGCTCATGGCCCGGGAGGACCAGCGGGCCGCCGCCTTCCTGGCGGGACTCGACCGGGTGGACGCCCGGCGGGTCGCGGCCGTCGGCTTCTCCATGGGCGCCTACCGCGCCTGGCAGACCGCCGCCCTCAGCGACCACATCGCGGCCGCCGCGAGTGTGTGCTGGATGACCGGCCTGAAGGAGATGATGGTGCCCGGCAACAACACGCTGCGCGGGCAGTCGGCGTACTACATGCTCCACCCGGGGCTCGCCCGGCACCTCGACATCCCCGACGTGGCGAGCATCGCCGCGCCCCGGCCGATGCTGTTCTTCAACGGCGGGCTCGACACGCTGTTCCCGGCCGAGGGCGTGCGGGTCGCGTACGACAAGCTGCGGGCCGTGTGGCGGTCGCGCCACGCCGAGGACCGGATACGGACGAAGACGTGGCCGGAGCTCGGCCACGTCTTCACCCAGGACATGCAGGACGAGGTCTTCAGCTGGCTCGACGACGTCCTGTGAGGCTCATCGCCGTACCGGCTTGACGCCCTCCAGGGTCGGCACCACCGGCTTGATGCTGCCGTCGGCCGCGAACTCCATGCGGTCGATGGTGGTCTCGCGGTGCATGCCGTCGCCGCCCGGCCTGCCGGGGCCGTTGAGGGCGAAGCGGTGGTAGACGATGTACCAGTCGTCGGTGCCGGGGGTGTTCACCACCGAGTGGTGGCCGGTGCCGAGGATGCCGTACTCGGGCCGCTTCTGGAGGATCGTCCCGCGCTTGGTCCACGGGCCGAGCGGGGACGGTCCCGTCGCGTACGCCACGTGGTAGTTCTCGCTGCGGGTGTCGTCCTCCGACCACATGAAGTAGTACGTGCCCTTCCGCTTGATCACGAAGGAGCCCTCGCGGAAGTTGTCCGGGGTGATGTCCTGCACCTTCGACGCGTCGAACGACACCATGTCGTCGTTCAGCGGCACGACGTATCCGTGGCCATTGCCCCAGTACAGGTACGCCTGGCCGTCGTCGTCCGTGAAGACCGCCGGGTCGATCATCTGGCCCTTGAGCGCCCCGCCCTTGGCGACCAGCGGCTTGCCGAGCGCGTCCTTGAAGGGGCCGGCGGGGGAGTCGGCCACTGCCACGCCGATCTGCTGCTCCGCGCAGAAGTAGAAGTAGTACTTGCCGTTCCGCTCGGCGATCGCGGGCGCCCAGGCGTTCTTGTCGGCCCAGGTCACATCGGGCCCGAGGTCGACGATGACGCCGTGGTCCTTCCAGTGGACCAGGTCCTTCGACGAGTACGCCTTGAACTTGGTGCCGCTCCAGCCCTGGAAGCCGTCCGTCGTCGGGTAGATCCAGTATCTGCCGTCGAGGTAGTGGACGTCCGGGTCGGCGTTCAGGCCGGGCAGCAGGGGGCTGCGGGTGCGGACCGCCTCGACCGTCCAGGTGCGTTTGGTGCCGTCGGCCGCCGTCACGGTGTACTTCTGCGGTGTGCGGAAGTCGCGCCGGGTCCCGGACTTCGGGCTCAGCGTGGCGCCCTCGCCGACCCACAGCTTCGGGGCGAGGCCCCGCAGTTCGGCGTTCGGCTCCATGGGGAGGACGACCTTCGAGGCGCTGTCCGTGACGATCGAGTACCCCTTCTGGTGCTGGGCCGTCGCGTCCATCACGGAGGTGGAGGTGGACGGGTAGGCCGCCAGCAGCCGGTCGTACTCCTTCTGCGTCACCGGCAGCACCGTGCCGTGCCTCGGGCTCGCCGGGAGCTGGTAGTTCGTGGACGGGGTCCACTTGCCGGAGGCGAGGTCGGTGGTCTCGAACGGGACGTAGCCGCGGCCGCCGTACTCGTCGATGAACAGGTACCACTTCTTCTCGGTGTTCGACTTGAACACCGTCGGGCCCTCACCGCGGTCCATCGCGCCCTTGCCGATGCAGTCGGCCACGAAGTCGTACTTCGTCGAGGTCAGGGACGTCGACTTCTCACCGGTGATGAACTTGGAGCAGGGGCTGGAGGAGCTGGGGTCCCGCTCGTCCTTGGTGTAGCGGTAGTACTCGTCCTTGTACTTGACGACCGTGGAGTCGATCACCGAGTAGCCCGGGTCGTTCCAGATCTTCGGCGCGCTGAAGGTGCGGAAGTCCTTGGTGGTCGCGTACATCATCTTGTTGTACGTGTTGCCCTTGTGGTCCGGGTCGTCGTCGGCGTAGAGCTTCGACGCCCAGAAGACGACGTACTCACCGAGCTCGTCGTCCCAGTAGGCCTCCGGCGCCCAGGTGTTGCCCGCGTTGTCCGGGGAGACCTTCACCAGGCGCTGGTCGGTCCAGTGGACCAGGTCGGTGGACTCCCAGACCATGATCGACTTGCTGCCGTGCCGCTGCACCTGGTCCCAGCTGCCGCTGGAGTTCTGGTACATCCGCAGGTCGGTGGCGATCAGATAGAACTTGTCGCCCTTGGGGGAGCGGATCACGAACGGGTCGCGCAGGCCCTTCTCGCCGATCGTCGACGTCAGGACCGGCTTCCCGGCGTTCAGTTCACGCCAGTGCAGCGCGTCGTTGCCCCGGCTGAGGGCGTAACGGATCTGCTCGCCGTCGGCGGTGCCCTCGCCCGTGAAGTAGGCGAAGAGATAGCCGGCGTACTGGGAGTGCTTCACGGGTGGTGCTCCGGAGTCTGCGGTGCTGGGCGGCGCCGTGAGGAGGGTCAGGAGGAGGCCGGTCAGGGCCAGGAACGGAAGCAGGAGCGTGCGGGGGCGCATGACACTTCCTGTCGGAGTCTGGGGGATTCTGTTGGATAGCGGCCTTCGGAGTTTCACCGGCCGGGAACAGTGCGTCAACGGGTGTGCGTGAGGCCGGTGGTTCCGAAACTTTCGGAGACTCGGGCCCGCCCGTGCACGTGACAGCGGCAACGGCGGCAACCCTTTGGCGGCGCGGCGGCGACTGCTGGTCGGAAACGGGTCGGAGCGGGCCCCTCCGGACCGTTTCCGTCCCCATCGCCTAGGAAAGGAACGCTCCGTGCTGCTCAGCACCGGACGCCACCGCAGGACCCGTACGCTCACCATCGCCGCCGCGGTGGTCTGTGCCTCTGGGGCGGGCGGCGTCTATCTCGGGCTCTCCGGCGGCGGCGCGCAGGCCGCCTCGTCGACGGTCACCGTCTCCAGCACGGCCCAGCTCGAAGCGGCCGTGAAGAACGCCACAGCCGGTACGGTCATCCAGGTCCGCGGCGGCACCTACTACCCGTCCGCGACCCTCAAGTCAACGGCGAACGGCACGAGTTCGGCACGCATCACCCTGCGCGCGTACGGCGCCGAGAAGGTCCGGATCGACGGCTCCGAACTGCCCGACGGCTCCTGGCTGGCCGGCATCTACGGCGACCACTGGACCGTCGAGAACCTCGCCTTCGTCAACTCCCCGGCCCAGGGCTTCGTCGCCACGTCCTCCGCCGGCGGCGTCTTCAGGAACCTCGTCACCGCGGACAACGGCGACTCCGGCTTCACTCTGCGCGGCGACGGCACCACCGGCAACCTCGTGCAGAACCTGGACAGCCACGGCAACTACGACCCGGCCGGCCACGGCCAGAACGCCGACGGCATCGCCGTCAAGTTCGGCTCGGGGACGGGCAACAGGATCACCGGCGCCCGGCTGTTCGACAACTCCGACGACGGCCTCGACCTGTGGCAGTTCTCCTCGCCGGTCACCATCGAGCACTCCTGGGCCTTCGGCAACGGCGAGAACCGCTGGAGCGACCCGGCCTTCGAGGGCAACGGCAACGGCTTCAAACTGGGCGGCGGGGGAGCGTCCGTCGCCCACGTCGTCAACAACAACGCCGCCTGGGACAACACGCTGCACGGCTTCACCGAGAACTCCAACACCGGCGCCATCACCCTGAACCGCAACACCGCCTACGCCAACGCCCAGAACGGCTTCTACTTCGCCACCGGCAAGGCCCGCCTCGGCAAGAACCTCGCCGCGAGCGACAAGGGCGGCCCCGCGAAGCTGGGCTCCGCGGCCGTCTCCGCCGGCAACAACTGGGACAGCGGCGTCGCCACCCCGCCCTTCAGGTCGACGGACGCGAACAGCGCGTACGCCGCGCGCGGGGCGGACGGCTCCCTCCCCGCGACGACGTTCCTGACGACCGGTTCCACGACCATCGGCTCGACGATGGACTAGGGCGTGTCCCTCCGACGGGTCACCGGCAGGTGTCCATCCAGCGGGTGACCAGGGCGGTGTCGTTCTTGTCGGCGTCACGAGCCGGACCGCACAGGAACGGGCCGAAGCGGGTGTCGGCACGCAGCCAGAGGCTGAAGAACGACACGATCCACTTGCCCTGCTTGGCCTTGTCGCCGTAGCCCGTCATCGGGCACAGATGGTCGCCGGGTACCTCGATGTAGAGCTTCTCGGCCCGGGACATGGAGGTGTACCAGGGCACCGCGAAGGTGTCGCCGTGGGCGACGGGGTCGCTCTGACAGGTCAGGAAGAAGGTGGGCTCGGTGACCGAGGAGAAGTTCCCGTTCGGGTGGTACGGGGCGGTCGGCACACCCGCCCGGAAGCGCGGGTCGTCCCGCAGGGCCGCCATGACGCCCCCGCCGCCCATCGAGTGACCGGCAGCGCCCAGGGTGCCGTTGAGCTTCCCCGACAGCGGGTTGCGGGGGGCCTTGCCGAGCGCGAGCAACTGGGTGCCGGCGGCGCTGATCTGGCGGCCGCGCGATTCGGGATCGTCGGTGAGTGTCTTCGTCCCGACGTTGATGACGACGAAGCCCCAGGAAGCGAGGCGGGGTGCCAGCCACTTCAGGTTCTCCTGGGTGCCCTGATAGCCCGGCATCAGCACCACGCCCGGGTAGGAGCCCCTGGCGGTCGGATACGTGACCGTGCCCGAGCCGTATCCGCTCGGGCGGGGAACGGTGTAGGTGGCGGTGGTCAGCGGCCCGGCGGCGGCCTCCAGGGAGGCGGTCGTCGGGCCCGGGATGCCGGCGGCGGTTGCCGGCGCGGCGGTGGCCGTCAGCAGGGTCAGTGCCAAGCCGATGCTGGTCGCCAGTGCGATCAGCGCCGTCAGGGGACGGGACCGGGTCGATAACGGCGCGCTGGTGCGGGTGGAACGACTGCGCGGACGCATGCTCTACCTCCAAAAGGCGCTAGCGGGACTGTGCGAAGAGCCAGTCGATGACCACGTCGTTCTCGTACGTCTGGGCCCATGACAGATGGGGGCTCACCGGTGTCGTTCCGGCCGTGTAGCTCGTGAACAGGACGTGGCTGCGCGTGGCCCGGGCCTGCCGCAGGAGGGCCCGTGACCGGGCCTCGAACTGTTCCTTCGGCAGGTCGTTGGCCCACTCCCCACGAGTGACCCGTGCACCGGCGGTCTCCAGCGCGTTCATCAGGGTCCAGGTGCCGGGGTTGCCGAACCGGCCCTCCCGGTAGGGGACGACCGGGTCGTCGACCGAGTGGTCGGCCCAGATCGGGATGTGCGTGATCCTGTCCATGGTGGCCGCGTCGCCCCAGCCGGCCGTGGGCAGGGCAGCCGCGAACATGTCGGGTCGCTCGGCCAGCAGGCTGTAGATGCCGCGACCGCCCGAGGACAGGCCGACCAGATAGAGCCGGTCGGTGTCCACGTGGCCCGCGTGCTCGCGCACGAAGGTGTCGATGAGTTCGATCAGCGCGGCCTGGACCTTCGCGTCGGTCCAGTCCGTGCCGTCGGGCCCGTCCATGGGACGGGGCAGGGGGATCTGCGGCGAGAGGACGAACGCGGGGTCGCGGTGCTGTCGTTCGGGTTTGGCGAACGTGACCGCGACCCGGTTGGACGTCAGCTGGGTCATGTTGTTGTCCGCGACTTCGCCACCGCCGTGCAGGGTGACGACGAGCGGGTACCGGGTGCGGCTCCGCGGGTTCCGCAGGAATCCCGCAGGCCGGTACAGCCGGAAGTCCAGTTCGAATCCCGCGGAGTCGGTGAAGGAACCGGCGGCGAAGTCGTCGACCACGGGAGTGATGACGTCGTCGTTCCGGTGCGCGAACGGACCGGCCTCGAGGACCGGTTCACCCGCCGGGGTGCGCACGTCCGCCACCTGTCTGACGGAATAGGCACGGTCGAGCGGAAGGGGATCGGTGGTGCCGACCGCCCGTGCGTTGGAGTCGTTCGGATCGAGCTCGATGATCAGACGGTCGGAGGTGTGGGTGTAGACCCGGGTCACCGTACGAGCCGCTGTCTGTCCGCCCACCGTGGCCCGCACCTGGAAGGCGGTGGGCGGGACCGTGGCGCCGCGTAAGTCGATGCGGTGCGCGTACTGGAGGGCGACGGCTGTCACCAGCCAGTTGTTCCTGGGCGTCACCTGCGTGAGGAGGTCCGTCCGCAGGACCGGGTTGGGTCCTGAGGCGGCTTGCTGCACTTCGGGCGGCGCTGCCGTGGCCGGTGTGCTCACGGCCGGCGCCGCGACCGCGCCCGCGGTGACGGCGAGCACCGTACGTCTGGGGATCGCTCTCATGAGTCCTCGTCTCGGTCATCGAGCTGGGGGGCGGGCCGAGGTGTTACGCGAGAGTTTCGGAGCACCACGGGATCCGTGTCCAGCATCAAACCGAGATCTGTCCATGCGATAGGCGCATCAATTCAAGAGGGTGCCCGGGCAGGTACGACGACGCCCCCGCCGATTCGCGCCGGCGGGGGCGACTGTCGGCCGTCCGGAGGGGGGCTCCGGAGGGCCGGGGCGCCGGGACGTCCGGCTGGGGGCCCGGACACCCGGCAGCCGGCCGGCCCAAGGGGGGATTCGGGCCGGCCGGAGTTCACACGTGCCGTGGCGTCACTGGTAGCTGATGTCCGAGGCCGTGAACTTGCAGGTCTTGCCGTCCGGGCCGGGCGGGGTCAGCTCCTTGGGCTCCTTGCCCGTGTTGTTGCCCTCGAAGCGCACACACGTCTTGATCTTCTTCTTGCTGTCGCCGTGGATGCGGATCTTCGACAGCGTCGCCGTGTCGCCGTAGTTGGCGTTCACGCCGACGATCGCCGTCATCGGCGCCGTCACGTCGATGTCGTTCAGCACGACCGTGCGCTTGTACTGCGTCTTGCAGTTGCCGCAGGAGCGCACCAGCTTCCCGGCGTTCTGCACCTGGAAGCCCGACACGTTCAGCGTCCCGGCGCCGTTGAACTGGAGCACCTTGTCGTCGGCGTTCTTCGCGCCGCCGCCGATCACCTTGTACACGGCCGACGACGACTTGCCCTTGAAGCTGGCCGCGTCCTCACCGACGTCCGTCCACCACACGTTCTGCAGCGTGCAGCTGCCCTTGCAGTGCACGCCGTCCGCGGCCGGGGTGCCGATGATGACGTTCTTGAGGACAGCGCCGTCGGCCAGCTCGAAGATGGGGTCCTGGCCCTCGTCCTGGCTGTCGCCGCCGAGCGCGCCGGTGCCGTAGAACATCTTCATGCCGCCGTCGCGGACACCGGAGACCGCGATGGTCTCCGACACGGGCGTCTTGCCCTTGTCCGTGGGCCAGGGGGTCGCGGCGCCCGCGGTGGACAGCATCGACGTGGTGACGATCGCCGCTCCCGTGATGCCGAACGCGGCTAACCCGGTGATCACGGCACGCCGCCTGGTGACCCGGCGGCGGTGGCGGACGCGCTGTTCTGCTGGTGCAGTCATGTACCGATTCCTCAATGGGGGGTGACTCTTGCGCCTGGTGGTCGCCACCCGCGAGGGAAGGGTTGCCGCGTCTTCAGAAATTTTTCACGAGTCGTCGTCGGTGTCGTCCACGGCCGCGAAACCGCCGCCCACGGACAGTCGCTCCGAGCCGGCGGCGGCCGTCACCGCGTAGCGGTCGGCGCCGGCGTCACGGCCGCCGCGCTCGTGGTCGAACTGGCCCGCGAACACCCACTCGCCCGCCGGGACCTCACGGCCCTCCTTCAGCGTCCAGGTGTAGACGAGGAAGCCGTCCCGCTCCGCGACCGTGAGCGTGAAGTCCTGCTCGGGCAGCGACCGCCAGGCGCCCGCGTCGGAGACCCCGCCGGTCTGGGCGACGCTCAACCGCACGGTCAGCGCGGTCAGTTCCGTGCGCGTCTTGATCGTGACGTTGCTCTGCGCCCAGAAGTCGTTGCTGTGCGGGTCGACCGAGCCGTCCGACCACAGCGGCCCGTCCTCGGTGGCGGCCGGCGGGCGCCCGGTGACGGAGGTGCTCGGCGTCCGCGAGGGCGGCGGAGCGGACTCGCGGCGCTCCGGCGTAGCGGACGGCGTGGGATCCACCGGCGGCGCGGGGGCCCGGCTCGTCGCCTCCGGCGACGGCGTGGACGTGGGCGTCGGCGAGGTCACCACGTCCCGCTGCTGCGGGGTGGCGGTCTCCTCCTTCACCGCGGACGCGACCGCGTAACCGCCCACCGCCAGCACACCCGCCACCGCGGCCGTCGCACCGGCCACCCGCATCCACCCGAACACCGGCGGACGCGTCGCCCGGTGGCCGGAGCCGGCCGGACCGGCCATACCGCGCTCGACCCGGGCCAGGATGTGCTCCCGGTCGGGCTCGTGCGTCCCGGCCGCCTCGTGCAGCCGGGCGCGCAGCTCCTCGTGCACGTCCCGCCGCATGGTCATCGGTCCCTTCCTCCGCCCTCACCGGTGCGCGCCCGCAAGCTTTCCACGGCCGGCGAGCAACGGGGAACGCCCACCGCCGCGTGCATCCGCTGCGGCACTCCCTGTGTGCCCAGCAACCGCTGGAGTTCGGCCATTCCCTTGGAGGTCTGGCTCTTCACCGTACCCACCGAGACGCCGAGGGCCAGCGCGGTGTCCTTCTCCGACAGGTCGAAGGCGTGCCGCAGCACCACACAGGCCCGCTTGCGGAACGGCAGCCTGCGCAACGCCTCCTGGACGTCGACGACGCCCGCGACGTCCGGGTTCTCGGTGTTCTCCTCGCGCTGCGACCAGAACAGGGCGATGCGCCGCCGCTCCCGCACGGCGCTGCGGATCCGGGTGCGGGCCAGGTTGGCGACCACACCGCGCGCGTACGCCGCCGGATGGTCGGCCGCGCGCACCCGGTCCCAGCGGTGCCACAGCGCCAGCAACGCGTCCGCCGCCAGATCGTCGGCGGTGTCCGACTCGCCCGTCAGCAGATAGGCCAGGCGGGACAGTTCGGCGTAGTGACGCTCGAAGAAGGCGTGGAACTCCACGGAGGCGGCGTCGTCGACGACTGTGCCCACGGGCGACCTCTCCTCGCAGCGGCTTCGGGCACCCCCGGGCTGGGGCGCCTGTGCGTGTCATGTAGATGACATGTGATCATCCGGGGGAGGCCCGGACGAGATCGGGAAGCGTAGCAGCGTTCTCAGGACGGTTCGTACGGAGCTTCGAACGGCGTATGGCGGGCCGGACTCTGATTCCGTAACACGAAGAAAACCTGAATGTGGTTCAACGCGGGAACAATCCAGCCAGCATCCGCACACCGATCACCCAGGCACCGAGGAGCACTCGCCATGTCCGAATCGCAGAAGGTGGCCGACCGGTCCGACGCCGCACCACCGGCGGTGAACAGCGTCGACCGGTTCTTCAAGATCTCCGAGCGGGGGTCCACCTTCGGCCGTGAGATACGCGGCGGCTTCGCCACGTTCTTCACGATGGCCTACATCCTTGTCCTGAATCCCATCATCCTGGGCAGCGCCAAGGACAAGTTCGGGCACCAGCTGGACGCCGTCCAGCTCACCACCGCCACCGCCCTGGTGGCCGCGGTCATGACGATCATCATGGGCGTGGGCGGCAATCTGCCCCTCGCCCTCGCCGCCGGACTCGGCCTGAACGCCGTGGTCGCCTTCCAGATCGCCCCGCTGATGAGCTGGGACGACGCGATGGGCCTCATCGTCCTCGAAGGCCTGCTGATCTGCGTGCTGGTGGTGACCGGTCTGCGCGAGGCCGTCATGCACGCCATACCCCAGCCGCTCAAGCAGGCGATCAGCGTCGGCATCGGCCTGTTCATCGCCTTCATCGGCTTCGTCGACGCCGGGTTCGTCAGCCGCATCCCGGACGCCGCCAACACCACCGTGCCGGTTCAGCTGGGCGGCACGGGAACCCTCACCGGCTGGCCGATTCTCGTCTTCTGCCTCGGCGTCCTGCTGACGATCGGCCTGCTCGCCCGCAAGGTCAAGGGCGCCATCCTGATCAGCATCGTCACCATGACGGCACTGGCGATAGTGATCAACTCCATAGCCGACATCAAGTCCTGGGGCCTGACCACACCGTCCTGGCCCGACAAGCTCGTCGACGCCCCCGACTTCGGACTCATCGGCCACTTCGACCTGTTCGGGGCCTTCAGCGCCCCCGGTGTCGGGGTCATCACCGTCGTCCTGCTGGTCTTCACCCTGATCCTGTCCGACTTCTTCGACACCATGGGCACGGTCGTCGGCATCAGCGCCGAGGCGGGCCTGCTCGACGAGGAGGGCAAGGTCCCGAACCTCGGCCGGGTGCTGCTGATCGACGGTGCCGCGGCGGTCGCGGGCGGCGCGGCCTCGGCCTCCTCGGCGACCTCCTACATCGAGTCGGCGGCCGGCGTCGGCGAGGGCTCGCGCACCGGCTTCTCGAACCTCGTCACCGGCGGCCTGTTCGGCCTCGCGCTGTTCCTGACCCCGCTGCTGACCATCGTCCCGCTCCAGGCCGCCGCCCCGGCCCTGGTCGCCGTCGGCTTCCTGATGATGACCCAGGTCAAGCACATCGACTGGGACCGCTACGACATCGCCATCCCGGCGTTCCTCACCATCGCGGTGATGCCGTTCACCTACTCCATCACCAACGGCATCGGCGCCGGATTCCTCGCCTACGTCGTGATCAAGACCGTGCTCGGCAAGGCCAGGGAGATCCACTGGCTGCTGTGGGGGACCTCGGTGCTGTTCCTCGTGTACTTCGCGATCGACCCGGTCGAGCAGCTCCTGGGAGCCAAGTAGCGCGAAGGGCCGCCCCCGGGGGGAAGGGGGCGGCCCGTCTGTCTGTAGAGACGGCTTTCACGCGGCCGGGGTTCAGTCCTTCAGCGCCGCTTCCATCATCGCCCTGGCGACCGGCGCCGCCAGGCCGTTGCCGCTGACCTCCGAGCGGGCCGCGTTCGACTGCTCGACGACGACCGCCACGGCGACCTCCTTGCCCGACGAGCCGGACTTCCCGTACGAGGTGAACCAGGCGTACGGCACCTGGCTGTTGTTCTCGCCGTGCTGCGCCGTACCCGTCTTGCCGCCCACCGTCGCGCCCGGGACCTGGGCGTTCGTGCCCGTGCCCTTCTCCACGACCGTCTGCATCGCCGACTGCAACTGCTCGGCCGTCGAGGAGGAGACGATCTCCTCCGAGCCCGCCTCGTCGTCGTAGTCCTGCAACACATCACCACCGCTGTTGGTGATCTGCGACACCATATGCGGCGATACCAGCTTGCCGCCGTTGGCTATGGTCGCCGACACCATGGCCATCTGCAGCGGCGTCGCGGTGACGTCGAACTGGCCGATGCCCGTCAGGGCCGTCTGCGACGGGTACATGTCCGAGGGGTACACGCTCGGGTAGGCCCGGACCGGCACGTCCAGCTTGTCGTCGTTGAAGCCGAACTTCTCGGCCATCGCCTTCACCTTGTCCTGGCCCAGCTGGACGGCCATCTTCGCGAAGACGTTGTTGCACGAGTACTCCAGCGCCGTACGGATCGTGGCGTTCGTACAGGGCGCGTTCGGGTTCTCGTTCGACAGGTCCCGGGTCGTGTCCGGCAGCCGGTACGGGTCGGGGCTGGCGGTCTTCTCGTCCACCGACGAGTACAGCCCGTCCTCCAGTGCGGCCGCCGCCACGACCAGCTTGAACGTCGAACCCGGCGGCAGCGGCTGCCGCAACGCACGGTTGACCAGCGGCTTCTCCGGGTCGGCCGTGAGTTTCTTCCAGGCCGCCCCCGCGGTGTTGGCGTCGGTCAGCGACGAGGGGTCGTACGACGGGGTCGACACGACCGCGAGGATCTTCCCGGTCTTCGGGTCGATGGCGACGGCCCCGCCCTTCTTGTCGCCGAGCGCGTCGTACGCCGCCTGCTGCACGTCCGGGTCGATCGTCGTCACCACGTTGCCCGGGTCGGCCCGTTGATTGGTGATGGTGTCCATCACGGACTTCAGACGGCTGTCCGTGCCGTTGAGGAGGTCGGTGTAGATGCCCTCCAGCTGGGTCGGGGCGTACGCCTGCGAGGCGAAGCCCGTCACCGCCGCGTACAGCTCGCCGTCCCTGTACGTGCGCTTGTACTTGAGGTCGCTGCCCTTCGTCGAGGCCGAGCCGGTGACCGACCGGCCGCCCACGATGATGTTCCCGAGCGGCGCCGAGTACGTCGCGATCGCGGTCCGCCGGTTGTCCTTGTCGTCTGCGAGCGCCCGGCCCTCGTAGAACTGCACCCAGGTCGCCCTGACCAGCAGAGCGAACACCAGCAGCAGCGTGAAGACCGAGGCGCGCCTGATCGTCTTGTTCATCCCGAACATGAGGACGAGCCAGGCGGGGTGGATCGTTCCCACCCGTCCGGTTTTCTCATCCGGCGTTCAGAAATGCCGCCTCGTACGCGGCGATGACCGCCTGCGTACGGTCCCGGGTGCCCGTCTTGGCCAGGACCGCCGCCACGTGCGACTTCACCGTGGCGGGGCCGACCTCCATCCGCCGGGCGATCTCCGCGTTGGTCAGCCCCTCCGCCATGTGCCGCAGCACCTCCCGCTCGCGTCCCGTGAGCTTCGCCGCCCACTCCGGCGGCGCCGGGTGCGCGCGTGCGTGCTCGGTCGCGAGGGTGCGGACGGCCGCCGGGAACAGCAGGCTGTCGCTGCGCGCCACCAGCCGGACCGCCTGCACGAGCGCGTCGGCGTCCGCCCGCTTCAGCAGGAACCCGGCGGCTCCCGCGCGCAGCGCGTCGTACACGTAGGAGTCGTTCTCGAACGTCGTCACGACGACGATCCGGGGCGGCTCGTCCACAGTGGCCAGGATCTGCTCGGTGGCGCGGATGCCGTCGACCTCCGGCATGCGGACGTCCATGAGGACGACGTCCGGCCGCAGGTCCCGGACGACCGACACGGCCTCGGCACCGGTGGCCGCCTCACCCACCACCTCCAGGTCCGGCTCGGCGGAGAGGATGGCGCGCAGCGCGGTGCGCACCATGCGCTCGTCGTCGGCGAGGACGACACGGATGGGGGCGGGGCGGGTCATGCGGGTCCTTTCATCGGCAGACGTACGTGCAACCGCCAGCTCTCACCGGCCGGTCCGGACGAACCGGCGACCGGTCCGGCCGTCATGGTCCCGCCCAGCAGCCTGACCCGGTCAGCGATGCCGCGCAGCCCGTGGCCGCCGCCGGGGCGGGAGGACGCGGGAGCGGTGACCGTGGCGGGGCCGGTCACCGGATTCTCCACGGTGATCTCCAGCTCCCCGCCCGCCCCCTCGATCCGCACGTCCACGGCGACCCGCTCGCCGGCGTGCCTGAGGGCGTTGCTCAGCCCCTCCTGCACGATCCGGTAGCCCTCCCGGGACAGCAGCGCAGGCAGCACCTCCAGATCGGTGCCGACCGTGGCGGTCACGCGCTGCCCGCCCGCCCGGGTGCGGCGCAGCAGCCCGTCGAGGTCGGCCCCGAGGGTCGGCGCCGGAGCCGTGCCCGGGGCATCGCCCTCGCGCAACACGCCCAGCACGGCGTCGAGTTCGCCGACGGTGCGCCGGGTGGTGTCCTCGATCGCGGCGAGGGCCTCGCGGACGAACTGCGGGTCGGAGTCGAGGACGCGGCGCGCCGCGCTCGCCTGGAGACCGACCGCGCTCAGCGCGTGGCCGACGGAGTCGTGCAGCTCCCGCGCCAGCCGGTTGCGTACGGCCAGGTCGGCGGCGCGTGCCTCGGCGGCCGCGAGCCGGCCCTCGGGAGACGGGCCGAGCAGCGCGGGCGCCCAGCGGGCCAGCAGCGCGCCGCCGCCGGCCGCGCAACCCGCCAGGGCGACGAGCATCGCCGCGCCCGCGACCGGCGCGAGCGCCAACACCCAGGCGTGGTCGAGGACTTCGGGCAGCCCGAGCCGGGTGCCGCCCAGTCCCGCGACGACCGGCAGCGCGATCAGCACGGCGGCGAACGGCGGCACGGCCAGCGACATCCCGGCGATGATCCCGCCGAACCCGAGATGCAGGGTGAACCAGCCCGCCGTACGGCCCTTCTCGCCCCGCGTCCGCGCCGGCCCGAAGGCGAGCCGGTCCGTGTCGACACCGCACAGCCAGCGCACGGCGGCGGCCTCCAGCGGCCGGGTCAGCGGGAACAGGGACGTGACGGCGGCGAGCGGCAACCCCACGCCGAAGGAGGCGAGCTGGAGGGGAAAGGACCCGAAGACGTCCGTGCCGCCGGTGGCCGGAGCGATGATCACCGAACCGACCAGGACGTACGGCATGGCGAGCGCGCCGCCGAGGATCAGATGCACCCAGCGCAGCCGGGCCCGCCGGCCGAACAGGGCCCGGGCGGCCTGTCTCACGCTGTCCGCCGCGCGGCCCTGGCCGAGCGCTCGGCGAAGGAGTAGACGCCGATGGCGGCGACGAGGAAGCCGACGAGCATCTGCCCAGCGTAGGCGAGGCTCATCAGCGGCGTCGGACGGTCGGCGATGTCCTCGACGCCACCGAGGGAGGCGAGCGACAGCCAGCCGCCCCAGCAGGCCACGGCGCCCGAACCGGCCCAGGCCAGGCCGAGCGGCACGGCCACGGGCAGCACCCGGCCCCGCCGGAAGGCCAGCAGGAAGCCGCCGGCGACGGCCGCGAGGAGGAACACCACGAACACCGCTTCCAGGACGTGGAAGTCACCGCCCCGGTCCGCCGCCCGGCCCTCGCTCAGCCCCGCCGTGCCGCCGCAGGCCCACAGCACGTGCAGGGCGAGCGGCAGCAGGGCGAGCACGCCGGCCGCGACGGCGAGGGCACGGTGGGCCGGCCCCACGAGACCCACGGGCAGCTCCCACACCCGCCCGCGCCACAGGTGCCCCCAGCGATCGCGGGCGTAGAGCGCGAACAGGGCGCCCAGGGCGAGCCCTTGGAGGATGAACCCCGCGTACACGACGGTGAACACCCACTCGTCCAGGAAGGCGTCCCGCCCCGCAGACTCCGCGCCCCCTCCGCCGAACGCCCTCACGACCAGCTGCGCCGGGAACCCGGCCATGATCGGCGCGAGCAGCCCGGTGGCGACCCACACGGGGAACGCGAGCAGCCACGCGGGCACCCGCAGCCCCCACGGCCGGGTCAGCACCAGCGCCAGCACGATCACCGCGCTGTCCAGCAGCACGGAGACGCCGTTGACCACGGCCATGCCCACCCGGTCGTCGAGCAGCCCGCTCCCCTCCGGGATACCGACGTGGCTCCCGGCGATCCAGGCGGCCTTGAGCCCGAGGTACGGCAGGCAGGAGAGGACGGCGACGGCACGCAGGACGCGCCGGGGGCGGCTGAGAGGGACGGCGGGGCCGTCGACGGCGGCGGGAGCGAGGGACCGCGCCATACGAGGTGACTGCGTCATGCGCTCAGGCTCCCGCGCGGCGTGCCGGCGGCACCTCCTGCACGACGACGATCCGCCTCCGCCGGACGGGGGAGGACGGCTCAGCCCTCCAGGATCAGTACCGTCTCCTCGATCTCCGCACCCCGCGCGCTCGCGTACCCGCTGGCCGTGGCGACGGCACGGAAGCCGCACTTGTCCAGGACGCGCAGCGAGCCCGCGTTGTCCGACGCCGCCCGTGCGTACAGGGGACGCTCGGGCACTTCCGTCAGCAGCGCCCGCAGGGCCGCCGTGGCGATGCCCTTCCCCCAGTACGCGCGGTCGACCCAGTACGTCACCTCGCGTTCGCCCACCACGCCGTACACCGCCGCACTGCCGACCACGTCACCGTCGGCCAGGACGGTCCGCACCACGTCGGACGAGGAGCGGATCCTGGCCCAGTGGGCGTCGAAGGCGTCCCGGTCGGCCGGGTCCTTGGGGACGAAGGCCGCCATGTGCAGAGCCTCGGGGTCGTTCATCTGCCGGAAGAAGACCGGCAGATCGCTGTCGTGGACCTCGCGCAGCTCGACGTTCATGCCTAGAGCCTACGGGTGGCCAGGGTCAGCCGGTCCCGCGCGTCGAACAGCGCGTCCTTCACCAGCTGTTCGTGCGCCGGCGTGAGCCGCGCCACCGGCACCGAGCAGCTGATCGCGTCCCGCGCCGGCGTGCGGTACGGGATGGCCACGCCGAAGCAGCGCAGCCCCAGCGTGTTCTCCTCGCGGTCCACGGCGAAGCCCTGCTCCCGGACCTGGGCCAGCTCCTCGATCAGCTTCTCGCGGTCGGTGATCGTGTTCTCGGTCAGCGCGGGCAGGGTCTCCGGGAGCATCTTGCGGACCTGCTCGTCCGAGTAGGTGCTCAGCAGCGCCTTGCCGAGGGACGTGGAGTGCGCGGGCAGGCGGCGGCCGACCCGAGTGAAGGGACGCAGGTAGTGCTGCGACTGGCGGGTCGCGAGGTAGACGACGTTCGTGCCGTCGAGGCGGGCCAGGTGGATCGTCTCGGTCGTGTCGTCCGAGAGCCGGTCCAGGGTCGGGCGGGCCGCCGCCACGACCTCGTCGCCGTCGATGTAGGAGGTGCCGACCAGCAGGGCCCGCACCCCGATGCCGTACCGCGTGCCCGTCGCGTCCGTCTCCACCCAGCCCAGCTCGACGAGCGTGCGCAGCAGCATGTAGAGACTGGACTTGGGGTATCCGACGGCCTCCTGGACCGCCGCGAGGGAGTGCATACCGGGACGCCCGGCGAAGTATTCGAGCAGTTCAACCGTTCGTACCGCGGACTTGACCTGCGCCCCGCCGCCCGTCTCGCCAGCCGACATCGCCCTTGACCCCTTCGTTCGACGGGAAATAGTCTCCACAGCATATTCATCATCGGAGACAGCGTTCAGTATATCGAACGTCCCTGGTGAATGACCCAGTACTGCGGCATTACATGTGTGGAGGGACCCGCGGTGGCAGCAGCACCAGTCTGGAGTGTCGACCCCCGAACCGGGAAGCAGCGTGAACAGGTTGCGGTGGAGGCCACAGCCCAGGAGGTGGACGCCGCCGTCCGTGCCGCGCACGAGGCGCGTGACGCGCTCGCGGACCGCACCGTCCGCGCGGCCTTCCTGCGCAGCGCCGCCGAGGAGCTCCAGGCGGCCAAGGACGGTCTCGTCGAGACCGCCGACGCCGAGACCGCGCTCGGCCCGGTCCGGCTGACCGGCGAGCTCGCCCGCACCTGCTACCAGCTGCGGGCCTTCGCCGACATCGTCGACGAGGGCGCCTTCCTCGACGTCGTCATCAACCACCCCGACGACACCGCGACCCCGCCGATCCCGGACCTGCGCCGCTACAAGGTGCCCCTCGGCGTCGTCGCCGTCTACTCGGCCTCCAACTTCCCCTTCGCGTTCTCCGTCGCCGGCGGCGACACCGCGAGCGCCCTCGCGGCCGGCTGCCCGGTCGTGGTCAAGGCGCACCCGGACCACCCGGCTCTGTCCGAGTACGTCGCGAAGGTGCTGCGCCGCGCCGCCGCCCGGCACGACATCCCCGAGGGTGTCGTCGGGCTGGTGCACGGCTTCGAGGCGGGCATCGAGCTGATCAAGCACCCGCTGGTCGCGGCGGCCGGCTTCACCGGTTCCGTGCGGGGTGGGCGTGCGCTGTTCGACGCGGCCGCCGCGCGTCCCGTGCCGATCCCCTTCCACGGCGAGCTGGGCTCGCTGAACCCGGTCGTCGTCACCGAGGCCGCCGCCGCCGAGCGGGCCGAGGCGATCGGTGCGGGCCTCGCCGGCTCGATGACGCTCGGCGTCGGGCAGTTCTGTGTGAAGCCGGGCCTCGTCCTCGCGCCGTCCGGCGCCGCCGGTGACGCCCTGCTGAAGTCGCTGACCGACGCCGTCAGCGACACCGACGCCGGGGTCCTGCTCGACCACCGGATGCGCGACAACTTCGTGGCCGGTGTCGCCGAGCGGGCCGAACTGCCCGACGTCGACTCCCCGGTCACGCCCGGCGCGGGCGGCGAGCACACCGTCAGCGCGGGTTTCCTCACGGTGCCGGCGAGCAGGCTGGCGGCGGAGGGCGAGCACGACCTGCTCCTGGAGGAGTGCTTCGGGCCGGTCACCGTGGTGGCCCGCTACGAGGACGAGGCCGAGGTGAAGGCCGTGCTGTCGCGGCTGCCGGGCAACCTCACGGCGACGGTGCAGCTGTCCGAGGAGGAGACCGCGGGCGAGGGCCGGGGCGCGGAGCTTCTGCAGGAGCTGACGCCGCTGGCCGGGCGCGTGCTGGTGAACGGGTGGCCGACGGGGGTCGCCGTCGCGCCGGCTCAGCATCACGGTGGGCCTTACCCGGCGACGACGTCTACGTCCACGTCGGTGGGCGGTACGGCGATCGAGCGGTGGTTGCGGCCGGTTGTCTATCAGAACGCTCCTGAGGCGCTGCTTCCGGCGGAGCTGCGGGACGAGAACCCCCTGGGGCTGCCTCGTAGGTTCAACGGGCGTTTGGAGCGGTAGCGCCGTTGGGGTGCGGTGAGCTTCGGGGTGCCGGTTGAGTGTGGTTGATCGCGCAGTTCCCCGCGCCCCTTGAGGTCGGACCTGGAAGACTGCGTTGGATGGATCTGGAACTTCCCGAACTTCCTTTCGCCCTGCGCACATATGGGCCCGAGGCCCACTGGTCCTATGAGGACGGGGTGCTGAGCGGGTGGGCCGGGGCTCGGCAGGATCGGTTTGTGCCGCCCACCGGGGAGGGGCTGGACCCCGCCTCCGACGCGCCGCGGCTGCTGGGGGCGCCCGAAGGGGACTTCCAGCTGCTCGCCCGGGTCACGGTCGGGTTCGGTGCGGCCTTCGACGCCGGGGTGCTCTACGTCCATGTCGGCGAGCGCGCCTGGGCCAAGCTCTGTCTGGAGTACTCCCCGGACGTGCCCACCGTCTGCACGGTGGTCACCCGGGGGCACTCCGACGACGCCAACTCCTTCGCCGTCGACGGCAGTTCCGTCTGGCTCCGGGTGAGCCGCACCGGCCGCGCCTTCGCCTTCCACGCCTCCCGCGACGGCGAACGGTGGACCTTCGTCCGCCTCTTCACCCTCGGCGACGAGAAGGAGACGGGCGCGGCCCTGATCGGCTTCATGACCCAGTCGCCGATGGGGGAGGGCTGCGTGGTGACGTACGACCACATCGAGTTCAGGCCGCACTGGCCGAACGACCTGCGCGACGGCAGCTGAGGCATGGCCGTGATCCGTGCCGTCCTGCCCGACGAGGTGGCGGACGCCGTCGCCCTGCACGCGCGGGCCCGGGCGACGTACTACCCCGACGGGCTGCCGCAGGACGGCACGAACTGGCTCGCCGCCTGGCGCAGCGCCCTCGTGCGACCGGACGGCCAGGTGCTGTGCGTCGTCGAGGAGGGCCGCATGATCGGCCTGGCTTCCTTCCGCACCCCCGAGGGCGCCCCGGCGGACACGGTGAAGCTGTTCCAGTTCCACGTCGACCCCGGCCACTGGCGCCGCGGCGTCGGCAGCGCCCTGCACACGGCCTGCGTCGAGGCATGGACCTCCGACGGCAAGCGCACGGCCGTTCTCGAGGTGCACGTCGGCAACCGGCGGGCGCAGCTTTTCTACCGGCGGCACGGGTGGGTGCCGGAACCGGCCGGGCCGGGGGATCGCCACCTGACGATGCGGCTCCCCCTGACCGCGGAATGAACCCGGCTGCTTGAACGTTCACCAACTCGGCGGAGGGAGTCTCCGCACCCCGTACGAGCTGGAGAGAGCCGAAGACATGCGCGTCGAGATCTGGAGCGACATCGCCTGCCCCTGGTGCTACGTGGGCAAAGCCCGCTTCGAGAAGGCGCTGGCGGACTTCCCGCACCGCGACGACGTCGAGGTGGTGCACCGCTCCTTCGAGCTGGACCCGGGCCGCGCCAAGGACGACATCCAGCCCGTGATCACGATGCTCACCAGGAAGTACGGGATGAGCGAGGCGCAGGCCGAGGCCGGTGAGGACAACCTGGGCGCACAGGCCGCCGCCGAAGGGCTGGACTACCGCACCCGGGGCCGCGACCACGGCAGCACCTTCGACATGCACCGCCTGCTGCACTTCGCCAAGGAGCAGGGGCCCCAGGAGCGGCTGCTCGACCTGCTCTACCGGGCGAACTTCGCCGAGGAGCGTTCCGTCTTCAACGACGACGAGCGGTTGGTGGAGCTCGCCGTGGCCGCCGGTCTGGAGGCGGAGGCCGTCCGCGCGGTGCTCGCCGACCCCGGCGCCTACGCCGACGACGTCCGCGCCGACGAGCGGGAAGCCGCGCAGCTCGGCGCGAGCGGTGTGCCGTTCTTCGTGCTCGACCGCACGTACGGCGTCTCCGGCGCCCAGCCCGCGGAGGTCTTCGCCCGGGCCCTGACCCAGGCGTACGGCGAGCGCTCGCCCCTGACGATCGTCGACAGCGGGGACGCGGACGCGTGCGGGCCGGACGGCTGTGCGGTGCCCCAGCACTGAAGCCGCAGGTCGGGGCGTATGTATAAGCGCCTCTTAGCGACATCACGCAGCAATCGGTAATGGACGGGGAGATCCAGGGGCCGCAGAGTGGTTCCATGGAGACCTTCGAGAACCTCGTCCGTGCCGAGTTCGCCCCGAAGCACACCTACCTCAACACCGCGAGCAACGGGCTCCTGCCCGCCCGGACCGTCACCGCCCTGCACCAGGCGGTGCGCATGCGCGCGGAGGGCGTGCCCCTGGGACCCCTGTACGAGGACGTCGAGGCCGCCCGCGCGTCCTTCGCCCGGCTGGCCGGCGTGCCGGCCGAGCGGGTCGCCACCGGTGCCTCGGTCGCCGAGTACGGCGGGCTGATCGCCGCCTCGCTGCCCGAGGGCGCCGAAGTCCTCACCGCGGAGGCCGACTTCGCCTCCCTGGTGAACCCGTTCCACGCGCGCGGCGACCTCAAGGTGCGCGCGGTGCCCCTGGAGCGGCTCGCCGAGTCCGTCCGGCCCGGCACCGCCCTCGTCGCGGTCAGCACCGTCCAGTCCGCCGACGGCCGGCTCGCCGATCTGCCGGCCGTGCGCGAGGCGGCACGAGCGCACGGGGCCCGCACCTACGTCGACGCCTCCCAGTCGGCCGGCTGGCTGCCGATGGAGGCCGACGAGGACGACTTCCTCGCCGCCGTCGGCTTCAAGTGGCTCCTGGGACCGCACGGGGCCGCGTTCTTCGTCGCCCCGCGGGACTTCGGCGGGCTCACACCGCTGCTCGCCGGCTGGGTCGCCGGTGAGGTCCCCTGGGAGAGCTGCTACGGCCCGGTCGAGGAACTCGCCCACTCCGCACGGCGGTTCGACATCAGCCCCTCGCTCTTCAGCTACGCCGGGCTGCGCGCCTCCCTGGAGCTGCTGGAGGAGATCGGCGTCGACGTCGTGCACGCCCACGACGTCTCCCTCGCGGACCGGTTCCGCGCCGGGCTCGCCGAGCTGGGCCACGCGCCGGTGCCCGCGCCGGGCTCGGCGATCGTGTCCGTGCCGGGGCTCGGCCACCGGCAGGGCGAGCTGAACCGGGCGGGCATCGAGGTGTCCGACCGGGCGGGGAACCTGCGGGCGGCGTTCCACCTGTACAACACCACGGCGGACGTCGACCGGCTCCTGGACGTCCTCACGGCATGAAGGCATGAAAAAACCGGGTGGGGCCTCCCGTCCCACACGAGGAGGCCCCACCCGGCAGCTTCGTCACACGGTCACTTCACCGGCGTGAAGTCCCGCGCTCCGATGAATTCCGGACGCCGCACCGGCGCCGCGAACGGCTCCACCGCCGTGTTCTCCACGCTGTTGAACACGATGAACACGTTGCTGCGCGGGAACGGCGTGATGTTGTCGCCGGAACCGTGCATGCAGTTGCAGTCGAACCACGTCGCCGAACCGGCCTTGCCCGTGAACAACTTGATGCCGTGCTGCGAGGCCAGCAGGGTCAGCGCCTCGTCCGACGGCGTGCCCGCGTCCTGCATCTGCAGCGACTTCTTGTAGTTGTCCTTCGGCGTGGCCCCCGCGCACCCGAGGAAGGTCTTGTGCGACCCCGGCATGATCATGAGCCCGCCGTTGGTGTCGTAGTTCTCGGTCAGCGCGATCGAGACCGACACCGTGCGCATCCGCGGCAGACCGTCCTCGGCGTGCCACGTCTCGAAGTCCGAGTGCCAGTAGAAGCCACTGGCCCCGAAGCCCGGCTTGACGTTGATCCGCGACTGGTGGACGTAGACGTCCGAGCCGAGGATCTGTCGCGCACGGCCGACGACCCGCTCGTCCCGCACCAGCCTGGCGAACACCTCGCTGATCTTGTGCACCTCGAAGACCGAGCGGATCTCCTTGGACAGCGGCTCGACGATCGACCGCTCGTCGGCACGGATGTCCGGGTCGTTCACCAGCCGGTTGAGCTCGTTCCGGTAGACGGCGACCTCGTCGTCGGTGATCAGCTCGTCGATCGCGAGGAAGCCGTCACGCTCGAAGGAGAGCAGGTCGGCCGGCGCGACCGGACCGGGCGCGTCGGGGGCGCCCCAGACGACCGGGTCCTGGCGCGGGGTGAGCACCTCGGTGGCGCCCCGACTGGGATAGAGGTCGGGGATACCGGTGGTGGTGTCGGTGGTGGCGGTCATGAAAGGTCACACCTCCTCGGTGAGCAGCGGGTAAACGCCGTTCTCGTCGTGGTCCTCCCGTCCGGTCACGGGCGGATTGAAGACGCAGAGGCAGCGGAAGTCCTTCTTGATCCGCAGCGTGTGCTTCTCGTGCCCGTCCAGGAGGTACATCGTGCCGGGCGTGATGGTGTACGACTTCCCGGTCTCGCGGTCGGTCAGCTCGGCCTCGCCCTCCACGCAGACGACGGCCTCGATGTGGTTCGCATACCACATCGACGTCTCCGTACCCGCGTACAGGACCGTCTCATGCAGGGAGAAGCCGACCTTCTCCTTGGCGAGGACGATGCGTTTGCTCTCCCACGTGCCGGACGCCGACTTCACGTGCCGGTCGGTACCTTCGATCTCCTTGAACGAACGGACAATCACGGTGCTGCGATGCCTCCTTGATGGGGTGGTGCCGGTTGTTCGGTCAGGCGGTCTCGCGGACGGCGCGGGCCAGCGTCGACAGGCCCTCGTCCAGCTCCTCGGGCGTGATGGTGAGGGCGGGAAGCAGTTTCACGACCTCGCTCTCCGGCCCGGACGTCTCGATGAGCAGCCCGAGCTCGAAGGCGCGCTTGGCGACCTTGCCCGCGCGGTCCTTGTCGTGGAACTCCATGCCCCACACCAGGCCGCGGCCCCGGTACTCCTTCACGTCGGCCAGGTTCTCCTCGGTGATGGAGATCAGCGCCTGCTCGACCTGTTCGCCGCGCTTGCGGGTCTGCTTCTCCATCGCGGAGCCGTCGGCCCAGTACGCCTCCAGGGCCGCGGTGGCGGTGACGAAGGCGGGGTTGTTGCCGCGGAAGGTGCCGTTGTGCTCGCCCGGCTCCCACACGTCGAGCTCGGGCTTGAACAGGCACAGCGACATGGGCAGGCCGTAGCCGCTGATCGACTTCGAGACGGTGACGATGTCCGGCACGATGCCCGCCTCCTCGAAGGAGAAGAAGGCGCCGGTACGGCCGCAGCCCATCTGGATGTCGTCGACGATCAGCAGCATGTCCTGCCGCTCGCACAGCTCGGACAGGGCGCGCAGCCACTCGGGCCGGGCCACGTTGATGCCGCCCTCGCCCTGCACGGTCTCGACGATCACGGCGGCCGGCTTGTTCAGGCCGGAGCCCTGGTCCTCCAGCAGCCGCTCGAACCACAGGAAGTCCTCGACGGTGCCGTCGAAGTAGTTGTCGAACGGCATGGGCGTGCCGTGCACCAGCGGGATACCGGCGCCGGCCCGCTTGAAGGCGTTGCCGGTCACGGCCAGCGAGCCCAGCGACATGCCGTGGAAGGCGTTGGTGAACGACACGATCGACTCGCGCCCCTTCACCTTCCGCGCCAGCTTCAGCGCGGCCTCCACGGCGTTGGTGCCGGTCGGGCCCGGGAACATGACCTTGTACGGCAGGTCGCGCGGCCGCAGCAGCAGGTTCTGGAAGGCCTCCAGGAACGTGCGCTTGGCGGTGGTCGACATGTCGAGCCCGTGCGTGACGCCGTCCCGCTCCAGGTAGTCGATCACGGCGCGTTTCAGGACGGGGTTGTTGTGCCCGTAGTTCAGTGACCCGGCTCCGGCGAAGAAGTCGAGGTACTCATGGCCGTCCTCGTCGTACATGCGGCTGCCCACCGCACGGTCGAAGACGGTGGGCCAGCCGCGGCAGTAGCTGCGTACCTCGGACTCGACGGTCTCGAAGACGCTCAGGTCGGGCTGGGTGATGGTCACGACGAATCGCTCCTCGGTGCGTGGGGGAAGTCTGCGGGAGTCGGGGGGAAAGTCAGGGGGCCAGCGGGCCGATGCGGTACAGGACCTCGGGGTCGTGCGGCCCGTCGGGGAACACGGCCGTGTCGAACAGCACCTCGCGCTCCAGCCGGGCGCCGTGCCGCTCGGCGAACGATGTGAACAGGCGCTCCGAGGCGGTGTTGCCCGGGGTGATGGTGGTCTCCACCG
Organism: Streptomyces africanus; assembly: GCF_002150735.1. Taxonomy (GTDB): domain Bacteria; phylum Actinomycetota; class Actinomycetes; order Streptomycetales; family Streptomycetaceae; genus Streptomyces; species Streptomyces africanus. Next base: position 28,300 of record NZ_MUKA01000199.1, read on the forward strand.
TCGTCACCCCGCGCTCGGTGGCGGTCCGGGCGACCAGACCGTCGAGCAGCGTGGCGGCCAGCCCGCGCCCGCGGTGCGCCTCGTCCACCGCCACCTGCCAGACCAGCAGGGTGCGCGGGCTGTCCGGCCGCACGTACCCGGTGATGAAACCCATCGGCTCGCCGTGCTCGTCACGCGCTACGGCCGACGTGGCCGCGAAGTCGCGGCACCACAGCAGATAGCTGTAGGACGAGTTCAGGTCGAGAACCTTCGAGTCCTTCGCCATCCGCCAGAGTGCGGCTCCGTCAGCCACCGTGGGGCGGTCGATTTGCGGATCTGCTTGTACGGCAGTCATGCGAATTGAACTTACCCAGCGAAAATCGAAATTGCATCGCCGAGAGGGGTTACGGATGGGCCGGGTCTGTGTTATCGCGCGAGCGCGAGGCTTCACAGCTCATGGCGGCAATATGCCCGGTATTGTACGGGTAATACCGGGCATAATGGTCACGATGTGTAACGCGTCACAGCCATGTAATCCCCACGAGATCTGCCCGAATTCCCTCTCCGGGTGTTCTCAAAATCTTCTGGTTTAGGATCGGAGAAAGCGGGCAGAAGAATACGGGAAGCTGTTCTTGAAAGAATTCCTAATTGTGTGCCAGCTTACATATGGGTCGCTTCGGAATCACGTGCAATTCAAGCCCCGGTCACTCCGTCGATGCGTTCTCGCAGGAGATCGGCGTGACCGTTGTGCCGTGCGTACTCCTCGATCATGTGGATCAGCACCCAGCGCATGCTGACCTCCATCCCGGGCACCGGCCCCTCGGCGACCCGCCCGATGTGGTCCAGCGGCAGCCCCGCGCACAGCTCCCTGCCCCGCGCGATCTCCCGCCGCCAGACCCCTAGCGCCTCGTCGAGCCCCCGCCCGGGGTCCAGCGTGTAGCCAGTGCCGTCCTCGTACACCGGTGGCACGTCGAGGCCGGCGGCGACCCGCTGGAACCAGTTCCGCTCGACCTCGGCGAGGTGCTGCACCAGCCCGAGCAGCGTCAGCGCGGACGGCTCGGTCGACGCCGTCCGCACCTGCGCGTCGTCCAGCCCGGCGCACTTCAGCTCCAGCGTGGCCCGGTGGAAGTCCAGCCAGCTCTCGAGCATGGCCCGCTCGTCACCGGTGAGATGCGGGATGGGACGGCCGTCGGGAAGGGTGTGGGGGGCACCGGCGGCGGCGCCGGCGGGAGTGTCGGTGGTCATGCGGGGAGCATGGCACGGACCACTGACAACGCCGCCGCCCGGCTACCGCCTGGCGGCGGGTGCCGACCGCTGCCTGGTGGTGGGCCCGGGGTGCCGCCTGGTGGTGGGTGTCGGCCTGCTGCCTGGTGGTGGGTGCTGGTTGCTGCCTGGTGGCGGGCCCGGGCTGTCGCCTGGTGGTGGGTGCCGCCCGGTGGTGGCTGTCGGCTGCCGCCCGGTGGTGGGTGCCGGTTGCTGCCTGGCGTCGGTGCCGGCTGCCGCCTGGCGGCGGGTCCCAGCTACTGCCTGGTGGCGGGTGCCGGTTGCCGCCCGGTGGTGGGTGTCGGCTGCTGCCTGGTGGCGGGGCCGGTTGCCGCCTGGCGGCGGTTCCCAGCTGCTGCCTGGTGGCGGGTGCCGGTTGCCGCCCGGTGGTGGGTGTCGGTTGCTGCCTGGCGTCGGTGCCGGTTGCCGCCTGGCGGCGGTTCCCAGCTGCTGCCTGGTGGCGGTTGCCGCCCGGTGGTGGGTGTCGGCTGCTGCCTGGCGTCGGGGCCGGTTGCCGCCTGGCGGCGGGTCCCAGCTACTGCCTGGCGGCGGGTGCCTGTTGCCGCCTGGTGGCGGGGCCGGCTGCCGCCTGGTGGTGGGTGCCGGTTGCCGCCGGGCGATGGGTGTCGGCTGCTGCCCGGCGGCGGACCCCTGTTGCCGCCCGGCGGCGGACCCCCGCTACCGCCCGGTGGCGGGCGCGGGCTGGCGCCATGCCTCCTCGGTCGCCCGTAGCGCCCCCGTCACGTCCACCGACAGTCCCGCCTCCGAGAGCGCGGTCCCCAAGGCCGCCAGGCTCGCCCGCACGGCCCCCGGCGTCGCATCCGCCCCGTAGTGGTTGACCCGGATCATCTCCTTGGCCAGCGCACCCCCGCCCGCCGCGAGCGGCACCGCCGGATCCGCCTGGAGCGCCCTGGCCACCAGCTGCGACGCCACCACCCCGGACGGCGCCCTCAGCGTCGTGGCGACCGGCGCCGCGTCCCGGGCCTCGTACACATACGGCTCCAGCCCGCCACCGAGCGCGACCGCCCCGGCCCGCGTGGCCGCCGCGGCACAGGCGTGCCGGGCCATCACGGCGTCCGGCCCCACCGCCTCGATCCGCTCCACGCACGCCTCAAGCGCCAGCATCTCCAGCTGCGCCGGAGCGTGCGGCAGCGCCTTGCGGCCACCGTCGAGCCACCGCTCCTTCCAGTCGAGCAGCGACAGGTACGACCGCCGCGGCGCCCGCGGGTTCGCCGCCATCCGCGCCCAGGCCCGCTCGCTCACCGACACGGCCGACACACCGGCCGGCCCGCCCATCGCCTTCTGCGCCCCGATCACGCACAGGTCCACGCCCCACGCGTCCGGCAGCACCGGCTCGGCACCGATCGACGCCACCGCGTCCAGATAGAACAGAGCCCCGTGCTCCCGCACCACCGCGCCGATCTCCGCGACCGGGTTGGTGTTGCCGGTCGCTGCCTCCGCGTGCACCAGCGACACGAAGTCGATCTCCGGGTGCTCGGCGAAGGCCTGCCGGATCTGCTCGGCCGTGACCGCCGTGTGGAAGGGCACCGCCAGGTCGACCACCGTCGCCCCGCAGTCCCGCAGCCAGTCGCCGAAGGTCTGCCCGTAGGGGCCCGTGATCACGTTCAGGGCCGTCGTGCCCGGGCCGGCCGCGGCACGGATCGCGCCCTCCAGCGGCAGCAGTGCCTCGCCCTGCATGATCACGACGTCGTGCTCGGTGCTCAGCAGCCGGGCCACACGGTCCTCGATCGCGGCGAAACGGTCCGCACCGAGCGGGGTCAGGTCCAGAAACGGATGCGTCACGGTGGCACTCTCTTCACGTGCGGGGACTACTCGCGGGAACAACGGGAACGAGCGTAACCGCCGCGCCCCAGCCCCCTACGACCGGTGACTTCCCAGGCCCGGCGTCCCCGCAGCCATCGGATTGTTTTCAGCAACTCAAACTTCTCCTTATGATCAGAACCCGCAGTTCACTCACAGGAGGCTCGCCGTGAACACGCACCCCGGGCACCGGGCCCGCATCCTGGCCGCCACCACCGCGACGGCCGGGCTGCTGCTCGTGGCCGGCTGCACCTCCACCGACGACGGCGGCAGCGGCAAGAAGACGGCCGCGGGCGGCGTCGAACTCGTCAGGGCGGGCCAGCTCACCACCTGCACCCACCTGCCGTATCCGCCGTTCCAGTCGGAGATCGACGGCAAGGTGCAGGGCTTCGACGTGTCGCTGATCGACCTGGTCGCCAAGGACCTGGGCGTGAAGCAGGACATCGTCGACCAGCCCTTCGAGAACTTCAAGACCGGCGGGTCCCTCAACGCCGGCCAGTGCGACCTCGCCGCCGCCGGCATGACCATCACCGAGGAGCGCAAGAAGAACGTCGACTTCTCCGACCCGTACTTCAACGCCACCCAGGCCGTACTGGTCGACAAGCAGAGCGGCATCTCCTCCTTCGCCGGACTCAAGGGCAAGAAGCTCGGCGCCCAGGCGCAGACGACCGGTGAGGACTACGCCAAGAGCAAGGGCCTCGACCCGGTCTCCTTCGAGTCCTCCGACGCCGTCCTCAACGGCCTGCGCACCGGCCAGGTCCAGGCCGTCGTCATCGACTACCCGGTCGTCCAGGGCTGGCTGAAGGACAAGGCCAACGCGGACGCCTTCAAGGTCGTCGACAACATCGAGACCGGCGAGCAGTACGGCTTCACGGTGAAAAAGGGCAACACCAAGCTCCTCGCCGCGATCAACAAGGCGATTGAGGACGCCAAGGCCGACGGTACGTACAAGAAGCTGTACGAACAGTGGATCGGCCCGTACGACGAGTCCGCCGCGTCGCCGGCCGCCTCATGACGGACACGGCCACGCCCGAAGTCCAGCCGAAGAAGAAGGGCCTCACCCGGCGGCAGAAGCGCAGCCTCTCGCGCGGCGTCCAGTACGCCGTCTTCGTCGCGGCCGTGATCGCCTTCGCGGTCTCCGCCGACTGGGACCGGCTCCAGAACCAGTTCGCGCAGGCGGACATCGCCGAGCGCATGTTCCCGGACGTCATCGAGCTGGCGCTGAAGAACACCGTGCTCTACACGGTGACCGGCTTCGCCGTGGGACTGGCCCTCGGCATGGTGATCGCGCTGATGCGGCTGTCCTCCGTGGGGCCGTACCGCTGGCTCGCCGGGATCTACATCGAGATCTTCCGCGGCCTGCCCGCCCTGCTGATCTTCATCTTCATCGGCGTCGCCGTACCGCTGGCCTTCCCGGGCACCGAGATCATCGGCGGCACGTACGGCAAGGTCGCTCTCGCGCTCGGCCTGGTGGCCGCCGCGTACATGGCCGAGACGATCCGCGCCGGCATCCAGGCCGTGCCCAAGGGACAGATGGAGGCGGCCCGTTCGCTCGGCTTCTCGCCCCCGCGGGCCATGATCTCCATCATCATCCCGCAGGCGTTCCGCGTCATCCTCCCGCCGCTCACCAACGAACTGGTGCTGCTGTTCAAGGACTCCTCGCTGGTGCTGTTCCTCGGCGTCACCCTGGAGGAGCGCGAACTGTCCAAGTACGGCCGCGACCTGGCCAGCCAGACCGCCAACTCCACGCCGATCCTGGTCGCCGGACTGTGCTACCTGCTGGTCACGATCCCGCTCGGCTTCGTCGTACGCCGCATGGAGGCGAAGGCCCAGGAGGCCGTGAAATGAGCCGACCCGAGATCGAGGTACGCGCGCTGCACAAGTCGTTCGGCGCCAACGAGGTGCTGCGCGGCATCGACCTGGAGATCGGCCGGGGCGAGGTGGTCTGTGTCATCGGCCCGTCCGGCTCCGGCAAGTCGACGCTGCTGCGCTGCGTGAACCTGCTGGAGGAACCGACCAAGGGGCAGGTGTTCGTCGGCGGTACCGAACTGACCGACCCGGACGTCGACATCGACGCCGCACGCCGCCGCATCGGCATGGTCTTCCAGCAGTTCAACCTCTTCCCGCACCTGACGGTGACCGAGAACCTCACGCTGCCGCAGCGCCGGGTGCTCCGCCGCGACAAGGCGGCGGCCGCGAAGGTGGCCGCCGAGAACCTGGCGCGGGTGGGGCTGTCCGAGAAGGCGGCGGCCTACCCCTCCTCCCTCTCCGGCGGCCAGCAGCAGCGTGTCGCCATCGCACGGGCCCTGGCCATGGGCCCCGAGGTGATGCTGTTCGACGAGCCGACCTCGGCGCTGGACCCCGAACTGGTCGGGGACGTCCTCGCGGTGATGCGCATGCTCGCCGACGAGGGCATGACGATGATGGTCGTCACCCACGAGATGACCTTCGCCCGCGAGGTCGCCGACCGGGTCGTCTTCATGGACGGCGGCGTGATCGTCGAGGACGGCACCCCCGAGCAGGTCATCGGCGACCCGCGCCACGACCGCACCCGCCACTTCCTCTCCCGCCTCCTCGACCCGGCGATGGCCGAGGTGGAGGAGGATTCGCAGGAAAGGGCGAGCGGCGCCGACTAGTTGCTCTACCCTGATCAGACCGGGCAGGTTCCGTCCCGGCTGGTGCTGATCGCGTAAGACTCGATCGTTCGCTGAACAGCTGAGCGGCGTGAGCCAGGAAGCCCCCTCATCCCGCAGGGGGCGGGTTCAATAAGGTGCCGTACATGAACCAAGCGGTGCTGCACGTGAAGGGACGGGTGCTCGTCGGGCCCGACGAGGTCCGCGACGAGCTGTGGGTCGTCGACGGCCGGATCTCCTACGACCGTCCCGCCGGCGCCCGCGACATCCGTACCGTCCGCGGCTGGGCCCTGCCCGGCCTCGTCGACGCGCACTGCCACGTGGGACTCGACCGGCACGGCGCGGTCCCCAGGGACGTCGCCGAGAAGCAGGCACTGACCGACCGGGACGCGGGCACGCTGCTGATCCGCGACGCGGGCTCGCCCTCCGACACCCGCTGGATCGACGACCGCGCCGACCTGCCGAAGATCATCCGCGCCGGGCGGCACATCGCCCGCACCCGCCGCTACATCCGCAACTACGCCTGGGAGATCGAGCCGGACGACCTGGTCGCCTACGTCGCCCAGGAGGCCCGGCGCGGCGACGGCTGGGTGAAGCTGGTCGGCGACTGGATCGACCGCGACCTCGGCGACCTGTCGGCCTGCTGGCCGCGCGGGGCGGTCGAGGCGGCGATCGCCGAGGCACACCGCCTGGGCGCCCGGGTCACCGCGCACTGCTTCGCGGAGGACTCCCTCCAGGACCTCGTCGAGGCGGGCATCGACTGCGTCGAACACGCCACGGGACTGACCGAGGACCTCATCCCGCTGTTCGCCGAACGGGGCGTCGCCATCGTCCCGACCCTGGTCAACATCGCGACGTTCCCGCAGCTCGCCGACGGCGGCGAGGCCAGGTTCCCGCGCTGGTCGGCCCATATGCGCCGGCTCCACGAGCGCCGCTACGACACCGTACGCAGCGCCTACGACGCCGGGATCCCGGTCTTCGTCGGCACCGACGCCGGCGGCGGACTCGCCCACGGCCTCGCGGCGGCGGAGGTCGCCGAACTGGTCACGGCCGGCATCCCGCCCGTCGAGGCCCTGGCGGCGGGGACCTGGACGGCCCGGGCCTGGCTCGGCCGCCCCGGCCTGGACGAGGGCGCCCCGGCCGACCTCGTCGTCTACGACGAGGACCCGCGCAAGAACGTGGGCGTGCTGACCGCGCCGCGCCGGGTCGTGTTGAACGGGCGCGTGGTCGGGTAGGCCACAGGGGGCCGGCCGAGGCGGCCTCCAGGCCCCTGGATGGCGGGGCACGTGGACCCCTGCGAGCGTGGAAGGCGAGGACGAATCCTGCCGGAGCGGGAGGTTCCGATGCGCGTCGCACCTCTGAGCGGACTGCTGGCCGTCATCCTGACCATCACCGGTTTCGCGCTGCTCGGCGACACACCCGCCTTCGACGCCACCGGCCGTGAGGTCAGGGCGTTCTACGAGGATCACCAGGGCCAGACGTGGGCGAGCCTGTACCTGCTGGTGCTGGCGGCGGTGTTCATCGTCTTCTTCGCCGCCCACCTGGCCGGTGTCGTACGGGACGTCCCGGCGGGCGGCGGCTGGCTGCACCGGGTGGTCATCGGCGGCGGGCTGCTGCTCGCCATCGGCTTCCTGACCGGGGCCACGCTGACCCTGGCCCTGGTGGACCTCGCCGGCGAACCGACGGCCTCCGGCCCCGCGCTCCAGGCCCTCAACACCTTCAACGAGGACTTCTTCATCCCCTTCGTCGGCGGCATGGGCCTGTTGCTGCTGGGCGCGGGCCTGGCCACCTTCCGCGCCGCCGTCAGCCCGCTGCCCCACTGGCTGGCCTGGGCGGCCGTCGTCATCGGCGTGCTGGTCTTCATCCCCTGGGTCGGCTACATCGCCTTCGCGGCCGGCGGGCTCTGGGTCGCCGTCACCAGCGTCCTGCTGACCCGCCGCCCCGCGAACGGCACACCCATCGCGCGGGAGACGGCCGGAACCGCCCGGCGGTGAGCCGTCAGCCCGCCACCGCACGCTCCAGCGCCCGCAGGAACCCGTCCACCGTCGCCCGGTCCCGCACCGCCAGCCGCAGCCACTCCCCGTCCAGGCCGGGGAAGGTGTCCCCGCGCCGCACGGCGTAGCCGAGGCCGCGCAGACGGCCGCGGACGGCAGCCGCGTGCGGAAGCCGGATCAGGACGAACGGGCCCTGCGCGGGCTCGACCACCCGCAGCCCGGCCGGGGCGAAGCGGGCCAGGCCCGCCAGCAGATGGGCCCGGTCCGCGGCGATGCGGTACGCCGCGTGAGCCGCCTCCGCCACCGCCCGTGGCCCCACGCACGCCCGTGCCGCGGCCAGCGCCGGTGTCGACACCGGCCACAGCGGCTGCGCCCGATCCAGGTCCTCGACGGTCTCCGGCGCCGCCAGCACGTACCCGATCCGCAGGCCCGCCAGCCCCCACGTCTTGGTCAGGCTGCGCAGCACCACGAGGCCGGGCACGTCGACACGGTCCGCGAGGGACTCCCGCTCGCCCGGCACCGCGTCCATGAACGCCTCGTCCACCACCAGCAGCCGCCCCGGCCGGGTGAGGGAGGCGATCACGTCCGCCGGGTGCAGCACCGACGTCGGGTTCGTGGGATTGCCGATCACCACCAGGTCCGCGGCCTCGGGGACGGCCGCCGGGTCCAGCCGGAAGCCGTCCTCCTCCCGCAGCAGCACCCGGTCGACCGTGTGCCCGGCGTCCCGAAGCGCGGCCTCCGGCTCCGTGAATTGAGGGTGGACCACGACCGGCCGGCGCACCTTCAGCGCCCGCGCCAGCAGCACGAACGCCTCCGCCGCCCCCGCCGTGAGCAGCACCCGCTCCACCGGCAGGCCGTGCCGCGCCGCCACCGCCGCGCGGGCGGCCCGCCCGTCCGGGTAGGCCGCCAAGCCGCCCAGCGACGCGGCGATGTGCTCCCGCAGCCACGCCGGCGGGGTGTCCGCGCGGACGTTGACGGCGAGGTCGACGAGCGAGCCGCCGTCGTCGCGGACCTCCGCGTCCCCGTGGTGCCGCAGATCGTGCCCGCCGTCAGTGGGCATGGGAGTGCGCCCCGTGGTGGTGCCCGTGCCCGTGGTGGTGGCCGTCGTCGTCCGGGTGGAAGTGCGGCTGCTGCGGCAGCCCCACCTTGTCCTCGAAGCCCGGCAGCGCGATCCGGTACACGCACGAGTCGCAGTTCATCCGCAGATCGCCCTCGACGGCCTCCGTGTACCGCTCCCACACCAGGTCCAGCAGCTCCGGCTCCGGCCCGATCACGTCGGCCGAGCGCACCTCGACCTCCGGGTGCGCCGCCGCCCAGCCCTCCGTCTGGAGGCGCACCCGGTCCGGCAGGATGCCCGTGAACAGGAAGTAGGGGAGCACCACGATCCGGCGGGCGCCCAGCCGCGCGCACCGGTCCAGGCCGCTGGGCACGTCCGGAGCCGCCAGCGACACGAACGCCGTCTCGACCCCGGCGTACCCGCGCCCCTCCCACAGCAGCCGCGCCGCCTTGTGCACCTCGGCGTTGGCGTCCGGGTCCGTCGACCCGCGCCCCACCAGCAGCACCGTCACATCGGCCCGGTCACCCGGCCTGCGCCCCGCGGCGCCGCCCAGCGCCTCGTCCAGCCGCCGCTCCAGCACGTTCAGCAGCGCCGGGTGCGGACCGAGCGGACGCCCGTACGTGTACGAGATCCCGGGGTGCCGCTCCTGCTCGCGGGCCAGCGCCGCCGGGATGTCGCCCTTGGCGTGCCCGGCGGACACCAGCATCAGCGGCACGGCGGCGAACCGCCGCACGCCCCGCTCCACCAGCTCGGTGACGGCCTCGCCCAGCGGCGGCGGGGACAGTTCGATGAAGCCGCCCGCGACGGGCAGTTCCGGGTGGCGGGCCGCCAGCTCCCGCACGAAGTCGCGGAACGCCTCGGCTCCGGCGTCGTCACGGGTGCCGTGGCCGGCGATGAGCAAGGCGGGCGGCGGGGTGGTCACAGGTTCTCCTCGGCGGACGTGGGGTGGGGGACGGCGCGGTTCACTCGGGCTCCTCCTGCCAGCGGTAGCCCCGCGGCGTCACCATGCGCCCCGCGATCTCGCGGGTCGCGGTGTTGCCCACGGTGACGACCGTCATCATGTCGACCGTCGCCGGATCGAGCGCGGCCAGCGTCGTGAGCCGGGCGGACTCGTCCGGCCGCGAGGCGTTGCGCACGACTCCGACCGGCGTCGTCGGCGCCCGGTGCTCGGCGAGGATGCCCAGCGCCTTGGGCAGCTGCCAGTCACGGCCGCGCGAACGCGGATTGTAGAACGTCACCACGATGTCGGCCTCGGCCGCCGCCCGTACCCGCCGCTCGATGACCTCCCACGGCGTGTGCAGGTCGGACAGGCTGATCGACACGTGGTCGTGGCCCAGCGGCGCGCCCAGGATCGCCCCGGCCGCCAGCGCCGCCGTCACACCCGGCACACCGACCACGTCGATGTCGTCGGAGGCCTCGGCGAGTGCGGGGGAGGCCATGGCGTACACGCCCGCGTCCCCGCTGCCGATCAGCGCCACGGCCCGCCCCGCGCGGGCCTCCTCGACGGCCGTGCGCGCCCGCTCCTCCTCGGCCCCCAGCCCCGACTCCAGGATCCGGGTGCCGGGCCGCAGCAGATCGCGGATCTGGTGGACGTACTGGTCGAGCCCGACGAGCACGGAGGCGCGCCGGAGCTCCGCCTTCGCGCGCGGCGTGAGCAGGTCCCGGGCCCCCGGCCCGAGCCCGACCACCGCGAGCCGCCCGCGCCCCGGGCGCCGTACGACGGCACAGGTCGCCATGGCGGGGCTCGCGGCCGACTTCCGCTTGGGGACGAGGAGTTCGCCCCCGCGCACCAGGGCGGCGGCCTCCGCGACCGAGGGAGTGCCGACGGCGGCGAGCGGCGCGTCGGAGGGGTTGGGCACCTCGACCCCGGCCAACTCCCCGGCCGGGTACGTCACCAGGGGCACACCGAGCCGCCGGGCGGCCTCGACGATGCCGGGCTCTTCGGCCTTGGCGTCGACGGTGGCGAGCTCGGCGACCGACGCGGCGGACAGCCCGGCCTCCCGCAGGACGCCCTCGACCAGCCCGAGCACCTCCTCGGCGGGGGCACCCTTCGACGCCCCGACCCCCACGACCAGCGACGGCGGGCGCAGCACCACCTCGCGCTCGGCCGCCCGGACGAGCCGGTCGGTCAGCCGGATCGCGTACGACCCCTCGGCGGCCACCGGGAGCGGCGGCAGCGGCCAGGCCACGTCGGCCCGCAGCGCCACCGCCTCACCGTCCAGCAACGCCCGGGAGACCCCGGCGACATCGCCCTCCACGGGCAGGCCGAGGGTGTCCAGGCCGGGCAGGTCCGCCGCGTCCGTCGCCGTGGTCACGACCGGCTCGGCGCCCAGCACCTCCCCGACCTCCCGGGCGAGTTCGTTGGCCCCGCCGGCGTGCCCGCCCAGCAGGGACACCGCGAACCGGCCGCCCTCGTCGACGCACACCACGCCCGGGTCCGCCGTCTTGCCGGACAGCAGCGGCGCCACCAGCCGCACCACCGCGCCCGTCGCCAGGAAGCACACGAGCTGCTCGCACTGCGCGAACGCGGCCCGTACGGCGTCCCCGACGGGGCCCTCGTACACGCGCGTGCGGTCCGGCCACGCGGCGGCCAGCCGGTCCCGCGCAGCCGCGCCCGCCGCCGTGGCGGAAATGAGGCCGATCACTGAGCGACTCCTTCTGCGATGTCTTCCATGCGCTCGACAGGTACGGGAGGCCGGACGATCATGTACGGGCACCCCGTTCGCGCAGGGCCTTGCGGGCCTCCGGGTCGGCCTTGCGGTAGCCGTGGAAGTGGCCCGGGTGGTAGAGATGCGAGCGCGTGCCGTGCGCGTCGAGCGCCGGGCCGACCAGGAACAGGGTGTGCTTCCAGAGCTTGTGTTCCTTGACCGTCTCCTCCAGCGTGCCGATCGTGCACTTCACGACCAGCTCCTCCGGCCAGGTCGCCTGGTACGCCACCACGACCGGGGTCGTCGTCGGATAACCGCCCTCCAGCAGCTCCCGCACGAGCTGCCCGCTGCGGGCGGCGGAGAGGAAGATCGCCATGGTGGTGCCGTGCCGGGCGAACTCGCGGACCTCCTCCCCGGGCGGCATGGGCGTCTTGCCGCCGCCGAGCCGGGTCAGGACGACGGACTGCGCGACCTCGGGGATGGTCAGCTCGCGCTGCGCGAGCGCGGCGATGGCGGAGAAGGCGGACACCCCGGGCACGACCTCGGTCGCCAGGCCGAGTTCGGCACACCGGTCGAGCTGCTCCTGGGTGCCGCCCCACAGGGCGGGGTCACCGGAGTGGATCCTGGCGACGCGCAGGCCCTCCTGACGGGCCCGCCGGTACACGGCCACGACGTCCTCCAGGGACAGGGCCGCCGAGTCGAGGATCTCCGCGTCCTCGCGCGCGTGCTGGAGAACCTCCGCCTGGACCAGGCTCGCCGCCCAGATCACCACGTCGGCCTCGGCGATGGCGCGCGCGGCACGGAACGTCAGCAGGTCGGCGGCGCCGGGGCCGTCCTGCGCGACACCCTGACCGGCGAAAGCCTCGCGGTCCACGCCGCGGCCGTGGTCAACGCGGCCGGCGTCTGGGCGGACCAGGTCGATCCGAGTATCGAGTTGCGACCCAGCCGCGGCACCCATCTGGTGTTCGACGCCGCCGCCTTCGGCGGGCTCACCGCGGCGCTGACCGTGCCGGTGCCCGGCACCGTCGGCCGGTTCATCTTCGCCCTGCCCGCCCCGCACGGACGGGTCTATCTGGGCTTGACCGACGAGGACGCGCCCGGACCCGTCCCCGACGAACCGCGACCCACCGAAACCGAGATCGACTTCCTGCTCGACACGGTCAATACAGTGCTGCGCATCCCGCTGACCCACACCGATATCCGCGGCAGTTACGCCGGCCTGCGGCCGCTCCTGCGCACGGCCGGCGACAGCACGGCCGATATCTCCCGGGAGCACGCGGTCCTCACCGCGCCGAGCGGGCTGGTAACGGTGGTCGGCGGCAAACTCACCACCTACCGCAAGATGGCGCAGGACGCCGTCGACGCCGCCGTGGCCCGAGCGCACCTGGGCGCCGGACCGTGCCGGACCAGGAATCTGCCGCTGGCCGGCGCGGTCGCCGGCGCGGCACGGGACCGGTTGGCCGCACCACAGCTCCTGATCGAACGCTACGGCGCCGACGCCCCCGCGGTCGTCGCGCTGACCGCCGCCAACCCCGATCTGGCGGTCCCGGTCGCGCCCGGCGCGGATGTGCTCGCGGCGGAGTTCCGCTGGTCACTGGAGCAGGAGGGCGCCCTCGACGCCGGTGACCTCCTGGATCGCCGCACCCGGATCGGACTGGTCCCGGCCGACCGGGCCGCCGCCCTGGCCGCCGCCGAGGCCGCGGTGGCCGCCGCGGTGTGAAATCAGACGTATTCCCAGTTCTCGACCGCGGCCCACATACACGACCGGGGCCAGCGGTCGAGACCGTGCGCGATCTCGGCGGCCCGCAAGGCGTGCAGTTGCGGGGTCTCCGCGGCCGGATCGAGATAGCGGAAACCCAGCCGCCGGTAATACGGTCCGTTCCACGGCACCTCGGTGAACGTGGTGAGCGTTATCGCGGGCAACCGGTGGTCGGCGGCCCAGCGCACCGCGCAGTCGATCAGGCGCCGGCCGATTCCCGCCCCACGATATTCGGGCAGGACCGACACCTGGTCGATATGGGCGTTCCCGTCGATGATGCTCGCGATGAGATATCCCACCGGGCCACGATCCGTGCCCTCCCAGACCCAGGCGCGATCGTCCAGGACGAATTCGCCCAGCACCTCGGCCGACAGCGGTTCGTCACCGGCGACCGCGTCCATCCCCACCGCGGCGAACGGCTGCCCCGCCCGCACCTCGATCTCCTGCAGCACCGGGATATCCGCGGCGCTCGCCGCCCGGATCACGCCGCACCTGCCCGCCGGACGTACGACAGTGCCGGCTGCCCGGCCGATAGCCCGGCAGCGGCCACCGCGGTGCGTTCTTCCGGTGCGCTGAGCGGCATGACGGTCCCTACTCTCTGTTCCGTGCGGCGAGGTGGTCCCCCCGCTCACCCCGGCGATCCGTCGTCACCATCTCATAAGCCGGGTAACGGATTCGCATCTATGCTGGATCCGGTGGTGCGCCAGGAAGGAGCCGCGGGTGCGCGTTGATACGTCCACTATCGGGATCGCACCGGGCGAGGGCCTGGTCGCGCGGTTCGGTGATGTCGTGATCTATCTCGTGGGCGCCAATGCGTCCACCGAGCGGATACTCGGCGCGGTCGAAGCCGTGGCGGACGCCGAGCATCCCGGGGCAGCCATCGCACAGCGGCTCGCCGCGGTCGTCTTCGGGACCGGTTCGGAGCCGCCCCCGTTCGGGCTCGTCGCGCCCACCGCCGACGGCACCCTCGTTCTGCTGCGCGGCCCGGTATCGGCGATGATCTCCGGCGCCGAGGGCTCCCGGCGGCTCGTCGGCGCCCGCGCCTTCACCTGGGTGGACGAGATCGTGCGCGACCCGGTGCGCACCCTGACCGTGGGCCCCGGAGCCGACGGCCGGATCACCCCGTATCCGCGCACCGATCTCCGCGCGGGGGTGGTGCCCGGCGGGGGGTTCGTCATCAAGGCCGCGGTGCGCCGCAGTACCGGGAACCGGGCCGCCACCCCGGCGAAGAAAGCGGCGGCCGCCTACGAACCCGTCGCGACGGCACCGGCCGGGCTGGCCGCGAGCGAGCCGGTATCCGAATCGCACTCCGGGCCCCGCACCGGGCTCGCCGAAGCCCCCGCCGCGGAACCACTGCCCGGCACCCGCGCGTGGTCGGCCGCGCCGGCGCCCGGGCGCGCGGATCCCGAACCGATCCGCCTGCGGAAGGAACCGGCCCGGCCCCAACCGCACACCCGCGCCGCGCCCAGCGCCGAACAAACCCATCCGGCCCCGCCGACCCTGGTGGCCGAGGACGGTACCGCCTACCCGCTGGACCGCGCCTACGTCATCGGCCGCGGCCCCTCGGTCGACGAATCGGTACGCCGCAAAACCGCCGCTCCCCTGGTCCTGCAGCGCGATCGCCACATCTCCCGGGTCCACGCCTACCTCTCGGTCGACTCGGGCAAGGTCTTCCTCCGCGACGCCGGAACCGCCGCCGGAACCTTCGTCTCCACGCCCGGCGAACCGCGCTGGACCCGGATCAGCCAGTCCCCGACCGAGCTCCCGCCCGGCGGCCGGATCCGCATCAGCGAGCAGGTCCTGACCTACCATGGCGGATCCGCCTGACTACGGCGCCTCGGTCGAGCCCTTGTGACCCCCCGCGCGGCGACTCCGGAACCAGGGCGGGCCCCGCCCACGAAGGTGGATCACAATGGTCGGTATGCACCGCAACGCCCCGGCCGACGATATCGACGAGTCCGAACTGACCGTGACTCCGCCGAAGGAGCAGGCGGCCGGGGTCCGGGCGGTGGCCGTCGCTCTGCAGCGGGCGGTATCCGATATGGGCGTCGTGCGCACCGCGCGGACCCTGGCCCGGGTCAATCAGGTGCACGGATTCGACTGCCCGGGCTGCGCCTGGCCGGAGCCGAGCGGTCACCGCCGGCCCGCCGAGTTCTGTGAGAACGGCGCGAAGGCCGTC
>NZ_MUKA01000200.1 GCF_002150735.1 Streptomyces africanus
TCCGGTGAACGTGTGCGGGAACAGCGTGAACGTGGTGGGGCTCCTCAATCCCGCCGCGGGCAACAGCTGCGCGAACAAGGACGACCGCCGGGCCGGCCGGCCCGGCGGTCGTCCTTGTTCGCGCAGCTGTTGCCCGCGGCGGGATTGAGGAGCCCCACCACGTTCACGGTGTTCCCGCACACGTTCACCGGAACGTGCACCGGCAGCTGGACGGTGTTGCCGGAGACCACCCCGGGCGAACCGGCCGCCGAGCCCTCCGCTCCGGAACCGGCGTACGCGGGGACGGTCAGGGCCATCGCGCCCGAGGCGGCCGCGACGGCGATCACACCGTTTCGGGTAACCCGATTCATAGGTTCCCTGCCTTCCAGACATCGTCGCGGGCACTCACCCGCACGAGATAAAACGCGGACGGCCGATCCGAGTTATGGCTTATCGGCCTTTCACTCCATCGAGCGGCCCGGTTGTCGAACTAGCGGTAAAACCCTTCGTATGTGCGAGGCAGCCGCGCACGACAGGGCACTCCGCCCCCGCCCGCCCGTCCGGAGGCGCCGCTTCCGGTGCCCGCTTATGGTGAGCGAGGGCGCCGCTCCCCGGTCCGCTGTGGGGCGCCCCCTGGAGGCATCGATGCTGGCCAAGCTGTCCACGCGCTCCTCGCTGAGGCGCTGCGCGGTCCCCTGCGTGGCCGGGCTGGCCCTGCTGGGTGCGGGGCTGCCGGCCGCGGACGGCCCCGCGCCGGGCCTGGCGCGCTTCTACGACCAGGAGGTCAGGTGGTCGGCGTGCGAGGGCGAGGACATGCCGAAGGACCTCCAGTGCGGCAAGGTCACCGTCCCCCTCGACTACGCCCGGCCCGGGAAAGGGACGCTCGATCTCGCCCTGGCCCGCTACCGGGCCACGGGAAAGTCCCGGGGCTCGGTGCTGCTGAACTTCGGCGGCCCGGGCGGTCAGGGCGTGGGCCAACTCGCCATGGCCGGCAAGGACTTCATGGGCCTGACGAACGGCTACGACGTGGTCGGCTTCGACCCCCGGGGCGTCGGCCGCTCCTCGCCGGTCAGCTGCGGCAACGCCCCCGACGACCCGCTGGACGCGACGGACGGCGACGCGGCCGTGGCCGACCCGCAGGCCGTTCTCGAAAAGCTGCGCGACGCGGCGGCCGAGTGCACCGAGCACTCCGGCCCCGTCCTGCGCCACATCGGCACGGTGAACGCCGCCCGCGACCTGGACGTCATACGCGACGCGCTCGGCGACGCCAAGCTCAACTACCTCGGCTTCTCCTACGGCAGCCGGCTCGGCGCGGTGTACGCGGCCCAGTTCCCCGGCAAGGTCGGCAGGATGGTGCTGGACGGCGTCGACACGCTCACCGAGCCGCTGTCCGAGCAGGGTGTGGTGAGCGCACAGGGGCAGCAGACCGCGCTGGAGAATTTCCTCGTCTGGTGCACGCAGGACATCGCCTGCCCGTTCGGACAGAACCCGCGGGAGGCCAGGGAGCACGTCGTCAAGGTGGTCGAGTCGCTCGACCGGGACCCGGTGCCGACCGACTTCGGCGAGGCGTTCTCCGGCCAGGACTTCGTGGGCGCCCTCGCGCAGGGGCTGTTCAGCAGGGAGCTGTGGCCCTCCCTCCAGCGGGCCGTCGCACAGCTGCTCGAGGACGGCGACACCAGCCGCCTGGAGGCCTTCGCGTCCGGGGGCGTCGCCCACCCGCCGTGGCGGGCGGCGCACCGCGGGCTCACCGACCCGCAGGACGTGCCCCTGGACAACCTGCCGGCGGCGCTGATGGCGGTGAACTGCGCGGACGATCCCGACCGCCCCGCCGCCGAGCAGGTCGGCAGGGACCTCGGCCGGCTGCGCGCCCGGTACGAGCGGGCGTCGCCGGTCTTCGGCCGGTACCGGCTCACCCAGGTGCTGATGTGCTACGGCCGCCCCAAGGGCACCGACTTCATCCGCGAGGAGGTCAAGGACCTCGACACTCCGCGGATGCTCCTCGTCGGCACCCGGGGCGACCCGGCCACGCCGTACCGCTGGACGGTGGAGACGGCCGAGCGGCTCGGGTCGTCGGCCGTGGTGCTCGACAACCGGGGCGAGGGCCACACCGGCTACGGCTCCTCCAAGTGCGTGCACCGCAAGGTCGACGCGTTCCTGCTGTACGGCACGCTCCCGCCGGACGGCAGCTCCTGCGGCTCCGACCACGACACCGAGTGAGCCGGTGCGGCCACGGATCCCCGGTCAGCCGAGTGAGACCTCGGGTGCGTAGAGGTCCAGCCACATCGCCAGGTCGAGGGCCCGCTCCAGGCCCCGGCGTGCGGCCTGGCTGCTCACGGGCGTGTCGCGGTGTGCGGCCTGCCGGAGCCGCTCGGGGTCGACGAGGTCGAAGACCGGGTGGTCCGGCCGCGCCAGGAGGTCCTTCGCCTGGTTCCGCAGGGCCACCGCGTACTTCGGGTCCTGCGTGGACGGGTAGGGGCTCTTGACCCGGTCGTACACGGACCGGGGGATCAGGTCCGCGGTCGCCTCCCTGAGCAGGCTCTTCTCACGGCCGTCGAAGGACTTCAGCGCCCAGGGCGCGTTGTAGACGTACTCGACGAGCCGGTGGTCGCAGAACGGCACCCGGACCTCCAGGCCGACGGCCATGCTGGCGCGGTCCTTGCGGTCGAGCAGGATCCGTACGAACCGGGTCAGGTGCAGGTTGCTGATCTGCCGCATCCGGAACTCGAAGTCGCTCTCGCCGTCGAGGCGCTGCACACCGGCGACGGCTGAGCGGTAGCTGTCGGCGACGTACGACTCCAGGTCCAGCGCCTTGACCAGCTCCGGGCGCAGGACGTCGGCGTCGTCGCCGAAGTGCCGGCCGAGGCTCACCAGCCAGGGGAAGGTGTCGGCCCGGCGGGCCTCCTCGTCGAAGAACTGCTGGTAGCCGCCGAAGACCTCGTCGGCGGACTCGCCGGACAGGGCCACCGTGGACCGTTCGCGGATGGCCCGGAAGAGCAGGTAGAGCGAGGCGTCCATGTCGCCGAGGCCGGCCGGCAGGTCGCGGGCCCTGATCACCTTCTCCCGTACGCCGGGGTCGGCGAGGGCCTCCGCGTCCAGCACGATGTCCTGGTGATCGGTGCCGGCGTCCCGGGCCACGTCGTGCACGAAGGGGGTGTCGGGGGTGCCGCGCAGGTCGTCGGCGACGAAGTTGTCGGCCTGGCCCGCGAAGTCGACGGCGAAGCTGCGGACCCGTTCACCGTGCGCGGCGAGCTGCCGCGCGGCGAGCGCCGTCATGGCGGAGGAGTCGAGACCGCCGGAGAGCAGGGTGCAGCGGGGTACGTCGGCGACGAGCTGGCGGCGCACGATGTCGTCGAGGAGCGAGCGGACGGTGGCGATGGTGGTGTCGCGGTCGTCGGTGTGGGGCCGCGTGCGCAGCTCCCAGTAGGCGCGCTGGCGCACGCCCGAGCGGTCGACGGTGACGACGGTGCCGGGCTCGACCTCGCGCATGCCCTCCCACACGGCGTGTCCAGGGGTCTTGACCATGCTGAACAGCTCGCGCAGACCGTCGAGGCCGACACGCCGGCGGGCCAGCGGGTTGGCGAGGATCGCCTTGGGCTCGGAGCCGAACAGGACGCCGTCGGGCGTGGGGTGGTAGTAGAGGGGCTTGATGCCCATGCGGTCGCGGATCAGCAGGAGCCGGTCGGTGCGGCCGTCCCATACGGCGAAGGCGTACATGCCGTTCAGGCGCTCGGCGACGGCGTCGCCCCATTCGAGGTAGCCGCGCAGGACGACCTCGGTGTCGGAGTCGGTGGTGAAGCGGTGGCCGCGGGCGGTGAGCTCGCCGCGCAGTTCGGTGAAGTTGTAGGCCTCGCCCGAGTAGACCAGGGCGACGGTGCCGTGCGGGGTGGCGGCGGTCATGGGCTGGCGGCCGCCGGGCAGGTCGATGATCGCGAGCCTGCGGTGCCCGAGGCCGGCGGGTCCCTCGGTCCAGACGCCGCGGTCGTCCGGGCCGCGGCAGGCCATCGTCTCGGTCATCGCGTCCAGGGTCGCCGCCTCGGCACTCAGGTCGCGGTCGAAGGAGACCCAGCCGGTGATGCCGCACATATACATACCTCCCGCAAATCAGTTGTATGAGCCATCTATATTTCGAGCGTGTTACACCCGCGGTCACGGGTCAACTCACCGGCGCCTCGAGCAGGCCCGGCCACCCCTCAAATCAAGCCGCACTTTGCACGCGCAATATCCGCGGATCCGCTGCGCGACCGGGAACCCCCCGTCGGAAATCGGCCAGCGGCAAAAACTTCCCCAACTCCGGGGCGACGACACCCCGCCGGGCGGGTACCGATTGCCCCGAATGCCCTAAGGGTGAATCCGCTCTATCGTTCTGTCATGGAGCACGTTCTGAGTCCCGCGACCCTTGCCGAGCTGCGGCGCCCGCGCCCGTATCCCGCGGTCTCCGTGCTGACGCCGACCCACCGGCGCGATCCCCACAAGACCCAGGACCAGGTCCGGCTGCGCAATGCGGTGGCCGAGGCCAAGCGGCAGCTGGAGGCCGATCCGGCGGTCGGCCGCGAGCGGCGGGCCGAGGTCGCCCGCCGTCTCGACCAGGCCCTGTCCGAGGTCGATCTGACGCACGCCGAGGACGGCCTGGTGATCTTCGCCGCCTCCGGTGAGCACCAGGTGTGGTCGCTCGCCCGGTCCGTGCCCGAACGTGTGGTGCTCTCGGACACCTTCCTCACCCGCAACCTGGTCTCCGCCCAGACGGCGGACCGGCCGTTCTGGGTGCTGTCGCTCTCCGCCGACCGCGCGACCCTGTGGAACGGCGGCGTCGACCGCGTCTCCGAGCAGCGCGCCGACGGCTTCCCGCTGACCCGCCGCGTGGAGAACTTCGACCCGGAACGGCAGGAGCGGATCGGAGACCTGCCGAGCGCCTTCCGGGAGGAGCGCACCCGCCAGTTCCTGCGCGAGACCGACACCGCGATGAGCACCGTCCTGCGCGAGCACCCGCGACCGCTGTACGTCACCGGCCCACCGCCCGCCCTCGCCCTCCTGGACGAGGTCGGCGCCGCCACCAAGGGAGCGGTGCACGTCCCGCACGGCGGCCTCGCGCACGGGACACCCGAGTCCGTGTGGCAGGCCATCCAGCCGGTGATCGAGACGGAGGCCCGCAGGGACACGGACGCCGTGACCCGCGCCCTCGAAACGGCCCGCGGGCGACGGGAATTCGCCGCCGGTGTCGACGAACTCTGGCAGAGCGCCCGGGACGGGCGCGTCCGGCTGCTGGCCGTCGAGGAGAACTTCCGCGTGACGGTCAGCGACGCCGGGGACCATCTGATCCTCGCCGAGGATGCCGGCAGCGAGTCCCGCGAGGACATCGTGGACGAGATCGTCGAGCAGTGCCTGGAGACCGGAGCCGACGTCCGCTTCGTCCCGGACGGCGCACTCGGCGAGGCGGAGGGCATCGCCGGCGTCCTGCGGTACTGAAGTCCTCGAACACAGGACCGTCGAACACACGCGGCAGCCGGGCGACGCCTTCCCGACGGACCGTCAAACCCCCTGTGTAATCTACGACTTGATCCTCCGGAGGGCCCGCTCCGCACCTACCTCGGAGTAACTCCGTGAGACTGTGGCATATGCCAGAAGCACCACCGTATCGTGTGTTGCCAAATCCCTTACAGGGCGTCGCGGGCTGTGCGACAGTCGTAACCGGTCCCTCCGTCCGCCTTGGTCGTACCGTCCCCGCATCGGAGTGCGTCATGCCGTCCCACCTCTCCGCGGACCGCCCAGCCGCCGAGCCGCCCGGACGCGGCTCGGTCGACGCGCTGATATCGCAGACGCGCCGGCTCAAGGGCGACGTGGACGCCGTGCGGCGCGACGCCGAGGGAGCAGAAGCGGACCACCCCCAGGGACGCTGGCAGCGCGCCCTGTACGACCTGGCCCTGCACCAGCTCAACGACCTCGACGAGCACCTGGCCCAGCTGCGGGACGGCCCCCAGCCCACGGCGCCCCCTGAACCCGGCTCACTGCTCAGCCGGGTCGGCAGTGCCGAGTGGAACCTGCTGACGGACGAGGCCAGTTGGTCCGGGGAGCTGTACGAGATCCTGGGCCGCGACCCCGCCGCTCCCCCGCTCACCCTCGACGAGCTGCCGTCCCTGGTGCTCGACGAGGACCGGCCGAAGCTGACGGCGATGGTGACGAACTGCCTCGTCGACGCCCGGCCCATCGACGGCGAGTTCCGCATCGCACGCCGGGGCGGCGACGTCCGGACCGTGCACATGATGGGCGAACCGGTGCTCGACACCGACGGCAGCACCGCCTCGATGTGGGCCGTACTGCGGGACGTCAGCGAACTGCGCCGCAGCCAGCGGGTGGTGAGCGAGACCCGTGACTCGCTCCCGGACCGGCGGCGGGACGCGCGGACCGAGCACCGGCTCGCGGCCGAGTTGCAGGAGGCGGTGCTGCCGCCGTGGCTCGGCTCCCTGCGGCTCCCGCACCGGGGCCCCAGGGCCCTCGACCTCGCGGCCCGGCGCCTGCCGGCGTCCACGCACACGCTGATCGGCGGTGACTGGTACGACGCGCTGGAACTGGCCGACGGCGAGACCCTGCTCAGCGTCGGCGACCTCACCGGACACGGCGTCGGCGTCACGTCGAACATGACGATGCTGCTCGGCGCCGTGCGTGGCATGGCGATGGCCGGCGCCCCGCCCGGCCGGCTGATGGCCTGGCTGAACCAGTTACTCGACGCCACCGTGCAACCCGCCCTGGGCAGCGCCGTCTGCTGCCGCTACCGCCCCGCGACCCGCACCCTGGTGTGGGCACAGGCCGGACACCCCGCCCCGCTGCTGTTCCGCGACGGAACGGGGTGTGTGCTGAACGCACCGGACGGCGTCCTGCTCGGCGCCACCTCCGGCGCCGTCTACGGGCAGGCCGAAGAGACCCTCCAGGTGGGCGATCTGCTGCTTCTGCACACCGACGGGCTGGTACCCGGGCACACCGGAACGGCGGCCGCGAACCTCCTCCTCGACCTGGCGCCGCGGCTGACCGGGACCGCCGGTGCAGAGGACTGTCTGCGGACGGTGGTCCAGGAGTTCGGCGAGGGCGAGCGCGCGGACAACGCCTGCGTGCTCGTCGCCAGGGTCACGTCATAGGAAACTCAGGCCGGTGCGTGGTTGCCGCCCCGGCCCTTCGTCTTCGGCAGGGCGAACTCGATCTCCTCCCGCAGCTCCTGGATCTTCGGGTAACCGGCGTACTGGGCGGTGAGCCGGTACATCTGGCGCAGCCGGTCCCAGGTGCGGTGGGAGGAGTTGGAGCCCATCGACACCAGCGCAAGTCGCGCGTACCGGTCGGCCTGTTCGGGGTCGTCCGCGATGAAGCACGCCGAGGCCATCGACAGATAGTCGAAGATCTTCGACCGCTGCCGGCCGTCGACCCGCAGGGCGAGCGCCTTCTCCGCGTAGTGCTGGGCGTGCGCGGCCGCGCCCGGCTCGAACTCCGCGAGCGTGCGGTAGGCCAGGGCCTGCATGCCGTAGAGGTCCTCCTCCTTGAAGGTCTGCATCCAGTCCGGCGGTGGTACGTCGGCCTTGTCGGAGACGAACAGGTCCTCGGCCTGCCCGAGCGTGCGGCGCATGGCCTGGCCCTTGCCCATGGAGGCCTGCGCCCAGGCCTCGATGGTGCAGAGCATCGCCCGGGTGCGGGGCAGTACCTCGTCGCCGGAGCCGGACGTGGCGAGCTTCATCAGGTCCAGGGCCTCGTCCGGCTTGCCCAGGTGGACCATCTGGCGGGCCGCACGGGAGAGTGCCTCGCCCGCTCGGGGCCGGTCCCCGCCCTCTCTGGCCGCGTGCGCGGCGATGACGAAGTACTTCTGGGCCGTGGGCTCCAGACCGACGTCGTGTGACATCCAGCCCGCGAGGACGGCCAGGTTGGCGGCGACGCCCCACAGGCGCCGCTGGAGATGGGGTGGGTGACGGTAGGCGAGCATGCCGCCCACCTCGTTGAGCTGGCCCACCACGGCCTTGCGCTGGAGCCCGCCGCCGCGGGCCGCGTCCCAGGCGCGGAACACCTCGACCGAGCGCTCCAGTTCCTCGATCTCCTGCGACCCGATGGGGGCGGCCTCGTAGCGGTCGAACCCAGCGGGGTCGGCGTGCAGGGGATGGTCGGGGTCGGGAGCGTCGGCAACCAGGGCAGGGTCGGTGTGCAGCCAGTCGTACATGGCGCTGCTGAGTGCGGATCCCGCGGCGAGCGCGGCGCCCGCGCCCACCAAGCCGCGTCGGTTGAGCATGAGGTCCATTCCCGTGAATTCGGTGAGGACCGCGGCGGTCCGCTCGGGCGCCCACGGCACTCCGTCGGGAGACTCCGCACTCCCGCCGCCCTGCCGCTTCCCCGCACGCCCGTGCCGGACCAGACCGAGGTCCTCTATGGTCACGACACGGCCGAGACGCTCGGTGAACAGAGCCGCCATCACCCGCGGCACGGGATCGCGCGGGATCTCTCCCATGTCGATCCACCGCCGCACCCGGGAGGTGTCGGTCGCCAGCTGGGGGTGGCCCATGGCCGCCGCCTTCCGGTTGACCAGCCTCGCGAGTTCGCCCTTGGACCAGCCGGCCAGGCCGAACAGGTCCGCGAGCCGGGTGTTGGGTTGTCCGCTCACGTCAAGCCCCCAGGTTCTCGGCTGAGTTGACAGTAGCCCGGGGAGACTTGCCGGGCGACTATTCGCCAGGGTTCGCCAGGGTGCGCCAGATGGTGTGCCACTGGTCATCGGGTGTCAGGTAGGAACGCGCCACCCCGACCCGGTCGCCGCAGGGACATTCCCCAGGGTGCTCCCGGGAGTCCGGGCCGGGTGGTGCGCTGTCGTCGCAGGCACACGAAGGGATCTGTTTCGCCCATGTACGCAGCATCGTCCTCCGTGTCCGCACCGCCCCGGTCGCTGCACCCCCGTCCCACGGACAGCGGCCCCTACCTCGCCCCCGCGCGGCCGGCGGCCCCCGTGCTCGGTGCGGGCAGGGCACGGCGCGGCGCGGTACTCGGCACCCAACCGCTCAGCGGGAGACTCGACTTGTCCGGCCCCCAGGGCGCGCAGTTGCGCACGGCGATCGCGTCGGTGCACCGCATCTGCCCGGAGTTCGCCCCGGTGCAGGTCCTGCGCCGCAGCGGGCGGTCCGTGCTCCTGGTCGGCACGACCGGTCGCAGCTCGGCCGTCGCCAAGTGTTTACTGGACCACTCCCCCGCCTGGGCCGAGCGGATCCGCCACGAGATAGCGGCGTACCGCTCGTTCGTCCGGCACCGCCCTCCGGTGCGGGTGCCGAGACTGATCGCGGCGGACCCGGACAACTGCACCCTGGTGATCGAGCGGATGCCGGGGCGGGTGGCCGCGCTCCAGCGGCACCCGGCCGAGGCGCCGCCGCGGGCGGACATCAGGGCGGCACTCGGCGCGATCTGCCGGCTGAACGCCTGGCGGCCGCCGACGGGCACGTTCGACGCCCCGCTGGACTACGCGGCCCGGATCTCGCGGTACCACGAGCTGGGCCTGCTCACCGACCGGGACCTGGGTGATCTCCAGAAACTGCTGCACGGCATCGCGCAGGCGGCCGGGCGGCAGAGCATGGGCCAGTTCTGCCACGGCGACGCACTGCTGTCGAACATCCTCCTGTCACCGGCCGGTCCAGTGCTGGTGGACTGGGAGCACGCGGGCTGGTATCTGCCGGGGTACGACCTGGCGACGCTGTGGTCGGTGCTCGGGGACGCACCGGTGGCCCGTCGCCAGATCAGCCAGATCGCCCAGTCGGCGGGCCCGGCGTCCAGGGATGCCTTCCTGGTGAACCTGATGCTGGTGCTGACCCGGGAGATCCGGACGTACGAGACGGCCGTGCAGCGTTCGATGCACGACGCGACCCCGGCGGCACCGGGTCCGGCCCACCCTGGTGCTGCGCCGTCCGGCGAGGAGCAGCGGCTGCTGCTGCGGCGGCTGCACGACGACTGCCAGATGGCCCGGCGGGCCGTGCGCGCGGCGGTCGGCACTCGCTGACGGGGACGAAGGGGCCGCTGTGTGCCTGGCCAGGCGCACAGCGGCCCCTTCGTGTGTGCGGCGGTGCCGCCCGTCGGCTCAGTCCTGCTGGAACAGCTCCGCGGGCAGTGGCTTGAGGAGGGCGTACAGGTCGTCCGTGATGGGGCGGTCCCAGGCGGCGATGGTCACCAGGACGTTGTCGCTGCGGTCGAACTGCACGCAGGAGATGCGGCCCTCGGAGAGCTTGACGCGGCGCACGATCAGGAGGTTGTCGCCCTGCATCACCGGCACGTCCTCGGTGCCGACGACGGTGACCTCCTCGTCGTTCTCCAGTGCCAGCAGCAGTTGCCCCACCTCGAAGGGGACCTGTCCCTCGGGGACCTCGCGGGCCGGGGAGCCCTCCGGCAGGTTGCCGATGATCATCGCGGGGCCGCGGCCGCCGAACAGGTCGTAACGCAGGAAGACGCCCTGGCAGGTGCCGTCGGGCGCGGGCAGCAGTCCCGCACCGAGGTTGCCGGGCCAGTCGCCCGGGTCCATGGCCAGTACGTCGAAGTCGGGCCCGGCGGGCGTGGCGCTGCGGCGGCGGAGGAACGACATGCCGCCATGGTACGTGGCCCGGCCTGCGAAGCGCCGCCCGGGCGACGACCCGATCGAGCCCGGGAGCGTCCTCAAGCCGTCGTCCGGTGCCGTTGGTGGTGGCGGGCCACCCGGGCGCGGTTGCCGCAGGACGGTGTGCACCACTCCTGGCGCGGGTGGTTCTTGAGGAAGTACCGGACGCAGCGGGGTGCGTGGCAGGCCCGCAGCCGGTCGCGCTCGGGGCTCGCGAGGAACGCGATCACGGCGTGCGCGAGGGCGGACGCCAGGTCGTCGCCGCCGTGTGCGGGCTGGTGACGGACGTCGGGTCCGGTCCCCTCGGGCCAGTTCAGGACGGGCACGGTGGGGGTGCGGGCGGCGGCCTCGTTGAGGCGCCGTACGGCCTCGGGTACGGGCAGGAGACGGGCCGCGTCGGCGGGGCTCGGCTCACCGGGCCGCACGGCATGGGCGAAGAGGGCGCGGACGGCGTCACGCAGGTCCCGTACGGCGGCGAGCTGCGCGGCGCCGGCGACGGAACGGCCGGCGTCCGGCAGGACCTCGGGGTGTGCCCGGACCCAGGCGGTCAGGCCTGCCGGGTCGGTCAGGTCGTCGGCGACACCGCCGTTGCCGTCGTGCCGGACGGTGAGGGCCAGGTCCAGGGCGAGCCGGGCGTCCCTGCTGATCGGTTCCCGCATGGGCCTAATGATAGGACTGCCCGTATCCATTACCTCGTGTCAGTCCTCCGGCGGTGCCGGCGGGACCACCGCGACGGGGCTCGCGGCGTGCAGCAGGACGGCGTGGGTGACCGAGCCCATCATGCGGGCGGGTGCCAGCAGGTGCCGCCGGTGACGGCCCACGACGACGAGGTCGGCGCCCGGGGACGCCGCCACGAGGTGTCCGGCGGCGTCCCCGGCCGACGGGACCGTCTCGGCCGGGACGTCGGGGTGCCGTTCGCGGTACGGGGCGAGGAAGCCCTCGGCGAGGACCCGGGTCTCGTCCTCGATGACGTCCTGGTCGACGATCGGCGGAGGCATGTCGCCGGGCGTCATCCAGGGCTGCGCGGGCCACGGGTAGGCGGCGACCGCCTGGAGCCGGGCGCCGCGCCGGGCGGCCTCGGCGAAGGCGAACTCGAGCGTGGCCTCGTCGGGACCGTCCACCTTCAGGCCCACGACCACGCGCGGTCCGGGACCCGACGGCGCCTCGCCGGGGACGTCGCGTCCGGGCCGGGGCACCACCACGACGGGGCACTCGGCGTCACGGGCGGCGGCCAGGCCGTTGGAGCCGAGCAGCAGGCTGGCGAAGCCGCCTCGGCCCCGGGAGCCGAGGACCAGCAGCTGGGCGGAAGAGCCCAGTTCGGGCAGGACGGCGCCGGGCGCGCCCTCCAGTCCGACGTACTCCACGTGCGGCGGGGCGGAGAGGCTCTCCACATGTTCGCGGACCCGGTCGAGCACCGGGTCGGCCTGCGGGTCCGGCGGTCCGGCGGCGAGCACCTCGGGCTGCGCCCAGTGGGCGTACTGGCGTACATGCACCGCACGCAGGGGTGCCGAACGCCGGAGGGCCGCGTCGAGGGCCCACTCCAGGGCGCGCAGGCTGCTGTCCGAACCATCGACCGCCGCGATGACCGGCAGGGTGCTCATGGGTTCCTCGCCTTCCCGGATCCGAGCGTGCCTCAAGGGGCCAGCCTGGCTCAGGCGCGGGCCCCGGGAGGACGTCGCAGGTCGCGTGTCCGGAAATGCGGGCGGAACACCCCCGGATCGGCCGTGGGGTCACGGCCGGTCCGGGACGGTTCACGGGGTGCCGCGGTCGAGGTCGCGCGGCGTCGCGTCAGGTGAGGTCGAACTCCCCTTCCCGCGCTCCCGACACGAACGCGCCCCACTCGGCGGGTGTGAAGATCAGGGAGGGACTCTCGGGGCGGGCACTGTTCCGCATGGCGATGAAGCCCTCGACGAAGGCGATCTGGACATCCCCCCGCCCCCGGCTGCTGGACTGCCACTGTGCGTTGGTGAGGTCCAGCTCCGGCTTGTCCCAGCCCGTGAGCGGGCGCTGCTGGGTGGTGGTCTCGGCCACGTCCGTGCTCCTCCCGGTTCGTCGTCCGCGGCCAGCCTAGCGATCGTGCCCCACGGCCGACAGAGCACTTGAGGGGGACCTTTCAGGACTCTGGGGGCTCGGCTCCCACCAGCCACATGGAGAAGAACTGCGAGCCGCCGCCGTAGGCGTGCCCGAGGACCCTGCGGGCGCCGTCCACCTGGTGTTCCCCGGCCTGTCCGCGCACCTGGAGCGCGGCCTCCGCGAAGCGGATCATGCCGGAGGCGCCGATGGGGTTGGTGGACAGCACACCGCCCGACATGTTCACGGGCAGGTCCCCGTCGAGTTCGGTCACGCCCGCCTCGGTGAGCTTCCACCCTTCGCCCTCACCGGCGAAGCCGAGGTTCTCCAGCCACATCGGCTCGTACCAGGAGAACGGGACGTAGATCTCGGCGCCGTCGATCTCGCGGCGGGGGTCGGTGATCCCGGCCTGCCGGTAGACGTCGGCCGCGCAGTCCTGGCCGGCCTGCGGGGAGACGAAGTCCTTGCCGGCGAAGAGGGTCGGTTCGCTGCGCATCGCCCCGCCGAGCATCCAGGCGGGCGGTCGCGGTGCCCGGGCGGCTCCGGCGCGGTCGGTGAGGATCATGGCGCAGGCGCCGTCGGAGGAGGGGCAGGTCTCCGAGTAGCGGATCGGGTCCCACAGCATGGGCGAGGCCATGACCTTGTCGAGGGTGATGTCCTGCTCGTGCAGGTGGGCGTAGGGGTTCTTCAGGGCGTTGCGGCGGTCCTTGTAGGCGACGAGCGCACCGATCGTCTCGGGGGCGCCGCTGCGCCGCATGTAGGCGCGGACGTGCGGGGCGAAGAACCCGCCGGCTCCTGCCAGCAGGGGCTGCTGGAAGGGAATGGGCAGGGACAGGCCCCACATCGCGTTCGACTCGGACTGTTTCTCGAAGGCGAGGGTGAGGACGGTGCCGTGGACGCGGGAAGCGACGAGGTTCGCGGCGACGAGGGCGGTGGAGCCGCCGACCGAGCCGGCGGTGTGCACCCGGAGCATGGGCTTGCCGACGGCGCCGAGGGCGTCGGCGAGGTAGAGCTCGGGCATCATGACGCCCTCGAAGAAGTCGGGCGCCTTGCCGATCACGACGGCGTCGATGTCTGCCCAGGTCAGCTCGGCGTCGTCCAGGGCCCGGCGGGCCGCCTCCCGGACGAGTCCGGCGATCGACACGTCCCGGCGTGCCGCGACGTGCTTGGTCTGGCCGACGCCGACGACGGCCACGGGCTCCTTGCTCATCGGGGCTCCCCTTCGAGGACGGCGACCAGGTTCTGCTGGAGGCAGGGGCCGGAGGTGGCGTGGGCGAGGGCGCGGTCGGACGCGCCGCGGTGGATGCGGGCGGCGGCCTCGCCGATGCGGATCAGACCGGCGGCCATGATCGGGTTGGCGGCGAGGGCACCGCCGGAGGGATTGACGACGACGCCGTCGTCGAGGCGGAGGGCCTTGCGCAGGACGATCTCCTGGGCGGTGAAGGGCGCATGCAGCTCGGCGGTGTCGACGGGCCGTTCGAAGGCGCCGGCCCGCTCGGCGGCCAGGCGGGTCGACGGCGAGTCGGTCAGATCGCGCACGCCGAGGCCGTGGGCCTCGATGCGGTGGTCGATGCCGCGGATCCAGGCGGGCCGTGCGCACAGGTCGCGGGCCCGGTCGCCCGCCGCGAGGATCACGGCGGCGGCCCCGTCGCCGATGGGCGGGCAGTCGCCGGTGCGCAGCGGCCGTACGAGGTGGTCGCCCTGCGGGACCGGCCCCTTGAGCTGCGCGTGCGGGTTGGCGGTCGCCGCCTCCCGGTTCCGGGCGGCGACGGCCGCGAGCGCCGGTTCGTCCGTATCGCCGGCGTCGATGAGGGCCTGCGCCTGGAGGGCGGCGAGCGCGACGGCGTCGGGCCACAGGGGTGCGACGTAGTACGGGTCGAGCTGGCGGGTGAGGACGTCGCGGACCGAGCCGGGCGAGGACTTGCCGTACGCGTAGACCAGGGCGGTGTCGGCGTCGCCGGTGAGGAGTTTGGTCCAGGCCTCGTACAGGGCCCAGGCGCCGTCCATCTCGACGTGCGACTCGGAGAGGGGCGGCCAGGCGCCGACCCCGTCGAGGGCGAGGGTGAAGGAGAAGGCGCGGCCGGCGAGGTAGTCGCTGGAGCCGGAGCAGGTGAAGTCGATGTCGGCGGTCTTCATGCCGGTCCGGTCGAGGACCTCGTGCAGCACCGGCATGAGCATCTCCACCTCGGAGGACTCGTCGCTGGTGCGCCGGTGGACGGTCTGGGCGAAGGCGACGACGGCGATCTCGCGGTCCCCCGGTGCGCTCGTCACAGCAGCTCCTTGTAGGTGTCGTAGTCCGCGTCGGGTTCGCCCGTGGGTCGGTAGTGGTCGGGATAGCGGCCGCCCTCGGTCCACACGGGCTCGACGCGCAGCCCCATGCGGACCTCGTCGTACGGGATGCCGCCGATCCGGCCGTGCAGGGCGAGGTCCGCGCCGTCGAGGGCGATGTGGGCGTAGACGTAGGGCACCTCGATGTCAAGGTTTTTCGCCTTGATGTTGACGATGCAGAACGTGGTCACTGTGCCGCGCGGCCCCACCTCGACCGGTTCGGATGTGGCCAACCCACATGTGGGGCACGCACCCCTCGGCGGGACGTAGACCTTCCGGCAGGACGGGCAGCGCTCGCCGACGATCCGCCGGTCGCCGAGGGCGTGAATGTAGGCGGTCTGGGCGCGCCCGGGTGAGTAGGTGTAGTCGAGGCGGGCGGCGGCGACGATACCGGACACCGGATTTGCGAACTGCCCGGTGTTTCCTGTCAGTTGGGGCGGGTCGCCGTCGTACGGCTCGAAGCAGGCGATGTCCGTGATGGCCCCGGTGCGTTCCGCCGCCCAGCGGATGCGGACGCGCATGCCGGTGTGCACGGCGTCGGGGCCTGGCGCGTCGAGGGCGTGCAGCAGGGCGGTGTCGGCGCCGTCGAGGCGGACCAGGGCCCAGGCGAAGGGGGTGGCGAGGGGCTGACCGCGGCGGGGGGCGTGGTTCCAGGCCCAGGTGGTGACCGTGCCGGTGGGGGCGACCTCGACGAGGTCGCGGATCTCCTCGGCGGTGACGGGGTCGTACTCGGCGGGCGGGACGAGGACGCGGCCGTCGCCGGTGCGGACGCCGAGGACGACGCCTTCGCGCAGACCGGTCAGGAAGGCGCTCTGGACGGGGCCGAGGGAGCGGGTGAAGGGGAACTCGACGACGAGAGGGGCTTTGAGGACTTCGAGCATGCCGCAGGGCTCCTTCGGTCAGGCGCGCTTGTAGACGGGCGGTCGCTTCTCCGCGAAGGCGCGGGCACCCTCCTTGGCGTCGGCGGTGTCGAAGACCGGCCAGCCGCGGGTGAGTTCGGCCGCGAGACCGTCGGACTCGGTCATCTCGGCGGTCTCGTAGACGGAGGCCTTGACGGCCTCGACGGCCAGCGGGCCGCAGGCGTTGATCCGTTCGGCGATCTCCAGTGCCTTGGTGAGCGCCGTGCCGTCGGGGACGACATGGCCGACCAGGCCGATGGCGGCGGCCTCGCGGGCGCTGTAGGGGCGGCCGGTGAGGAGCATCTCCAGGGCATGGGTGCGCGGGATCTGGCGTGGCAGCCGGACCGTGGAGCCGCCGATGGGGAACAGGCCGCGCCTCACCTCGAACAGGCCGAAGGTCGCGGACTCCCCGGCGACGCGGATGTCGGTGCCCTGGAGCATCTCGGTGCCGCCCGCGACGCAGTGGCCCTCGACGGCCGCGATCACCGGCTTGCGCGGGCGATGGTGGCGCAGCATCGCCTTCCAGTGCAGGTCGGGGTCGGCCTTGAGCCGTTCGCGGTACTCCTCGCCCGCCATGCCGTTGCCGGCGAGGGCCTTGAGGTCCATGCCCGAGCAGAACGAGCCGCCCGCGCCGGTGAACACGATCGAGCGGACCGAGTCGTCCGCGTCGGCCTCCAGCCAGCCGTCGTAGAGGCCGACGAGCATCGGCAGCGAGAGCGCGTTCCTGACATCGGGCCTGTTGAGCGTGAGCACCAGTGTGGCGCCTTCGCGCTGCACGGTGAGGTGTTCCGTCCCACCCATGGCCAACTCCCCTCTCGTGGAACGAGAACAGGTTGCAGTAGGGAGGGTGGCACTTCAAGGGTTTCCTGACAGGTAGTCAGATTTCTTCGCGCGGGCCCTTCACAGTTGGAGCGCCCTTTGCTCTGATGACCGGCGAACCGTCCGATGCCAGGCACGTCCCGGGGTCAGGAGGAGCGGTGGAGTACAACCTTGCCGACCTGTTCGAGTCGGTCGTCGACGTGGTTCCCGACCGTGAGGCGCTGGTGTACGTCGACCATCCGGGCACGGGCGCGCAGCGCCGTCTGACGTACGCGGAGCTGGACGCGGCGGCCAACCGGGTCGGTCACCATCTGCTCGACAGCGGGATGCGGCCCGGTGAGCACCTCGGGCTGCACCTCTACAACGGCGTGGAGTACCTCCAGACGGTACTGGGCTGCCTGAAGGCCCGGATCGTCCCGGTCAACGTCAACTACCGGTACGTGGAAGAGGAGTTGGTGTACCTCTACCGGGACGCGGATCTGGTGGCGCTGGTCTTCGACGCGGAGTTCTCGGACCGGGTGGCGGCGGCGCGGCCCCGGGCGGAGCGGCTGCGGCATCTGATCCGGGTGGGTGTTCCGGCACCGGGGGCCGCCGAGGTGCCCTGTGTGGAGTTCGCCCATGTGGAGGCCGCGGGGTCGCCCGCGCGGGGCTTCCCTGCCCGCTCGGGCGATGACCTGTTCGTCATCTACACCGGCGGTACGACCGGCATGCCCAAGGGCGTGATGTGGCGCCAGGAGGACCTGTTCTTCGCGGGGCTGGGCGGGGGCGCGCCGACCGGTGAACCGGTGAAGAAGCCTCAGGAACTTGCCGAGCGGGTCGCGGCCGGCGGCGCGGGGATCACCTTCTTCCCCACGGCGCCGCTGATGCACGGCACCTCCACCCTCACGGCGTTCATCGGCTTCAACTTCGGGCAACGGGTGGTGATCCACCGCAAGTTCGTGCCCGAGGAGGTGCTGCGGACGGTGGAGAAGGAGAAGGTCAGCAGCATCTCGCTGGTGGGGGACGCGATGCTGCGGCCGCTGATCGACGCGCTGAGCGGTCCGCTGCGGCACATCGACCGCTCGTCGCTGTTCAGTGTGTCGTCGTCCGGCGCGATCATGTCGGACACGGTGCGCCGGCAGTTCCGGGAGCTGGTGCCGAACGCCATGCTGCTGAACAACTTCGGCTCCTCGGAGTCCGGTTTCAACGGGACGGCGACCGAGGACTCGGGGCCCGAGCGCGGCTTCCGGGTGCGGGTCAACGCCCGTACGCAGGTGGTGGACCCGGCCACGTACGAACCGGTGGCGGCCGGCGAGGTGGGCCGGATCGCCCAGTGCGGACATGTGCCGCTCGGCTACTACAACGACCCGGCCAAGACCGCCGCCACCTTCTTCGAGAAGGACGGCGAGCGCTGGGTGCTGCTCGGCGACATGGCCACCGTCGACGAGGAGGGCGTGGTCACCGTCCTGGGCCGTGGCTCGCAGTGCATCAACACCGGCGGCGAGAAGGTGTACCCGGAGGAGGTCGAGCAGGCACTCAAGTCCCACCCGGACGTCTACGACGCGCTGGTGGCCGGGGTGCCGGACCCGCAGTGGGGCCACCATGTGGCGGCGGTGGTGCAGTTGCGGGAGGGTGCGGCGCGCCCGTCCCTGCACGACATCCAGAACCACTGCCGGGACCGGCTGGCCGGGTACAAGATCCCGCGGCAGCTGGTGATCACGGAGTCGGTCCAGCGGTCGCCGAGCGGCAAGGCGGACTATCGCTGGGCGCGGGAGGTGGCGGTGGCCGCGGACCGCTGACGCCATGGACGACGGTGGGCCGACCAACCCCCGCACCCTGGAAGCGATCGGGCCGCCTTCGCCGATCCGGGTCGTCACCTGAGGGACGTCCGCTGTCTCCGGCCGGCTTTCCGGCTCCCGTCGACCGACCGCGACCGGTCATGGCGCGGGCCGTGTCGGCCGAGCCGGGCGATCCGGCCTGTGGTGAAGGCGGGCAACTCCCGGATGCCACCTCGCCGGTGGTTCACTGCAGGAAATCGTGCCGCGCTTATCATCTTGTGACACGTTGGCACTTGCTCCGGGTGGGGAATGGCAGTGGAGATCCACGTCACCGTAGAGACGACAAGCACCGCGGACGTGCACGACCTGCGGCGGTGGCTCACCGCACAACCCCGCCTGCGCGGCCGCGTGACACGGGCGGACGCCTCCGCGCCGCCGCCCCCGGGCACCATGGGGCTCGCCGCGGACGCCCTGCTCGCGCTGCTGGCCCCGGGCGGTGTGGCGAGCGTGCTGGCCGGCGCCGTCATCGCCTGGGTGCAGAGCCGGAAGGGCGACCAGTCGGTGACCCTGACCCGGCCCGACGGAACACAGATCAGCGTGACGTCCACCCAGGTGCGCTCGATGGACCCCCTACAGGTGGAGGCGCTCGTCAGCCAACTCGCCGCCCAGTTGGATCCGGCGCCCGACCCGGCGCACCGGTCGGCCACCGCCCCGACCGACCCCATCCGCCCGCCGGGCACGGGCCCGGACGGCGGGACACCCGCCCTGTGACGGCCCCGGGACAGGTGCATCCGGACCCGGCCGGATCCGGGCTCTCCCTCGCCGGCGCCCGCGCCGTGCTCATCGGCACCGGGCGTCACCGGAACGGCTCGCGCCTGGCCGACCTGCCCGGGGTCGACACCACCCTCGACGACCTGGCGCAACTGCTCCACGAACTCTGCGGGATGCCCCCGGACCATGTCCTGCGGGTGCCCTCCGACGCCGGCCCGGAGGCCGTCGTCGAGGCAGTCACCCAGGCATGCGAAGAGGCCGACGGCGTCGTGCTCTTCTGTCACGTCGGGCACGGGCTGCTGGGACCGGGCAACAAGCTGTACCTCGCGACCCATTGGTCCATGGACGCCCAGCGAGTCGCCGCGGCAGTCCCGTACGAGACCGTCAAGGGCCTGCTGGAGGAGGCACCGTTCGGTAGTGTCGTCATCCTGGACTGCTGCTTCTCCGGCATCTCCCAGGTGCCGCACGGCTCGGGCGCCGTCGGTCCCTACGTCCAGGTCCGCCCGTCCGGCAGCTTCCTCCTCGCCTCGGCGTCGTCCTACGCCCCGTCCTTCGCTCCTAAGGGGCAACGGCACACGCTCTTCGGCGGCAAGCTCATCAGCCTGCTGCGTGACGGCGACCCGGCCGGGCCGCCGATGCTCACCCTGGAACGGCTCCACCGCGGCATCGAAGAGAAGTCGGACGACACCACCCGCCCCCACGTGTCCAGCGAGGGAACCCTCGGCGGACTCGTCATCGCGCCCAACCGTGCCTACCGGTTCCCCGGTCCGCCCGCCGCCGACCCGCCGGCCCCGCTGCCGTGCCCCTACTTCGGCATGAGGCCGCTCGGGCCGAAGGAGAGCACCTGGTTCTTCGGCCGGGACCGTGAACTGGACCAACTGAGCGAAGCGGTCGAGGCGCCGGCCGCGGAGCGCCGGCCCGTCATCGTCATAGGAGCCTCCGGCTCGGGCAAGTCCTCCCTCCTCGGGGCCGGGCTGCTCGCCCGGCTGGACCATCACCACGCGAGGGGACGGACACGCACCTGGCCCGTCTTACGGATGTTGTCGCCCGGCAAGACCCCGCTGCAGTCGTTGGCGAGCCAATGGGCCGAGGCGACCGGACTGCGGCCGGACACGGTGCTGGCGGAGCTGGCCGCCGGGCGCTTCCCCGCCCCGCCGGCGAACGCGCGGGGCGACCACGAGCAGGCCCGTCGCCCCGCGGCCGCCGTCCCTCGAGTGCTGGTGATCGACCAGTTCGAAGAGGTCTTCACCACTGCGGCGAAAGCCGAGCGGACGGCCTTCCTCCGTCTGGTGTCCGGCAGCGCCGACGGTGATCGGTCCGGGCCGTACGACGCCCGTCCCCGGATCGTGCTCGCCGTCAGAGCCGACTTCTACGGCGAATGCCTCGCCGACCCCGGACTGCGCGCCGCCCTCTCCTCCACCTCTCCGGTGCACTGTGCCCCTCTGGACGGCCAAGCGCTCAGGGACGCCATCGAGGGTCCCGCCGAGCGGAGCGGACTGGACCTGGAGCCCGGACTGGTCGACCGCATCCTGTCGGACCTGCGACGACCGGACGGGGACACACCCGTCGAGGAGCGGCCGGCCGCCGCACTGCCGCTCCTGGCGCATGCTCTGCAGCGGACCTGGGTGAACCGTTCGGGCGCCAGGATGACTCTGGCCGGCTACCAGGCCACGGGCGGCATCTGGAACGCGGTCACGGAGTCGTGCAGGACCCTGCACGACAGCCTCACCCCGGCCGAACGCCGATCGCTGCGGACGCTGCTGCTCAGCCTCGTGCACCTCACTCCCACCGGCGAACCCGTCGCGCGGCGCGTCACCTTCGAGGACGTGCTGGCGGCACACGGCCCTGACGAGCGGGAACGTCTCCGGGTCGTCTGCGAGTTGCTCCGGGAGAAGAGCCTCATCACGCTGGACCGGGACGGCTTGCGCATCGCCCACGAGGCACTGCTGTACGCCTGGACCGACCTGCGCACCTGGATCCTGGGCGCCCGCGCCCGCCTGCTCGCCCGGCAGCAACTGACCGAGGCCGCCCACGCCTGGGACGCCGGCCACCGCCACCGGGACTACCTGTACACCGGCAACCGCCTGTCCGCGGTCCGCGCCTGGGCCGGGCCGGGCGACGGGCCGGACACCGCGAAGCATCTGCCCGCCCGCCGGACGCCGCCCGAAGTCCCCCCGAATCCGCCCGCGTCGGAGGCTGTCACCACGGACGAGGACACCGGCGGCGACGCACCCCCTGTCCTCACCGCCCTTGAACGGGAGTTCCTGCACAGCAGCCTGCGGGCCGACCGCCGGCGCAAACTCACCCGCGCCCTGCTGACCGGCGGCGTCCTCGCTCTCGCCCTCCTCCTCACCGTCGTCGGGACACTCGCCTACACGGAACGCGCCAAGTCCCGGGAACAGGCCGCCGTCCTGGCCTCCGAGCGAATCGCGGCCCAGGCCGACGTGCTCCGCGCCCAGGACCCGGCGGCCGCGCTCGACCTGAGCCTGACCGCGTACCGGACCTCGCCCACCGAGGAGGCGAAAGCCAGTCTGGTGCGCTCCGCCCTGGCCCCCGTCCACACGAGGCTCGCGGGACACACCAAGGGTGTCTTCTCCGTCGCCTACCGCCCGGACGGCGCGGTGCTGGCCGGCTCCGGCCGGGACGGCACGGTGCGGCTGTGGCACACCGGCGACCCGTACCGTCCTCGTCCTGGCCCGGTGATCCGCATCGGTGCGAACTCGTCCGTCTTCTGGGCGCCCGACGGCCGCCACCTGTACGTCCAGACCGTCAAGGAGCTCCAGGTCTACGACCTTCGTCATGTCGACCGCCCTCGTCGCACGGCCCGCGCGACCACCGAGGGTCTCGACCGGCCGTACCGGCCCGCTCTCAGCGCGGACGGCACGACACTGGCCGTTCCGCTGCCCCGGGGCCGCATGGTGCTGTGGGACCTGCGGAATCCGGCGTCTCCGGTTCCGCATTCGGTGCGGATGTCCGACGACTCCCGCGACCTGATAACGGTCGCGTGGCGGCCCGACGGGAAGCTGCTCGCCGTCACGGCCGCGGCCACCAAGCCCGGGGGACGGGACCGGGTCCAGCTCTGGGACACCGCCGATCCCACCAGGCCCCGGCTGCGCACAACACTGCGGAGATCGGCCACCGCGGCGGTCTTCAGTGCCGACGGCCGGTCGCTGACCACCGCCCTGCCCAGCCGCGGCATCGTGACGCTCGACGTGTCCGACCCGGATCAGGTGAAGACACCTGAGGGACTCAGTGGCGACGGCAATGCCGCTGACGGCCTCTACTGGCAGATCGCCCGTTCCCCGGACGGCCGCCACCTCGTCGCGGCCGGCTCCACGGACGGCAACGCGTGGTTGTACCAGAACCTCGCCAGCGTCGGCGCCTGGGCATCGGATCGCTTCTACAGGGGCGAAGTGCTGCCCGGCAGTGTGCCACTGGCCGCCGTGGCCTACCGGCCGGACGGGCGGGGCGTGGTAACC
Organism: Streptomyces africanus; assembly: GCF_002150735.1. Classification (GTDB taxonomy): domain Bacteria; phylum Actinomycetota; class Actinomycetes; order Streptomycetales; family Streptomycetaceae; genus Streptomyces; species Streptomyces africanus. The sequence continues at coordinate 22,691 of NZ_MUKA01000200.1, forward strand.
GGTGACGAGAAGGGCGGGGTCCATCTGTGGAGCCCGCCTCCGCACAGTGTGGACGGGGCCTACACCAGCGGAGGACGTCTCAACCCTGGCAACGCCTTCGCACCGGAACATCGGCTTTTCGCCACCGACGACGACGATCCGAAACCCAGCACCATCTGGCGGCTGACCGGGACGACACCCCGGAAGGTGGGCACGTTGCCCGCGCCGTGGCGGTCCGTCGCCTTCCTGCCGGGCGGGAGGCTCTTCCTGTCCCGAGATCTGGACGGCCGGCGGACCGGCCTGTGGGACGTGTCCGGCGGCCGGCCCGAACTCCTGCACGTCTTCACGGGAACGGACGGTCCCACCGCCGTCTCAGCGGACGGCGGCCGCCTGGCTCTCCAGACCGGTGAGGACGGCCCTTTGGTCATCTGGGACGTCAGCCGCCCCGACCGGCCGCGTCGCACCGGATCGGTGCCGGTGGACACCGAGGGCACCCTCACGCCGGTGTTCACCGCGCCGGACGTCCTCGCGGTCCTGTCCGACGAAAGCACGCAGTTGTGGAACATCGACCGGCCGGGAAGCCCCCGCCGGGGGCAGAAGGTGCCGGGCTCCGCCTATGGTGCCGTGCCGCAGGAGGGGAAGCAGCAGGCCTTGCTGCTGGTGAAGCCGGCAAAGGGCCTCAGGGCCGACGAACGTCTGGCGGTCTACCGGCTGTCGCCGTCGGCGACGGCCCACAAGCTCACGGACGACGTGACCGTCGACCGTCAGCGGACCACTGTCACCTTCGCCGTCCTGGACCACCGCTTCGTGGTGACACTGCCCGCCAAGATCGGGCAGCCCCGCGTGTGGGACCTCGACGGGCCCGCGACCAGCGGCAGCGAGGACCCGCCGGTCGGCCTGCCCGGCTCACACTTCCTCATGGAGGGCGTCATGGCGGGTGACTCGCGGCAGGGCGGGGTGGTCGCCGCCTGGCAGGAGGAGACCGGCGCCCGTGATCTCGCCGTCTGGGCCTTCACGGCCGACGCGTCGTCGGACACCCCGCACACCGGCGGCTTCGAGCTGATCTACGACGTCCCCGCCGTCACGGAGGGAATCGGCGGCTTCTCCGTGCGACAGGTCGGCCCGAACGGAGACGACCTCGTCCTCTCCACCGGCCCCGGCCTCACCGCCGGGCTCGGCGGCCAACTCGTCCTGCTGCCCACGGATCCCGACCGGCTGGCGGGACTGCTCTGCGCGGTGCGGCCCGGCACCGTCCCGCGCGGTGTCTGGACGAAGGCCTTCCCCGACCTCCAGTACCACGACCCGTGCGGCTGAGCCGGCAGCCACGGCCGACGCGGAGGGAACTGCGCCGCACCGCCGGAACGTTCTGACCTTTCTGGCTCCCGGCGTACTCTTTGCGCGCGGTTGACCTTCCTCGTTGAACAGGCGGTGACGGGCGGCCGTACGGACCATGACGGACCTGGCCTTACGAACCAGGTCCGCCGCGCCGGACCTGGCCATGTACGGAAGGAACCTCCGCGTGTCGCACCACACGCCGTCTCGCCACCTGCCCGACACCGACACGGAAGTCGACACCGCCGCTGCCGACCCGGCGGACGACGGCACCGAGCCCGCGGCCGTCGGGACGGAAGCCGCGTCAGCCGAGACGGAGCCCCGGGACGGCGGCGACGCGGATACGGATGTGGCCGCACCGGCCCCCACCCAGGAACACGCCCCTCGGCGCGAATGGCGCGTATGGCGCGTATGGCGCGTATGGCGGGCTAGGAATCCACGCGCGTCACGCGCCCTGAGCGTCGGCACGACCGTGCTGGCCGGTGTGCTCGTGGTCGTCGCGCTGCTGCTGCCGAACCGGATCGAGCGGATCGAGTTCGCCTCGTTCCTCCGCATCCCCGCCGAGGGCGTACTGCTCGCGGGTCTGCTGCTCGCGCTGCCGCCGCGGCCCCGGCGGATCATGGCGGTCGTCTCCGGCGTGTTCCTCGGGCTGGTCACGGTGCTGAAGTGCGTCGACATGGGCTTCTACCAGGTGCTGGCCCGGCCCTTCGATCTGGTCCTGGACTGGATCCTGATCGAGAACGGCACGGAATTCCTGAGGGAGACGTTCGGCCGTACCGGCGAGGTGCTGGCCGTGACCGGGGTGATCGTGCTGCTCGTCGCGGTGCTGGTCCTCACGACGCTCGCCGTGGTGCGGCTGACGAACCTGATGGTCCGGCACCGTCCCGTCGCCGCCCGGACGACACTGATCCTCGGTACGGCGTGGATCACTTGTATGACCCTGGGCGTGCAGGTCGGCACCGTGCCGATCGCCACCAAGGGCAACGCGGAGTTCCTCGGCAACCGCGTGGACCAGGTGCGCGCGGGTCTGAAGGACGCGCGGGTCTTCCAGAAGCAGGCCGCCGTGGACGCCTTCGCGAAGTCGCCGCCGGACCAGTTGCTCACCGGCCTGCGCGGCAAGGACGTCCTGTTCACCTTCATCGAGAGCTACGGCCGCGTCGCGATCGACGACCCGGCGATGGCGAAGCAGACCGACGCCGTGCTGAAGGAGGGCACCGGCCGGCTGAAGGCCGCCGGGTTCGAATCGCGCAGCGGCTGGTTGCAGTCGCCGGTGACGGGCGCGGGCAGCTGGCTCGCCCACTCGACCTTCCTGTCGGGTCTGTGGATCAAGAACCAGCAGCGGTACCGCAGCCTGACCACCAGCGACCGCATGACGCTGACCAAGTACTTCGGGAAGACGGGCGCCTGGCGGACCGTCGGCATCGTGCCGGGCGTGCGGCGCGCCTGGCCGGAGGGGAAGTACTTCGGCCTGGACCACATCTACGACTCCGAGCACCTCGGCTACCAGGGCCCGTACTTCAGCTGGACGCCCGTGCCCGACCAGTTCAGCATGGAGGCGTTCCAGCGCCTGGAGCACGGCAAGAAGGACCGTGAGCCGATCATGGCGGAGATCATCCTGGCCTCCAGCCACAACCCCTGGTCCCCCATCGCCCACATGATCGACTGGGACGACCTCGGCGACGGTTCGGTGTTCCACCGGATCAAGAAGGAGGGCACCAACCCCACGGAGGTCTGGAAGGACCCGGAGAAGGTGCGCGCCGAGTACCGCAAGGCCATCGAGTACTCGATCCGCAGCCTGACCGAGTGGGTCGAGCGCTACGGCGACGACGACACGGTGCTGGTCTTCCTCGGCGACCACCAGCCGGTGCCGACGGTCACCGCCGGGGACACCGGCAAGGACGTGCCGGTCACGATCGTCGCCCACGACAAGAAGGTCCTGGACCGGGTCGCCGACTGGGGCTGGACCGACGGCCTCAAGCCGGCCCCGGGCGCCCCCCGGTGGGGCATGGACACGTTCCGCGACCGTTTCATGACGGCGTACGGTCCGCAGGGCTGAGGAACTCCGCCACGGCCGCGAGGAACTCCTCGGGCCGTGCCTCGTGCACGAGATGCCCGGCGTCGATGGTGACGCGCCGGGCATCGGGAAGCAGCTCGGCGAGGGCGTCGAGCTGCTCCTGGGGGATCAGGCTCGTCGGTCCGCCACCGATGAGCAGCGTGGGCATGGTGATCCGCCCCATGTGGTCCCACCACACGGGATTCGGGGCGTTGCGCTGTGCGTCGGTGGCGAGGATCATCGCCCAGTCGTACGGCAGGTCCCCGCCCGGATGTTCGGCGGGCGGGCGCGGCGGATCCAGCGGAATCGGCGCGGGTACGTCCTCCAGGACGAGCCGCTGTACGAGCCGCGGGCTGTGCTGGGCGAGCAGGCAGGCGACGGCGCCGCCGAGCGAGTGGCCCACGACGTCGGCGCGGGCGATGCCGAGCGCGCCGAGGAAGGCGAGCACGTCGTCGCGCATGGCCTCGTAGGCGTATCCGCCGGGCCAGTCACTGCGGCCGTGCCCGCGCAGGTCGGGGGCGTACACCCGGCGGGGCCCGGTGGCCAGCGCGGGGGCGATCTCCGTCCAGTCGGCGCCGTCGGCCCCGCGGGCGTGCAGGAGCACGACGGGCGGCGCGTCGTCCGGCCCCCAGACGCGGTAGGCCTGGGTGATGCCGTTCGCCCGTACGGTGCGCGGTTCGGTTTCCATGCGGGCACGGTAGCGGGGTGAGGGCCTCGGACCGGGCCCGCTCTGCGGACAGCAGAGGATCTCAGTCCTGTGCGCGGAAGAAGTCTGCGACGCGTCGCACGAACCACTCCGGGTCGTCCAGCCACGGGTAGTGTCCCCCGCCCGGCTGCACCACGAACTCGGCCGCCGGGAAGACGTCGGCGGCGCGACGGGCCAGGGCGGGGCGCGGACCGCCGTCCACCTCACCGGCGAGGACGAGCACGGGGGCGGTGACGCGGGCGAGCGCGGCCCGCGTCGCGTCCGGGTCGTAGGCGCCGTCCGCCCCGTAGCGGTCGGCCGCGTCGTCATTGGTCTCGTCCTCCTCGCGCTCGGCGTGGGCCCGGGCGGCGTCGTCCCAACGGCCGTAGAAGAACGGGACGAACACGGGGTCGAAGCCACCCGTGCCGGACAGCCAGGCCTCGAACGCCCCGAACGCCTCGGCGAACCAGGGTTCCGACGTGCGCAGCCGCGCCGCCGCCAGCCGGTCCTCGGCCGTCGCCGGCAGGCCCAGGGCCCACGGGGTGGCGGTGATGAGCGCCAGCCGTCCCAGCCGGTCCGGATACCGGGCCGCGTACAGCATGGCGAGACTGCCGCCCGCCGAGTGCGCGAGCACGTCCATCCGCTCCAGGCCCAGGTGGCGGCGCAGCGCCTCGACGTCGTCCACGAGCCGGTCGCAGCGGTACGTGGCCGGATCCGCCGGTGCCTCGGACTCCCCCGTGCCGCGCAGGTCGAGGAAGACCAGCTGCCGGTGGGCGTCGAGTCCGCCCAGGTTCCCGAGGTAGGCGGACGCGCGCATGGGTCCGCCGGGCAGCACGACCAGCGGCTCGCCCGTACCGTGTACGTGACAGGCGAGCCGGGTTCCGTCCGGGGCTGTGAAGATCGGCATGGCGTCGATCCTCACGCCCTCACGCTCTTCGGCACAACGGGTTTCACCGAACGGGCCGCGCGGCGTCAGCCGTCCGAGGCCGCGGGTCCCGGCTCGTCTCCGAGGCTCTTCCTGAGCTCCCGCTTGAGGATCTTCCCGCTGGCGTTGCGCGGGAGGCTCTCCGTGAACACCACCCGCTTCGGGGCCTTGAAGGGGGTGAGCTTCTCGCGGGTGTGGGCGATGAGTTCCGCCTCGGTGACCTCGCCGCGGGGAACGACGACGGCCGTGACGGCCTCGATCCAGCGTTCGTCGGGCAGGCCCACGACCGCGGCCTCGGCGACCTGGGGATGGGTGTAGAGGGCGTCCTCGACCTGGCGTGAAGCGACCAGTACACCACCGGAGTTGATGACGTCCTTCACCCGGTCGACGATCGTGAAGTAACCGTGCGCGTCCCGTACGGCGAGGTCGCCGGAGCGGAACCAGCCGTCGCGGAAGGCCTCGGCGGTCTCCTCGGGCTTGTCCCAGTAGCCCTCGCACAGTTGCGGAGAGCGGTAGACGATCTCGCCGGGGGTGCCGTCCGGCACGTCCTTGCCGTCCTCGTCGACGACCCGCGCGTCGACGAACAGCACCGGGCGTCCGCAGGAGTCCATGCGCCCCTTGTGTTCGTCGGGCGCGAGGACGGTGGCCAGGGGGCCGATCTCGCTCTGTCCGAAACAGTTGTAGAAGGCCAGTTCCGGCAGGCGTTCGCGCAGCCGTTCCAGTACGGGGACCGGCATGATCGACGCCCCGTAGTACGCCTTGCGCAGGCCGCTCAGGTCGCGGATCGCGAAGTCGGGGCGGTTGGACAGCGCGATCCAGACGGTGGGCGGGGCGAACAGGCTGTCCACGCGGCCCGCTTCGACCAGGTCGAAGAGCCGGTCGCCGTCGGGCGCGTCGAGGATGATGTTCGTCGCGCCGACCGCGAGGTAGGGCAGCAGGAAGACGTGCATCTGCGCCGAGTGGTAGAGGGGCAGCGCGTGCACGGGACGGTCGCCCGCGCTGAGGTCGAGGGCGGTGATCGCGCTCAGGTACTCGTGCACCAGGGCCCGGTGCGTCATCATCGCGCCCTTGGGCAGGGCGGTCGTCCCGGATGTGTACAGCAGTTGCACCAGGTCCTCGGTGCGCGGCTCGGGGCCGTCGTACGGGGGCGCCCCGGCGAGCCGGGCGAGGAGTGAGTCGTCGGCGTCGCGCAGGGGCAACGTCCGCACGCCATCGGGAAGTCGCGCGGAGAGGTCCGGGTCGGCGAGGACCAGGGAGCTGCCGGACTGGCCGACGATGTAGGCCAGGTCGTCGCCGGTCAGGTTCTGGTTGACGGGGACGTGCACCAGGCCCGCGCGGGCGCAGGCCAGGAAGGCGATCAGGTAGGCGTCGGAGTTGTGGCCGTACGCGCCCACCCGGTCGCCCGGGGACAGCCCCTGGCCGAGGAGGACGCTCGCCGCGCGGGAGACGGCGGTGTCCAGTTCGTCGTACGTCCAGGTGCGGTCGCCGTACTCCAGCGCGACGCGCGCCGGGGTGCGCCGGGCGCTGCGTCGCAGGACTCCGTCGACCGTGCTGCCGTGTCCGGGCGTCGTCATGACACCTGATCCTCGGTTCAGCGCCGGGCGAGGTCAAGGACCGACCGGCTCAACCCTGCCGCGGCCGAAGGCGTCCGAGGTGATGGTACTGATGTGCGCACGCGGCACATCCGTACCTTCAAGTCTCCTCTCCCTCACAGATGTTGGAGGGCACGATGCGCAGCCGCCTGAGACGACTCGTTCTCGGGGCCACGGCCCTGTTCACGGCCGCGTCCGCGTTACCCGCGGCCGCCGCCCCTGGCCCGGGACGGGCGGAGCCGCACCCGTCCCGCGACGGCCTGTCCGCCGTCATCCGCTACACCGAGTACGGCATCCCGCACATCCAGGCGAAGAACTACGCCGACCTGGGCTTCGGTACGGGCTGGGCCCAGGCCGCCGACGAGGTCTGCACGCTCGCCGACGGGTTCGTGACACTGCGGGGCGAGCGCTCCCGGCACTTCGGCGCCGGCACGGCCGCCGACGGCTCCCTCTCCGGGGCCAGGACGAATCTCGCCAGTGATCTGTACTTCCGCGGGGTCCGCGAGGCCCGTACGGTGAAGAAGCTGCTCGCAGAGCCCGCCCCCGTGGGCCCGAGCCGTGAGGTCCGGGACCTGATGCGCGGCTGGGCGGCCGGGTACAACGCCTGGCTGAAGCAGAAGAAGATCACGGATCCCGCCTGTGCGGGCGCCGCCTGGGTCCGTCCGGTCACCGAGCTGGATGTGGCCGCCCGCGGACTCGCCCTCGCCTCGATCTCCGGCGAGGGGCGCTTCGTGGACACGATCACGGCCGCCCAGCCACCGACCGGGACCGGCACCCCCGCCCCGTCCTCCCGCACTCCGGACGCGAAGGCCGTGGCGAAGGCGGCCGACGAGCTGTGGGGCGACCCCGGCATGGGCTCCAACGCGGTCGCCTTCCGCGGTGACACCACCGCGAACGGCAGCGGTCTGCTGCTGGGCAATCCGCACTACCCGTGGCAGGGCGGGCGACGGTTCTGGCAGTCGCAGCAGACGATCCCCGGCGAGCTGAACGTCTCGGGTGGCTCTCTGCTCGGCATCCCGGCGGTCTCCATCGGCTTCAACGCACATGTGGCGTGGAGCCACACCGTAGCGACCGGTGTCCCGGCCAACGTCCACCAGCTGACGCTGGATCCGGCCGATCCCACGACGTACCTCGTGGACGGCGAGCCGGAGCGGATGAGGAAGCGGACCGTGACGGTCGCGGTGAAGGACGGCGCGCCGGTGACACGCACCCAGTGGTGGACCCGCTACGGCCCGGTCGTCACCTCCCTCAGCTCTCAGGTCCCGTTGCCGTGGACGAGCACGACGGCGTACGCCCTGCACGACCCGAACGCCGCGAACCTCCGCTTCGCCGACACCTCGCTCGGCTTCGGCAAGGCGCGCAGCACGGACGACGTCCTCGCGTCCCTCGCCCGGCACCAGGGCCTCCCCTGGGTGAACACGATCGCCGCCGACCGCGCGGGGCATTCCCTCTTCACCCAGTCCCAGGTCCTTCCGCGTATCACCGACGCGTTGGCGGAGCGCTGTTCGACGGCGCTGGGCCGGACCACGTACCCGGCGTCCGGTATCGCGATCCTCGACGGCTCGCGCGGCGACTGCGCTCTCGGCAGCGATCCCGACGCGGTCGCGCCGGGCATCTTCGGCCCGGCGCGGATGCCGACGCTCAAGGACGCGCCGTACGCGGAGAACTCCAACGGCACCGCGTGGATGACCAACGCGGACCGGCCGATCACCGGATACGAGCGGGTCTTCGGCACGGTGGGCACACAGCTCGGGCTGCGCACGCGCGGCGCGATCGAGGACGTGGCGGCGATGGCGGGCCGGGGCCGGCTGACCGTGCGCGACCTGCAACGGCAGCAGCTCGCCAACCGGGTGCCCGCGGGTGATCTCGCCGCGACGGACGTGGCCCGGGCGTGTGCCGCGTTGCCGGGCGGCACGGCCACGGGCAGTGACGGCAAGGCCGTCGACGTGTCGGAGGCCTGTGGGGTGCTGACGGCGTGGGACCGCACCATGGACACCGGGAGCCGGGGCGCGCTGCTGTTCGACCGTTTCTGGCGGAAGCTGGAACAGGCGGTGCCTGCGGCCGAGTTGTGGAAGGTGCCGTTCTCGGCGGCGGACCCGGTGCGTACGCCGAACACGCTGAACACGGACGCGCCCGGCTTCGCCGTCGCCCTCGCCGACGCGGTGGCGGAACTGCGCGCGGCGGGCATCGCGCTCGACGCGCCGCTCGGCGCGCACCAGTTCGTCGTCCGTGGCGGTGAGCGCCTTCCGATGCCCGGCGGCTCGGGCAGGCTCGGCGTGTGGAACGTGCTCGAACCGACGTGGAACGCGGCCCAGGGCGGCTACACGGAGGTGCCGTTCGGCAGCAGCCACATCCAGGCGGTGGGCTGGGACGGCGGCCGCTGCCCGGTGGCCCGCACCCTGTTGACGTACTCCCAGTCGTCGAACCCCAAGTCGCCCCACCACGCCGACCAGACCCGGCTGTACGCCGGGGAGAAGTGGGTGACGTCGCGCTTCTGCGAGAAGGACATCCTGGCCTCGCCGGAGCTGAACGTCGTCCGGGTGCACGAGCGCCGCTGACCGTGGCTGAGGGGGTGCCGCTCCGGTGGGAGGGGCACCCCTGTTACGGTCGCGTCACACCGGCCGGGTGCGGCCCTCCCAGTACGGCTCCCGCAGGCGGCGCTTGTACAGCTTGCCGTTGGGGTCGCGGGGCATCTCGGTGATGAAGTCGACGCTCCTGGGCCGCTTGTAGCCGGCGAGCCGGTGCGCGCAGTGGTCGAGGAGGTCGGCCGCGAGGGTGGGACCGGGCCGGTGGCCGGGGGCCGGTTCGACGACGGCCTTGACCTCCTCGCCCCAGTCGTCGTGCGGGATGCCGAAGACGGCGGCGTCCGCGACGGCGGGGTGGGCGAGCAGGGCCGACTCGATCTCGGCCGGGTAGATGTTGACCCCGCCGGAGATGATCAGGTCGATCTTGCGGTCGCGCAGGAAGAGGTAGCCGTCCTCGTCGAGGTGGCCGAGGTCGCCGACGGTGAAGAAGTCGCCGATGCGGTTCTTGCGGGTCTTGGCCTCGTCCTTGTGGTAGGAGAAGCCGCCGGTGTTCATCTTCATGTAGACGGTGCCGAGTTCGCCGGGCGGCAGCCGGTTGCCGTCGTCGTCGAAGATCGCCAGTTCGCTGATGGGCCAGGCCTTGCCGACGGTGCCGGGTTTCTTCAGCCAGTCCTCGGCGGTGGCGAAGGCGCCGCCGCCCTCGCTGGCCGCGTAGTACTCCTCCACGCAGGGGCCCCACCAGTCGAGCATGGCCCGTTTCACGTGGTCCGGGCAGGGCGCGGCGCCGTGGATGGCGTGCCGCATGGAGGAGACGTCGTAGCGGTCCTTCACCTCGTCGGGCAGGGCCAGCAGGCGGTGGAACTGGGTGGGGACCATGTGGGTGTGGGTGCAGCGGTGGCGGTCGATGAGGCGGAGCATCTCCTCGGGTGTCCACTTGTCCATCAGGACCAGCCGGTGGCCGATGTGCAGGGACGCGCCCGCGAACTGGAGGACGGCCGTGTGATAGAGGGGCGAGCACACCAGGTGCACGTTGTCGTCGAACGGCCGGATGCCGAAGATGCCGAGGAAACCACCGAGGTAGGCCTCCTCCGGCGGTTTGCCGGGCAGCGGGCGGCGGATGCCGCGGGGACGGCCGGTGGTGCCGGAGGTGTAGTTCATGACCCAGCCGAGGGTGCGGTCGGGGGGCGCCGACTCGGGCTGTCCGTCGAGGAGTTCGGCGTACGGTTGGAAGCCCTCGACCGGGCCGACGGCGTACCGGTGGGTGGCCGGGAGGCCTGCCTCGTCGGCGGCGTGGCGTGCCGCGGCGGCGTAGCGTGCGTGGGCGAGGAGGACCTTGGCGCCGGAGTCGGAGACGATCCACGCGATCTCCGGTCCGACCAGGTGGTGGTTGACGGGGACGAGGTAGAACCCGGCCTGGCTGGCGGCCAGGTACGCGGTGAGGAACTCGACGCCGTTGGGCAGGACCACCGCGAAGGTGTCACCGCGTTCCAGCCCGGCCGCGCGCAGGCCGTGGACGAGCCGGTTGGCGGCGGCGTGCAGGCGGCCGGCGGTCCACTCCTCGCTGTCGGGGGCGACCAGGACCGCGCGGTCGGGGTCGGCGGTGGCCTGGGCCCAGAAGCCCGCGGGAACGCTGCTGCTCACTGGCCGCTCCTTCCGGCGATGCGGTTGATGCGGTCCACGGCCTGTTCGAAGCCGCGGGTGAGGTCGTCGAAGACGGCCTGGACGCTGCGTTCGCTGGTCATCCGGCCGACGATCTGCCCGACCGGGGTGCCGAGCAGCGGGTCGACCTCGTACTTCTGGATGCGCGAGACGGCCTCGGCGACCAGCAGGCCCTGCAACGGCATGGGCAGCGGCCCGGGCCCGGCCGGGTCGTCCCAGGCGTCGGTCCACTGGGTGCGCAGCTGGCGTGCGGGTTTGCCGGTCAGCGCGCGGGAGCGGACGGTGTCGCCGGAGCCGGCCGCGAGCAGCTTGCGGGTGAGGGCGGGCGAGTGGAGGTCCGCTTCTGTGGTGGTCAGCCACAGGGAGCCCAGCCACACACCTTGAGCGCCGAGCGTGAGTGCGGCCGCCACCTGCTGTCCGCTGCCGATGCCGCCGGCGGCCAGCACGGGCAGGGGGGCGACGGCGTCGACGACCTCGGGGGTGAGCACCATGGAGGCGATCTCGCCGGTGTGGCCGCCGGCCTCGTAGCCCTGCGCGACGACGATGTCGATCCCGGCATCCCTGTGCTTGCGGGCGTGCCGGGCGCTGCCAGCGAGGGCGGCGACGAGGACGTCCTGGTCGTGGGCGCGGGCGATGACGTCGGCGGGCGGGGAGCCGAGGGCGTTGGCGAGGAGCCGGATCGGATACTCGAAGGCGACGTCGAGCTGGGTGCGGGCGACCTGCTCCATCCAGCCGGTGATGCGCCAGCCGGACGCCTCGCCCTCGGCGAGCTCGGGAACACCGTGTTTGGCGAGGGTGTCCCGGACGAACTGCCGGTGCCCCTCGGGGATCATCGCCTCGACCTCCGCCTCGGTGACGCCCTCGACCTTCTTGGCCGGCATGACGACGTCCAGTCCGTACGGGCGGCCGTCGCTGTGCGCCTCGATCCAGTCGAGGTCGCGTTTGAGCTCGTCGGGGGCGGTGTAGCGGACCGCGCCGAGCACCCCGAAGCCGCCGGCCCGGCTGATGGCCGCGGCGACGGCGGGGAACGGCGTGAAGCCGAAGACGGCGTGCTCGACTCCCAGTTTCTGGCTCAGCTCCGTCTGCATGGGCGCAGGATGCCGGAGTCATCCGGAGGATGGAAGGGGTTTTCTGATGCACCGTCAGATTTATGGGCGGTGCCCGGGGACATACTGTCCGGGACGTCCAGGGCGGTTCGGCGGGAGGATACGCGGTGACCGAAGGCACGGCAGACAGAGCAACGACGAACGGCGGGCCGACGCGCAGACGTGCCCTGGTCCTGGGTGGCGCCCTGGCCCTCGCCCCCTTACCCGCCGAGGCGGCCCCGGTCACGGGGCGTCCCACGCTGCGGCACGGCTCGGCCGCACGCGCCGGGCTGCTCCCCACCCATCTGCGGCAACTCGTCACCGACGCCGAGGCGTTTCTCGGCCCCTCCCCCAAGCACCCCTGGTACGCGGGCGCCGTCCTGCTCGCCGGACGGGGCGGCACCGTCGCCCTGCACCGGCCCATCGGCATGGCGGTGCGCTACCGGGCCTACGACGAGAAGACCGACACCGGCGTCGAGTTCCCGGCCGGCGAGCAGATCCCCATGGCCGAGGACACCGTCTTCGACCTGGCATCGGTGTCGAAGCTGTTCACGTCGATCCTGGCCGTGCAGCAGATGGAGCGGGGCGGGCTGGAGCTGGAGGCGAAGGTCGCCTCGTACCTGCCGGACTTCGGGCGCGCGGGCAAGCAGGACATCACGATCCGTCAGCTCCTCACGCACACCTCGGGCTTCCGCGCCTGGATCCCCCTGTACAGCGCGCCGACGTACGAGGAGAAGCTCCAGCTCATCTGGAACGAGGCGCCGGTCAGCGCGCCGGGCACGGCGTATCTGTACTCGGACCTGAACCTCATCTCGCTCCAGCTCGTGCTGGAGCGGATCACGGACCGTTCCCTCGACGTCCTCCTGCGCGAGGAGATCACGGCGCCGCTCGGTCTGCGCCGCACCCGCTACAACCCGCCCGCCTCCTGGCGGCCGGGGATCGCGGCCACGGAGGACGCGCGTGCCCCGTGGTCCGGGCTGGACCGGGGCCTGGTGTGGGGCGAGGTGCACGACGAGAACGCCTTCAGCCTCGGCGGGGTCGCGGGCCACGCGGGCGTGTTCTCCGACGCCTGGGACCTCGCGGTCCTCGGCCGTACGCTGCTCAACGGCGGCGTGTACGGGCGGGCGCGGATCCTGACGCCCACGTCGGTGGAGCTGATGTTCACCGACTTCAACACCGCGTTCCCCGGGGACGAGCACGGCCTCGGCTTCGAGCTCTACCAGCACTGGTACATGGGTGCGATGGCCACGCCGCGCAGCGCCGGGCACACCGGCTTCACGGGCACCTCGCTGGTGCTCGACCCGACGACCGACTCGTTCCTCGTCGTCCTGGGCAACTCGGTGCATCCGGTGCGCAGTTGGCGATCCGGGTCGGCTCCTCGGGTGGCCGCCGCGAACAACCTGGCGCGGGCCGTGCCGGTCCGGCCGGTGCGGGGACGCAGGGCCTGGTTCTCCGGCATGGCGGTATCCGCCACCGCGACACTCACCCTGCCCACGCTCGACACGTCGTCCGGCCGGGCGCGACTGCGCTGCGCGCTGTGGTGGGACACCGAGCCCACGGCCGACGTGCTGGTCCTGGAGGCCACGACCGACGGCGGCACGACCTGGCAGCCGGTGCCCTTCACGACGTCCCGCCGGGGCGAGGACCCCCGGCCGCACCCGTCCGGCTCGGTGACCGGCTGGTCCGGCCGCGTCTGGCACGGGCTCACCGCCGACCTCCCCGCCGCGCGCCGGCTCGGCCTGCGGTGGCGGTACGCGACGGACCGGCTGTACGTCGGCCGCGGGGCCTACGTGGACGGGCTGCGCGTGGACGCGGCCGGCGGCGTCCTCTTCGACGAGGCGCGCCCGGCGGACGCGTCGCGCATCGAAGCGGTGGGGTGGACGCCGTCGGCCGACTGAGCGGGTCGGGTCACTGGTTGAAGACGGCCTTCTGCACCTCGTTGGGGCCGTCGAAGCGGTCCTCCTTCAGGCCGTCGAGGGTCCTGACGACCTTCTCGTCCGCGTGGTTGTTGCGGGCACGCTCCACCAGGTGCCGCTTGTCCGTGGGGTAGTCCATGCCCTTGAGGGCCTTCTGAAGGTCGGTCGGGCTGAGCTCGGCCATGAGAGCCTCCCGTAGCTGGTACGACCGTCCGCGTGGGGGCGATCGGTGGTACGGATACCTTCGTCTGTCGGAGTGCCCCACGAGGCGGCAGTGATTCAGTCGCTCCCGCTTTCGAGCACCGCCATGGCCGCGTTGTGCCCCGGCACCCCGCTCACCCCGCCGCCGCGTACCGCGCCGGCCCCGCACAGCAGCACGTTCGGGTGCCGGGTCTCCACGCCCCAGCGGCCGGTGCCGTCCTGGGCGTGCGGCCAGCTCAGCTCGCGGTGGAAGATGTTGCCGCCCGGCAGCCCGAGGTCCCGCTCCAGGTCGAGCGGGGTCCGGGCCTCGATGCAGGGCCGTCCGTCCGCGTCGGTGGCCAGGCAGTCGGCGAGGGGCTCGGCCAGGTGGGCGTCGAGCTGGGCGAGGGTCGACTTCAGCAGTTCCTCGCGGACGGAGTCGTTGTCCCGCTCGAACAGGCGGGCCGGGGTGTGCAGGCCGAACAGGGTGAGCGTCTGGAAGCCCTGGTCGGCCAGGTCCGGGCCGAGGATGGTCGGGTCGGTGAGCGAGTGGCAGTAGATCTCCGAGGGCGGCGCGGCCGGGAGGTCACCGGCGGCGGCCTGGGCGTGGGCGGTGGCCAGCTGGTCGTAGCCCTCGGCGATGTGGAAGGTGCCGGCGAACGCCTCGCGTGGGTCGACGGCGCTGTCGCGCAGCCGCGGCAGCCGCGTGAGCAGCATGTTCACCTTCAACTGGGCGCCCTCGGCGGGAGCCGGGGGTGTGTCGCCGGTGAGCTCCGCCAGGGTCTGCGGTGAGGCGTTGACCAGGACGTGCCGGGCGGCGACGGTGCCGTCGCCGTCCGCCGTGCGGTAGGTGACCTCGGCCGTGCGGCCGTCCGTGGCGATGCTCAGCGCCTCGTGGCCGGTGGCGAGGACCGCGCCCGCGGCGCGTGCCGCATCGGCCAGGGCGTCGGTGAGGGCGCCCATGCCGCCGACCGGCACGTCCCAGTCGCCGGTGCCGCCGCCGATCACGTGGTAGAGGAAGCAGCGATTCTGCTTGAGTGACGGGTCGTGCGCGTCGGCGAAGGTGCCGATGAGCGCGTCGGTGAGGACAACGCCGCGCACCAGATCGTCCGTGAAGCGCTCCTCGACGGCGACCCCGATCGGCTCCTCGAACAGGATCCGCCAGGCCTCCTCGTCGTCGAGGAGGCGGCGCAGTTCCTCGCGGGTGGGCAGCGGCTCGGTGAGGGTCGGGAAGACCCGCCGGGCGACGCGGCCGGTCATGCCGTAGAACTCCTGCCAGGCGCGGTACTCGCGGTCGGAGCCGGTGAGCCGGGCGAACGCCTCCCGGGTCCGCCGTTCACCGCCGCCGACGAGGAGCCCGGTGGGTCGGCCGTCGCGTTCGGCGGGCGTGTACGAGGAGATGGTCCGGGTGCGGACCCGGAAGTCCAGGCCGAGGTCCCGCACGATCTTCTTCGGCAGCAGACTGACCAGGTACGAGTAGCGCGACAGCCGGGCGTCGACCCCGGCGAAGGGCCGGGTGGACACGGCCGCGCCGCCGGTGTGGTCCAGCCGCTCCAGCACGAGCACGGAACGGCCGGCCCGGGCCAGGTAGGCGGCGGCGACCAGGCCGTTGTGGCCGCCGCCGACGATGACGGCGTCGTACGTCCGGTGTGCGCGGGGTCCCAGGGGTGCGGTCATGGTTCTTCGTAACACGGGGTGATCCGGCTCGGCCAGACGAACGGCACCCGGCCGCACGCGACACGGGCGGACCGACGCGCGCTGCCGGGCGCTGCCGCGAGGGGCCGCCCCGGGCACCGCCCGCGAGGGGCCGCCCGGCACACGGCACGAGCCGCATCACCGAGACCGGCCGCCCTGGCAACGCCGTCCCCGGTACAGCGCCCAGCCGCCGCCTCGGCAGCACTGCCTCCGAGCCAGCGCAGGCGCCGAGGCTCGGTCAGGCGCTCCCCTGCCCGGCCACGATCGCCACCGGCACACACCCGTCACGCCCCGGCCTCGCACGCCGCCCCCACCCGGCCACCGCGCCCATCACCACCCAGCCGCCAACCGAGGTCCGCCGCCCCGGCAACACTCCGTCA